>NC_018015.1:1300208-1625260 GCF_000265525.1 Thermococcus cleftensis
AGATTGCTAGGGAAGCCGAGGTGAGCCATGTCGATTACTTCACTTTCTCTCGCATAATGGTGAGGAAGCGCGAACTCATTCCAGACCGCGGGATAAGGGTTCTCTCAGATGACGTTTCTCTCTACGTCTCCTCCTCATCGAGCGAGCTGATAAAGGCCGTCGTTGAGGGCTTCATCGATAGTCCCGTTCTCCAGATAGGTGATGCCGCCTTCATTGCCGAGGACATAAAGGTTCTCAAGGAGCCTAAAATCGAGAGAAGCGCCCTTTTCTCGACCCTCAGCCCGATAATGGTAAGGACCGTCAAGCTCAGCGGTAACAGAATGAAGATATGGGATCTCTACCCCAACGAGGAGAGCTTCTTTGACAAGCTCCGCAAGGTAATGCTAATGCGTTACTCAGCTATAATAGGACAGATGCCCGAGGAGAGGGATTTCTCAATCGAGGTCGTTAAGTTCAAGCCCGTTAGGATACTCGTCAAGGACACCTACTACCGCGGTTCTCTCATGATATTCCGCTACACCGGCTCGAGGGAGATAGCCCGCTTCGGCTACGAGAACGGCTTTGGGGAGAAGACCAGGTACGGCTTTGGAATGGTCAAGGTGATAGATGAAGAGCAAGAACCAGGAGGCCGAGAATAAACTCTATCCCCCAGACTATAGCCACCAGCCGCGGCTCCGTTACCCTGACCCTTCTCATTATCAGCCCCAGAAAGCTCGGGTATGGTGGAGCTTTTAGCGTTCCGTCCGGCATCACTTCCGTCCTCCCGTGCTTTCTGACGCCGAAACGGACGCCGAGGGCCTTTATCGTGAAGTCCAGGAAGTGCGGGACCAGCAGAACCGCCGCGCAGACTTCGACCTTGCCGGTTATCCCTACCAGCCCTATCAGCGCGCCTAGGCTCAGGGTTCCGGTATCTCCCGGAAATACCCTCGCTGGATAGCGGTTCCACCAGAGGAAGCCGAGGGCCGCTCCCGTCCCGGTGAGTGCCAGCCACCTGGCCGGGCCGTCTGTTATGGCGGCGAGGAAAGCCAGGGCTATCGCGCTCGTCCCCACCTCCAGCCCGTTGAATCCCGCGAGTATGTTCACAAGGTTGGCGGAGCCCGTGACGAAGAGAACGGCGAAGACTGGGTACAGGATTCCTAGATTTATCGTGTATCCAAAAACGCTCACCTCGCTGGAGGCGCCGAGAAAGGCCGCGGGAACGGCCGCCAGCAGGGACAGCGCAACCTTGTGGGACTGCTTTAATGCCGTCAGGTCGTCTATCACCCCAACGACGCCAAAGAGCAGGAACGTGATGAGGGCCCTCGCGGTTTCAGCGTCGAGGAACGGCGCGAGGGCAAAGGGAATCGTGATGAGCAGTGCCAGCCCGCCCATCTCGGCCACTTCCGGGCGGTTGGGCTTGTGTATGTCCCTTCCCACCACCCCTGCGTTCTTCAAGGTTTTGGCCAGGTAAGGCGTCAGGATGAGCGTCAGGGTTAAACCTATAAGCGGAGCCACCTCAATCATACTCAGGCACCCTACCCCGTTACGAGCGTTCGAAAATAAATCCTTCGGTGAAATGGCATGGACATCAAGCTGGTGGTCTTCGACCTTGACGGCACCCTCGTCGGTGCGCCGAAGCCCTTCGCTCAACTCAAGGAGGAGCTTAAGACACGCCTTCTGGCAGAGGGCATTCCAGAGCGCCTTCTTGGCGATCTCACGCCGATGTACGAGAGCCTTCAGAGGATAGCCCGGGAAACCGGACGGGAATTCGGGAAGCTTTACGCTCACCTCGTGAGGCTTGAGACGGAGAGAATGGAGGAAAGCTTTCTCTTTGATGGTGTTATCGACGCCCTAGACTTCTTGAGGAGCCGGGGAGTTCGGCTGGCGGTGATGACCCGAAGCTCCAGGGAAGCAGCGCTCAGGGCCCTTGAGATGCACGGAATTTCTGATTACTTCGATGTGGTCTCCACCAGGGACGACGTTCCGGCCGATGAACTCAAGCCCAATCCCGGCCAGCTGGAGCGCATAGTCTCGACCCTCGGCGTCCCCCCCGAGAAGACCCTCGTCGTCGGCGACCACGGCTACGATGTTCTTCCGGCCAGGGAGCTGGGCGCGCTCTCCGTTATTGTGACCTCCCATGAGTCGGGAAGAATGAGCTTCTCGGTCGATGCCGAGCCGGACTTTGAGGTTCCCACGATGAGGGAATTCACGGCTCTCGCTGAGAATCTCCTGAGCACCTACATCGTTGTCCCCGCATACAACGAGGAGCGGATGGTGGGCAAAGTCCTCGACGATCTCCTCCGCTACTTCAGGCGCGATGAGATAGTGGTTGTGAACGACGGCTCCATGGACAGAACGGGGGAGATAGCGCGTTCTCGGGGCGTTCGAGTCCTAACCCACCTCATCAACCGGGGTCTTGGCGGGGCCCTTGGAACTGGAATAGCGTACTCCCTCAGGAAAGGCGCTCGGCTGGTGGTTACCTTCGACGCCGACGGCCAGCACCTTGTAAGTGACGCCCTCCGCGTCATGAGGCCAGTCGCTGAGGGAAGGGCCGACTTCGCGGTCGGCTCTAGGCTCAAGGGCGACACCAGGGAGATGCCCTTCGTGAAGCGCTTTGGCAACTTCATTCTCGACGCCATAACTGCCGTCTTCGCCGGAAAGTACGTGAGCGACAGCCAGAGCGGGCTGAGATGCTTCAGTAGGGACTGTGCCGCGAAGATAAGGATAACCTGCGACCGCTACGCAGTCTCCAGCGAGATCATCATCGAGGCTTCTAAAGCAGGTTGCAGAATCGTTGAGGTTCCAATCAAGGCTGTCTACACGGAGTACTCGATGAAGAAGGGTACCAACATACTCGAGGGCGTCAAGATAGCCCTCAACCTGCTGTTTGACAAGCTGAGGTGATGGTGATGTACGCGGTGCAGTACATGGCTATAGCGGTTGTTCTCGTGCTGATGGTGTATGTCCTGGGAAGGTACGGGAAGAAGGAGTTCGAGTGGGGCGACTTCCTTTTCTGGGAGACCATACTCCTCGGCCTTCTGATAGTTTCCATCTTCCCCATCGAGATAGCCAACGAGATAAAGAAGCTCCTGGGGCTGGGAAGGGGCCTCGATGCCCTCTTCGTCATAGGTATTGGCCTTTCGTATATCCTGATCTTCAAGGTCTACCTCGCCGTGGACAAGACCGAGAGGGAAATCACCGAACTCACGAGAAAGGTGGCGATGGAACTGGAGGAGATAAACGAGAAGCTGGAAAGAATCGAGGAGAGGCTCAATCCCTGAACTCCCCGAAGAGTTCCTCGAGGAACGCCCTCACTCTCTCCTTCGGCAGCTTGAACTGCCTTATCTTCACTATCCCCTTTTCCTGCGCCTCCCTGAGGAGTATCTCGGTGGCCTCGTTGGGGTACATCTCCTCGTAGACTATCTCCTTTATGCCCGCGTTTATGACCAGCTTGAAGCAGGTGTCGCAGGGAAAGTGGGTGACGTAGAGCGTCGCTCCCTCAAGGCTTATGCCCTTCCTTGCCGCCATCGCTATGACGTTCTGCTCCGCATGAACAGCTCTGTGACAGTGGCCATCGACGATCAGGCAGCCGATGTCTATACAGTGGTCCATTCCCCTTGGCGCCCCGTTGTAGCCGGTGGCGAGAATGTAGCCGTCCTTGACCGCAACTGCACCTACCCTCAAGCGCGGGCAGGTTGCCCTGAGAGAGACCAGCTTGGCTATGAGCATGAAGTACTCGTCCTTGGTGGGGCGGATTCCCTTTATCCTCTCCGCCTTTTCCCTGTCGAGGAATATCTCAACCGGCATACCACATCACTGCACACGGTTGTTGAACATGTTGTTCCCGCTCATCTCCACCAAGATTCTGAATATCCTCTCGTCGTAACTCGGGTGGGTCTCGATTATCTGAACCTTCTGTTTCCTCTCGATGGACGGCTCGATGCTAGGGAGGGCGCCCATCTTGACGCCAACGCGCAGGTCCTCGTAGTACTTGAGCTCTTCGAGGGCGCGCTTGAGGTTCATCGGCGTGTCGAGCAGTCTCAGCGCGGTCTCGTCCGCCTGGAACTCGCGCTCCTTGTGGAAGTTCGCCCTGGTTACCTCGTAGAGGGCGAGCAGAGTAACGGCCGCCAGGCTTACGGCGAGGCTTCTGGTGAGGAGTACGAGCACGACTGTGAAGAGCACCATGAGGTACCTCCCGTAGGCGAGGAGGGGGAACGTCCTGGTGTCGCCGTTCTTTATGTGGCCCAGCTCGTGGGCTGCGACCGCTAGTATTTCCCCCTGGTCTAAAACTTCGAAGAGGCCGAGGGAGAGCACTATAGTGTTCTTGAAGGAGTACGCCGTGGGTATGTAGTCGTCGAGGATATATACTCTGGGCATTGGAAGGCCTGCCTTTTTGGCCATCTCTGCTATGCCGTCGTAGAGCCAGGGCATCTCTTCCCTCTGGAGGGGAACGTAGTTCCCCTTTACGTCCATGGTGGAGACCCAGAGGTAGAGAGCCAGCACTGTTCCGAAGGCCACCAGCGATATCTCTAGGCCCAGCTCCGCCAGCGCTATTACCGCCAGCAGAACTTCAAGGGCTATAACGATGAACAGCATCTTCATCACTTCTTAATCTTGGACAGGTACGCGTAGGTCGCCTCCTTGAAGTTCGTCATGAGAGCGTCCAAGATGCTCTGGACGACCTTCTCCTCGAACTCCTCTCTCGTGGTGGTTATTGTGTAGACGTATCTCATTCCTCCCCTTCCTTTCTCGACACTCCTCTTGAGCAGCCCCCTTTCACAGAGGCGGTTCATGAGTATGCTTATCGTCGAGCGCCTTATGTCAGGGTGCTTTTCTTTCATGTACTCGTAGACCTGGCCTGCCGTCGCCACCTTGACCTTCCACATGTGCTCCATTATCTCGGCCTCGAGGGGCGGGAGAACGGCTTTCATTCCTTCTTCAGTGAGCTTGAACTCGTGCGGTTCCATGCCCATCACCGTCCTTTCTCTTGGTATTTGATAGGGTATCGTGGCTAAAAAGTTTTTGTGCAGGAGTGTTCTCTTCTGTACTGTGGCCGCCGGGAATTAGATTTTTAAAGTCAGTGATTGAGTAGTTATGGGCCTGGGCCGGTGGCTTAGCCAGGATAGAGCGTCGGCCTCCGGAGCCGAAGGTCGCGGGTTCGAATCCCGCCCGGCCCGCCAGTTACAAACTTCGCCTGTGCGAAGTTTGATCAGAGTTGGTGGCTCCTCCTAGAGGCTTTCTTGTTCAGTGGTTTCTTCAGTCACTTGGAGTGTCTGGGTTTGGAAGCTTTTGGTTGAGAAACTCGTTGCCCAAGACTGTCCACCAACCGTTATAAGGGATCACCTTTAACTTTCCCGTTAGGTGTCAGTTATGGAAAACCATCACCTTTTCGATTTGTCGGACTACAAGGTTTTAATCCCGAAGAAGCCCGATATCCATTACCTCTACATCGAGATAACCAACCGCTGCAACCTCCGGTGCGAGATGTGCTTCAAGCAGTACTGGGAGGACCCAGAGGGAGACATGGACTGGGAGCTGTTCCTCAAAATCCTCGACGACGCCGAGGAGCTTCCGGAGCTTGAGATGATATACTTCGGCGGAATCGGCGAGCCGACCGTTCACCCGCGCTTCATGGACATGGCCAGAGAGGTCAAGAAACGCGGCTTCGCCCTCGGCATAAGCACCAACGGCTTCCTTCTAACGGACAAGAGGATAGAGGAGCTTGTAAAGCTTGGCCTCGACCTGATTTACTTCTCCATAGACTCCGTTCCAACTCAGCCCGTTGACATCGGCCACATAAAGCCGGACTACACGAGCTCGCGCATAAGGAAGATTCAGGAGGTGAAGGAGAAACTGGGAAGCGACGTTCCGCACATCGGCGTCGAGGTCGTCGCAACGAAGGAGAACTACGAGGAGCTGCCGGAGATAGCGCACTACGTCGGCTCCCTCGGCGTTGATACGCTCCTGATCTCAAACCTTATCCCAATAACCAAGGAGCACTCCGAGCTAATCGTTTATGATGGGAGCGTCGATATGAAGCCCATCGTCGATAAGCTGGAAGCAATTTACCACGGTTACCTGCACAAAATAGCCGAGTTCTCCCTGAGAACCGAGAGGAAGTGCGAGTTCGTCGAGAAGAAGGTCGCCGTTGTCAGGTGGGACGGCGAAGTAGCCCCATGCTACCGCTTCCTGCACACCTATCCCGAGATAGTCTTCGGTAGGGAGAAGAAGGTTTACGCCCACTCCTTCGGCAACGTCAGGGAAAAGAGCCTGGCGGAGATTTGGACGAGCAGGGAATACAGCTGGTTCCGCTACGTTGTTAAAAACTCCCTCTACCCGAGCTGTACCGACTGCCCCCTCAACGAGTCCTGCTCCTTCGTCCAGGACACCAACTACGACTGCTGGGGAAATACCCCCAGCTGTGCCGACTGTTTATGGGCTAGGAGAATAGTGCTCTGCCCGATTCCCGAGAAGGGCATGAAGGGCTTCTGGTGACTACATTCTTTCGTTTTCCGTCAGTTCGGTTTTTTCTGGCTTCTCCCGGGGACTGACGGAAACGGGAAGTGGTTTGAAGTGGAAAACAACCATTCGGGTTTTCGACCGATTGTATTGGAATGTTAAACAAAAATGCTTAATTTGTTCATCATTGTCCCTTTTTTTGCTTTCGTCAAATTTATTAGCATTAATGTACAAAAATGATTCCAAGAACCTTCGGAGGCATGAATGTATGTTCGCGTACTGGGGTAAGATTTTGAGGGTGAACCTGACAGATGGAACCATCAAGGAAGAGACCTTCGACGAGAAGTTCGCCAAGAAGTGGCTCGGGACGAGGGGGTTCGGCATCTACTACCTCCTCAAGGAGATGGACCCGACCGTGGATCCCTTCAGCCCGGAGAACAAGATGATTTTCGCCACCGGGCCTCTGACCGGAACCACCGCTCCCACCGGTGGGAGGTACATGGTGATAACCAAGAGCCCGCTGACGGGCTATATTGCAATGGCGAACTCGGGTGGATTCTTTGGTGCGGAGCTCAAGTTCGCGGGCTGGGACGCCATCATAGTGGAAGGAGCCTCCGACCACCCGGTTTACCTCTACATAAACGACGAGAGCGTTGAGATTCGCGACGCCAGCCACCTCTGGGGCAAGACCTCCACCGAGACCGAGGAGGCCCTCAAGGAGGAAATCGGAGACAAGAGAATCCGCGTTGCACTCATAGGTCCGGCAGGTGAGAACCTCGTAAGGTTTGCGGCCGTAATGAACGATGAGCACAGGGCCGCCGGTAGGGGTGGCGTTGGTGCAGTGATGGGAAGCAAGAAGCTGAAGGCGATAGTCGTCCGCGGACACAAGCGCGTTGAGGTTGCCGACAGGGCAAAGTTCACGAGCGTCGTCAAGGAGAAGACCGACAAGCTCAGGAACGACCCGACCGCCGGCGGTGGACTGCCGAAGTATGGAACGGCCGTTTTAGTTAACATCATCAACCAGAACGGCCTCTACCCGACGAGAAACTTCCAGTACAGCCAGTTCGAGTACGCAGAGGAGCAGAGCGGTGAGGCCATGGCGGCCAAGTACCTGATAAGGAACAAGCCGTGCTACGCCTGTCCGATAGGCTGTGGAAGGGTCAACAAGCTCCCGACCACGGGGGTCACGGAGGGGCCGGAGTACGAGAGCATATGGGCGCTCGGAGCGCACAACGGAATAAACGACCTCGCGAGCATAATCGAGGCCAACCACTGGGCCGACGAGTACGGTATGGACACCATAAGCCTCGGCGGAACCCTCGCGACTGCGATGGAACTCTACGAGAAGGGCCTGCTCAAGCAGGAGGACCTCGGAGAGGAGGCTCCGCCCTTCAGATGGGGCAACACGGAAGTTCTGCACTACTACATCGAGAAGATAGCCAAGAGAGAAGGCTTCGGTGACAAGCTGGCCGAAGGTGGCTACCGCCTGGCCGAGATGTACAACGGTACAGAGTACTTCATGGGCGTCAAGAAGCAGGAGCTTCCTGCATATGACCCGAGGGGAGCAGAGGGACACGGCCTCGGCTACGCCACCAACAACCGCGGTGGCTGCCACATCAAGCAGTACATGATAAGTCCCGAGATCCTCGGCTACCCCTACAAGATGGACCCGCACGACATCGGTGACGAGAAGGTCAAGATGGTCATACTCTTCCAGGACCTAACTGCCCTCATTGACGCCGCTGGACTGTGTGTCTTCACGACCTTCGGTCTCGGAGCGGACGACTACCGCGACATGCTGAACGCGGCCCTTGGCTGGGACCTCTCGACCGAGGAGTACCTCAAGATAGGCGAGCGCATCTGGAACGCCGAGAGGCTCTTCAACCTCAGGGCCGGCCTCGACCCGCTCAAGGAGGACACCCTACCCAAGAGACTGCTTGAGGAGCCCGTCAGGAACGGGCCGAACAAGGGGCACGTCGTCAGGCTGCACCTGATGCTTCCGAAGTACTACAAGTTCCGCGGCTGGACCGAGGACGGAAAGATAACCGAGGAGAAGATGAAGGAGCTCGGTATCGACGAGTTCTGAGGCAAGTTTTCCACGTTGGTTTATTTTCCATATTTTGTAGATTTTCCAGTATGTGGTATTCTTGGTATATAATTGGGAGTTGACTGGTCAATTGGGCACGATTTATTCAATCTTAAGTTACGATATGGTATGCAATTAGTTTACAAATATCAACAAAATTCCCGGAAATTTCGCCCGATATGTTCAACGTACGTTTTGATGTCCGAAAACCTTATATTTGGGTGTCCACATTAGAACCTTGATGACGGGTATAATACCCAGATGGATACTAAAACACACCGTTGAAAAGAGGTGTCTCGAAATGAAAGGTTGGAAGGCGTTGGTGGTTGCCCTGTTACTCGTTGGAATGATGGCGGGTGCGGTTGCAGCCGTGCCGGCCAAGCCCGCGGTTGCCCCGCAGGCCCAGAAGAACTACGGCCTCCTGACCCCTGGGCTGTTCAAGAAGGTTCAGGGAATGAACTGGAACCAGGAGGTAAGCACCGTCATGATGTTCAACAGCCCGGCCGACAGGGACAGGGCCCTTAGGGTTCTCAAGGCTATGGGTGCTGAAATTAAGTACACCTACAAGATTATCCCTGCGGTTGCCGTCAAGATGAAGGTCAGGGATCTGCTCGTGGTCGCCGGCATGATCGACACCGGCTTCTTCGGCAGCACGAAGGTTTCCGGAATAAGGTTCATTCAGGAGGACTACAAGGTTCAGGTCAACGTTGAAACCGAGGGTCTTGACGAGTCGGCCGCTCAGGTCATGGCCACCAATATGTGGAACCTCGGTTATGATGGTTCTGGAATAACCATTGCCATCATCGACACCGGTATCGACGCCTCCCACCCGGACCTCCAGGGCAAGGTCATCGGCTGGGTGGACTACGTGAACGGAAAGACCACCCCCTACGATGACCAGGGCCACGGAACCCACGTCGCTTCCATAGCAGCCGGAACCGGAGCGGCCAGCAACGGCCAGTACAAGGGAATGGCCCCCGGTGCTAAGCTCGTGGGCATCAAGGTCCTCGGTGCCGATGGTTCGGGGAGCATATCTGACATCATAGCCGGCGTGGACTGGGCGGTCCAGAACAAGGACAAGTACGGGATAAGGGTCATCAACCTCTCCCTTGGCTCGAGCCAGAGTTCAGATGGCACCGACTCACTCAGCCAGGCCGTTAACAACGCCTGGGACGCTGGACTCGTTGTGGTGGTTGCCGCTGGAAACAGCGGGCCTGACAAGTACACCGTCGGCTCACCGGCAGCGGCCAGCAAGGTCATCACCGTCGGCGCCGTCGATAAGTACGACGTCATAACCGACTTCTCGAGCAGGGGACCAACCGCCGACAACAGGCTCAAGCCCGAGGTCGTCGCTCCGGGCAACTGGATCATAGCGGCTAGAGCCAGCGGAACCCAGCTCACTGACGTTACCATCGGTGACTACTACGTCGCCGCCCCGGGAACCTCGATGGCCACCCCGCACGTCGCCGGAATCTCCGCTCTCATACTCCAGGCCCACCCGGACTGGACCCCTGACAAGGTCAAGACCGCCCTCATCGAGACCGCCGACATAGTCAAGCCCGACGAGATAGCGGACATCGCCTACGGTGCCGGTAGGGTGAACGCCTACAAGGCGGCCTACTACGACAGCCTCTCCAAGCTCGTCTTCACCGGCTCCGTCGCCGATAAGGGAAGCGCCACCCACGCCTTCGATATCAGCGGAGCCACCTTCGTCACGGCCACGCTCTACTGGGACAACAGCGGAAGCGACCTTGACCTCTACCTCTACGACCCGAACGGCAACCAGGTTGATTACTCCTACACCGCCTACTACGGCTTCGAAAAGGTTGGCTACTACAACCCGACCGCCGGAACCTGGACGCTCAAGGTCGTCAGCTACAGCGGTGCAGCCAACTATCAGGTTGACGTCGTCAGCGACGGCTCTCTGAGCCAGTCCGGCGGAACCACTCCCACCCCGACCGAGCCAACCGTCGATGAGCAGACCTTCACCGGGTACGTCCACGACTACTATGACAAGAGCGACAGCTTCACCATGACCGTGAACAGCGGCGCCACCAAGATAACCGGCGACCTCGTCTTCGACACCAGCGCCCACGACCTTGACCTCTACCTCTACGACCCGAACGGCAACATCGTGGACCGCTCCGAGAGCTACGACAGCAACGAGCACGTCGAGTACAGCAACCCCGCCCCTGGTGACTGGACGTTCCTCGTCTACGCCTACAACACCTACGGCTGGGCCTCCTACACCCTCTACGGAAAGGTCTACTACGGGTGAACCCTTTTAACCCCTCTTTTCTTTCGTTTCTGGGGTGATCGAAGTGAGGAAGCTTCTGGCAATAACCCTGCTCACGCTCATGCTTTTATCCGCCGTGCCGATTCGCGCTGGAGAGGCTCAAATCAGGCCCTACGTCTACGAGCCTACCGTCCCGGACACAGCCTTTGCAGTTCTGGCCCTTTACAGAACTGGAGACTACGGAAAGGTTCTGGAGGGCTGCGAGTGGCTGATGGCGATAAGGACGCCCTTCGACTCCTGGGGCTTCGCCAGCGGGGAGGAGCACGAGGCCAAGTACACGGCCATGGCGATGCTCGCGTTGATGAGGGGCGAAAACATCGCCCGCGGCAGGTACGGCAAGACCCTCAACAGCGCCGCATACTGGCTGATATACAAGCAGAACCCTGACGGCTCCTGGAACGACTACACCGACACGGCACTGGCGTTAATAGCTCTCAGGGAGTTCGTTGATGGGGGCTACATCAACGAGACCCTCGTGGGCTTCAGGAAGCAGGTGGAAGAGGCCATAAACCGCGCCCAGGGCTGGCTGATGGGAACCGAGCCCGGGACAGATACGGAGCGGATATTTGGCTACATGGCGCTCGGTGAAAGGGAGAAGCTCAGGGAGATGGAAGTGGAAGGCGAGATGAAAGCCTACCGCGCCTTCGCCCTCGCCTACCTCGGCGAGGAGGTTGAGCTTAGCGGGGACTTTGACTCCACAGTCGCCGTGGCAATGGCACTCTACGCGACGGGAGATGAGAAGTACCGCGAGGAACTGCTCAAGAGGGAGCACTTCGGCTTCTGGGGCGTCCTTCACTACCGCGTCCTTGATCTGTTGAGCGTTTCCAAAATCAAGGGCTTTGAGGAGCTCCGTCCCATAGCCTGCCCGTACCTCTCCAAGATAAACCCCACCGACGACTGGGAAAGGGTAATCCTGGCAGACTACCGCCTTCTCTGCAACGAGACCCCCGAGTTGCCCTCCGGCATCTCAGGCCTTCTTCCCTGGCAGGTGGCGGAGCTCGCGAGGGTTAAGGCCCTCATGGGCTTGGACTACGACGACGAGGTGGACTACCTCCTCTCAACTGGAAAGGGCGGCGTCTGGAGGGACTTCTACAACACCGAATACGTTGTGGAGGTTTTCAGGTTCCTCAACGTAAGCTACAACTACTCCCCCTCGCTGGACTATCTCAGTAGGAACCTGACGTGGATGCGCGAAACTACTGACCCGAAAACCGGGAACCCAGTCTATTACAACGTGCCGACCTACTACTTCGCCTACGGGGTCATAGTTTTCAGCGAGTTCGGAATGGATAGGGAGCTCAACGAAACCCTGAGCCTGCTTGCGGAGAGGCAGTATCCCAACGGGGCCTTCCCCTACACCCAGGGTTCTATAGCCGGGATTACCTCGACGGCAAGGGTCGCCTGGGCGCTTCAGGAAGCGGGGCTTGAGGACTCTGAGATTTACGAGAGGGCGGTCTCGTTCCTCAGGAACCTTCTCTACGCGGAGATACCCGGCCCGGAGGTGGAGGGCGAAACGGCGAAACTGGCCAACGCCACCTTCCTGCTCGTGAGGGACGGTTTTTACATCGGCAACGCAACGGGGAAGGCAGTGGTTGGGGGCCTGGACGGCTACGTCGTCATTTACCCGTCGAAGAACCCCCTGGCAATAACCGCCTACGGGGTCAATGGATTCCGCGCCACCGAACCTGAGACGGGGGAAGGAAAAACGGCCTACCTCTACATCGGGGCCGGAGTCCTGCTGATTAGCCTGGCCGGGATCGTGGTCCTGAGAGGCAGGAGAAAGGGGAAGAAGTAAATCCCCTCTTTTCTGGTTTTCAGGTGGTTGAAGCTTCCTCGTCGTTGTAGAGCTCGTCGCCGACGGTGATCCTCTCCTCAAAGCCCTTCGAGCCCTCGAGCGTCTGGATCCTGAACATGTAGCTCTTGTACCAGTTGTAGCTCGGCCTGACCTTGACCGGCAGGAGCTTCCAGGCGCGCGTCTCCTCCTCGTAGCCCCAGTTCACGTACTCGTTGAAGTTCCTGATTATGTCGGTGATGACAACATTGAACTCGTTGAGGAGCAACCTCTGGATCTCGCGCCACTTGTCGAGTGAGCTCTCGCGCCTCGTTATGCCGAAGTAGCCGGCGCAGCCGGGCCCTTTAAGCGTCGCTATCCCCCTGCCGACGAAGGCCCTTATCGCCTCAACGGTCTCGGGCGGGTCGGTTATGAAGGTGTCGAACTTGTGGAGCGCGTAGTCCGGGAGTGGCTCCCTGAGATCGAAGGTGAACATCTCGATGTTCTCGTAGCCGAGTTCATCTGCAGTTTTCTCGATGAACTTCACGAGCCTCTCGTCAATGTCGAGGACAGCTATTCTCTTCGGCAGGCCGGAGAGCATGAGGGCTATGCTGGTCAGGTCGTCGTCGCCGAGAACGAAGACCTCCTTGTTTTCAAGGTCTCCCCTCGTGTGCATCAGGGCTATCCTCGCCACGGTGGTTTCTGGCGTAACGTAGGCCTGGTCGAAGTCGTGCTTCGGCTGCGGGCGGTCCTTCACTATCTCCCTGAACTGCTCGAGCAGGTCGCTGAAGGCATCTAATTCGACCGTCTTACCCTCGCAGTGGGAGCAGGTGTAGTCCTTCCTCGCGCCGATCCCGTACTTCTCCACCAGCTTCCTGCCGCTCTGGGTGAGGACGACGTTCGGACCGTCGAAGGCGACGTAGCCAAGCTCGTGGAGCGCCGTTATGACCGCCACGACGAGCGGAAGCGGCTCCTCACTGAGATCCACTATCCTCCAGACGTCACCGCTGGCCTGAACTGCGCTCAGAACGTTCTCGATGGTTCTCTCGTAAACCGGAATGCTCGTCTTCTCCTTAACCTTCTCCACTATCTCGATCATCGCAAGCACCTCCAGAAGGATTTTTGGTTCGTAAACGGGGTTAGGGTGGGCCTCTTTTAAGGTTTTTCCCGGCGGCAAGTTTAATAAGTGTCCGGCGTTACTGGCCACGATGATAAGGCCAGTTGAGAAAGACTTCGTCAAGCGCTACCGCTTGGAGTACAACCTCGAGGCCCTTGAAAGGGTGAGGGAGAAAATCGGGGAGAGGGCATACTCCCGGCTGAGGGCGCTGGTGGAATACCGTCTTAGCGGGAAGGACTTCGACCGCTCGCCGATCGGAGTTAAGATAGCCCTCGCCTTCTCCGCCGGCTCCGACAGCACGGCGACGCTGAGGATACTCCGCTGGGCCGGCTTCGACGTCGTGCCCGTAACGGCCAGGCTTCCCCAGATGAACGAGAGCGTTATTGGGAGGGCCAGCTCCGAGGGAGCGGTTTTTGTTGATGTGCCCGGTTACCTCGACGTGATAACCGACCAGATGGACAAGGGCGCTCCAATATGCGGTAAATGCCACTCCATGGTCATGGAGGCCGTTGAGCGCTACTCCCGGGAGAACGGGATAGGGATCCTCGCCAGCGGCGACCTCCTTAGCTCGGGGCTGATATCGATCTACGAGACCGATGGGCTGGTGACCCTCAACCTTCCCGCATTCCTTGCCCTCGACAAGGCCGAGATAATCGAGCTGATTGGAGGAAAGTACGATCTCAGGTTTGGCTGTCCGTTGCTCTGGGAGACCTTCAGGAGGGCACCGAGCGTCAAGCGGTTTGCAATACAGCGGGTTCTCCGCGAGTTGAGGGCCAGGGCCATAACACCGGAGATAGCCGAGGCTCTGATACTCGACGTTCTCACCCGCTGATTCCACAATTCTGACCCAAAAGGTTTAAATCTGTCATTCTGAATCCCACCCAGGTGGTGAGTAATGGTCACGAAGGAAGAAGTCGAAAAGATCGTTAATGAGATAGTCGATGGGAAGTTTGTCAGATCCATCGAGGTGAACGATAAGGGGGACGTTACAGTCACGCTCGCCAAGGACACTCCAGATATAGACAACGTCCTCATAAGGCTCCACTCGGAACTTGGGAAGCTCGAGGGAATCGGCTTGATAACCATCAACCGCGAGCGCGAAGTTCAGGACGGCGGCGAAAACGTTAAGCTCACGGAGGACATGATCCTTGAGAAGCTCAAGGAGGTTATCGACCCAGAGATCGGAATCGACGTGGTGAACCTCGGCCTCATCTACGAGGTTAAGGTTAGGCCTGACAACACCGTCTACGTCAAGATGACGATGACCACTCCCGGTTGTCCGATGACTATGTGGATATTAAGGGCCGTCGAGGACAAGATACTGGAGATCCCCGGCGTCAAGGACGCCGAAATCGAACTAACATTCGACCCGCCCTGGACGCCCGACAGGATAAGTCCCGAGTACAAGAAGAGGCTGGGCCTTTACTGATCCATTCTGTCAATTTCTGTTCATTGACGGGCTATTCGCTCCCTTTTTCCACGGATTTTCGCCCTTTGGGGTTCTTTTCCCCGACGAAAAGTTTATATTCGCCGGAGTTCATCTAAGTCCGGTGATGTTCCATGGCTTGGAAGGTTAGGGTTGACCAGGACGTTTGTATCGGAGACGCCATCTGTGCCAGCCTCTGCCCGGACATCTTCGAGATGAACGATGAGGGCAAGAGCGTTGTCATCGTCGAGGTTATTGAGGACGAGAACCTCTACAACTGCGCCGTCGAGGCCGCCGAGGCCTGCCCGGTCAGCTGCATTTACATCGAGGAGGCCTGAAGTCTCTTCTTTTTCCCTTCATTGCACGTTGCTTTTCTGGGAGATTTAGTAAGATAAAAGAAGAACGGTCACTCCAGGCTAAGCCCGAACTTCTCCGCCTGCTCCAGAACGTATTCCCGTATCTCCCTCGCCTTCGGAAGATCTGCAACGATCTCGCCGTTCTCGATGAGCGGTTTGAGGAGCGGTTCGACCTTTGCACCGCAGACAGGGCACTTTTCCAGCTTTTTATCCGCTGGAACCCTGTGGTAGTGGCCGTTCTCACAGCGGTAGATCTGCTTCCTCCCGCTCAGCTTGCCGCGCTTGGTGATGGGCTTCCCCTCAACCTCGACTATGTCAAGGGAGAAGTCCACGGGTTTCGCGCTCGCTATCGCTGAGCCCACGCCGAAGGCATCGGCTACGTCAACTATCTCCCTTATGCTATCCTCGTTCAGGCCACCGCTCACGAATATCTTAACCCAGTTGTAGCCCCTCAGGTCGAGCTCCCAGCGAACCTCCTCTATGATGCGCCTGAAGTTGCCCCTCCTTGAGCCTGGAGTGTCGAGCCTGACGGCGGTGAGCCTCTCTCCCAAAGCTTCAGCCGCCATTAGGGCCTCGAACTTCTCGTCGCACAGCGTGTCCACCAAAGCAGTTCTCGGGACTTCTGGTTCAACCACCTCGTCGAAGTACTTCCAGGCCTTGACCTGGTCGCCAACCGTGAGGATCAGCGCGTGCGGCATCGTCCCGACGGGCTTTTCTCCCATCATCTCCGCGCCGAGGACTCCGCTCACACCGTCGCAGCCGCCTATGAAGGCCGAGCGGTCTATCATCGGAGCGATGGCAGGGTGCATGTGCCTTATGCCGAAGGAGTAGACCGGCTTGAAGTTGGCCGCTATCTTCACCCTCAGTGCCGCGGTGGCTATGCCGCTCGCCTGGCTGAGCATGCCGAGTAAAGCGGTTTCATAAATCCCGAACTCCTCGTAGTAACCCTCGATCTGCATAACCGGCTCGTAGGGGTGGAATATCGTGCCTTCTCTCATCGCGTAGACGTTCACCGGCAGGCCTTCAAGGAGCTTGGCAACCTCCTCGATTCCCGCCAGAACACCCCACTTCCAGCCCTTTGGAAGTCCCGTCGTGGTTATGTCGGCGAAAACCTTCCTGTGAATGCCTTTCTCGACTAGTATCTTCCGCGTCCTGATGAAGTAAACGTCGGTGGTCTTTCCGGCTTTTATATCCTCCTCGTGGGCGATGTAGAAATCCCTCATCTTCCTCACCTGAAACAACTTTTTCCTCTCTGGATTTAAGGCTTTTCTGAGTAAAGTTTATCGGGAAAACTGCAAATCAATGAACATGGTGACCCTGAAACCTCTAAACGAACTCGTCTCCCTGAAGGGGAGAAGGGCACTCATAACCGGGGCCGCTTCAGGGATAGGCCGCGCGGCGGCGATTAGATTTGCCGAGGCCGGGGCGGATTTAGAACTCGTGGATCTCAACGAGTCCGGGCTGGAGGAGACGAAGGCCCTCGCGGAGGAGTTCGGGGTGAGCGTTAGCACCCACCGCGTTGACCTCTCCAGGAAAATTGAGATAGACGCGCTCTGGAAGGAATTGGAGGGCAACGAGCCGGACATACTCGTCAACAACGCCGGCGTCTACTGGTTCAGGGACTTCACGGAGGTCGATGAGGGCTTCTACGAAAAGGTCATGGAGATAAACCTCCACTCCGTCTTCTGGATGTGCCAGCACTTCGTCAGGGCGCGAAAGGATAAAGGCGGCGTCATCATCAACGTCAGCTCGATAGAGGCGTTCCTGCCCTTCGCGAGGGGCCTTGCCCACTACGACGCGGCCAAGCTTGGCGTTGTGGCGCTGACGAGGGCGATAGCGAGGGACTACGGGAAGAAAATCAGGGCGAACGTTATAGTCCCCGGTGGGATAGAGACCGAGGGCGTGAAGAGGCTCAAGAAGGAGGCGATAATGAAGCTCGACGTGGAGAAGATAAGCATATCCTTCAACTTCAACGCGCGCCTCCCGATGGGCCGCTTCGGTCAGCCGGACGAGGTGGCGAGGGTGATGCTCTTCCTCGCGAGCGACCTTGCCAGCTATATCAACGGAGCCGTGATCCCCGTGGACGGCGGCTTTCTCTCAACCTAGCCTGAAGGGCAGTTCCACCTTTTCGCCCCCTTCCCTTTTGTGAAGCTCCCTCCTGTAGGCTTCTAGCGGCCTGTCCTCGACCTTCAGGTAGGCGGCGAAGGTCTTGGGCCTCTCCTCCAGCTCGTCGAAAAAGCGCGGGTAGTTCCTGTCCCTCACTATGTGATGGTCGAGGATTATCTCCGCCCCTGTTTCGCGGATTATCTCGTTGAGGTTTTTAATGCCCGCCTCCCAGCTTCCCTCGGCGCGCTTACCGAGGTATGTCGGCGGGCCACCGGTTACGAGCAGGTCTGGAACTTTCTCGATTATCCACTCCACCGCTTTTCTGTTGAGGAGCTGAATATCGCTCGCGTGGATTACTCTCTCAGAGCCGTCGTCAATGAGCGTCATCACAACGAAGCCGAGCCTGGAACCTTCGCTCCCGTGGGGAACCGCCGGTGAGAACTCAAGCCTAACCCCGCCGAGGTCAAATTTTCTCCCGTCCGCGAACTCTATCTTCTCTGCTATCGGCTCCGCCTTCTTGAGGAAGGCCCAGGCGCGCTTTCTCTGGCTGAAGTTGATGTTTTCTTTAGGGTGCTTGATGAAGAGGAGCTTTCCCGAGTAGATTTCTTTGGCATACTCCTCGCTCGAGCTCTCGTAGAGACCCTCGAAGAAGGGCGTGTGGTGGTCGTAGTGGTAGTGAGAGATGGTCACCACGTCCGCTTTCCTCGCGTAGCCCTGGAGCTTCCTCCTCATTTTCTGGAGGGTTTCAAGCTCTATCTTAGCCGGCGGCAGGCCGTAGCGCTTCGGCCCGAGGGCCACACCGGGGTCGATGAGGATTTTTATTCCTCTGGCCTCTACAAACGTTGCCAGGCTCCTCACGCCGAGGCTTTCTGACGCGAGTGGAACAACTCTCATGGCTCTTCCCATGAACTTTCAGACTAAACCTTAATAAGCCATACCCGTTAGTGAAGGTTGACCGATGAAGAGTGTCATCCCTCCTGATGCCAAGATGATGACATTATCCCCACCTGAGGTGGTCCCATGCTTGGTTTCTTCAGGAAAAAGAAGAAGGAAACCTACGGGCCGCTCGTCTACCTGAGCGAGCCCACGATACTCTACCACACCCGCACTGAGAAGGCCATTCTTGAGATACTCGAGGAGAAGCTCGGCTCCAACAACTTCGTGGTTCCCTCCGACTACGGTCTCAGGACAACCGACCACATGATTCCAGATGCCGAGATATTCGTGGCCATAGCGATAGTCGGGAAGTTCACCTCCCTCGTCGTCAGGGAGATTGAGATGGCCAAAAAGCACGGAAAGAAAATCTACACCCTCGACGTGGCCAGAAAGGGCGATGAGATACTCTACCTCTTCGAGGAGGGAATCCCCGAGAGGATAGAGTGGCTAACGCCGGAGGAAACCCAGGAACTCTACGCGGCCTTCCGCGGCGAGGACTTCTCGGGATTCATGAAGTTCTTCTTCGGAGACAGAAAAAGACAGTGGTGAAAAAAAGAAAAGAACTCACGAGTTCGCCTTTCTGGACCTTATATACTCGTCTATCGCCTTCGCGGCCTTCTTTCCGTCGCCCATCGCCAGGATAACGGTTGCCTCTCCCCTTATCGCGTCACCGCCAGCGAAGACTCCCGGAATGCTCGTCATGAGGTTCTCGTCCACAACGAGCGTTCCGTCAGGGTTGGCTTCAAATCCGCTGGCCTCAACGAGTATCCTGTTCGGCTCAAGGCCGATGGCTATGATGACGGTGTCGGCCTCAAGGGTAACGTACTCGCCGGTCGGCTCTATCTTCCTCTTTCCGCGACTGTCGCGTTCCTCCAGCGGGCGCATCTTCATGAACCTGACCGCCTTTACCTTGCCGTTCTCACCAAGGAACTCGACCGGCGTGAGGAAGAACTCGAACTTAACTCCCTCCTCTTCGGCGTGCGCTATCTCCTCTATCCTCGCGGTCATGTCCTCCCTTCCGCGGCGGTAGGCGATGGTAACTTCAGCCCCGAGCCTGAGCGCGGAGCGCGCCGCGTCCATTGCCGTGTTTCCGGCGCCTATCACTATGACCTTCTTCCCGACGGCTATCGGCGTGTCGTACTCGGGGAACTTGTAGGCCTTCATGAGGTTTACCCTCGTCAGGAACTCGTTGGCGCTGTAAATCCTGTCGAGGAGGATTCCGGGTATGTTGAGGAGCTTCGGCGTTCCAGCTCCGGTGCCGATGAAGACGGCGTCGTACTCCTGGAGGAGCTCTTCAACGGTAACGGTCTTGCCCACGATGTAGTTGGTCTTGACCTCAACGCCTAGCTTTTCCAGCTTGTCAAGCTCGGCCTTGAGAATCTCCTTCGGAAGCCTGAATTCCGGAATTCCGTACACAAGAACTCCACCGGCCTCGTGGAGGGCCTCAAAGATGGTCACTTTATAACCCAGCTTTGCAAGTTCGAGGGCGCAGGTGAGTCCAGCCGGCCCGGCGCCGACGACGGCGACCTTTCCTTTTCCGTTTGTTTCGGCCATGAATTCACCGAGGAGTTCCTCGTCTATGCCCTTCTCGCGGGCGTAGTCGGCCACGAAGCGCTCAAGCTTGCCGATGTTTATGGGGTCCCCCACTTTTCCCATGACACACGGGGCCTCACACTGCTCCTCCTGCGGGCAGACCCTTCCTGTAACGGCCGGCAGGGTGTTGTCGTTCCATATAATGCGCAGGGCGTTCTTAACGGCCTCGTCCGGATTGTCTGCGTTCTCGCGGAGGGCCTTCAGGAAGCCGGGAATGTTGATGTGAACGGGACAGCCCTTGATACATGGGGCGTACTCCGGCGGACACTGTATGCAACGCTCCGCCTCCTTAACCGCCGACGCGAAGTCGTAGCCGAGGTTGACCTCGACGAAACTCTTAATGCGCTCCTCAACGGGCCTCTCCGGCGTCGGAACGCGCTCCTTGATGATCTTTGGCTTTGCCATTCAGACCACCCCCTTGGATTCGAGGTAGTGCTTCTTTGCAATCTCCTGCTCGCGAACGAAGCGGGAGTCGCGCCTTATGACGTCGTCCCAGTCCACCTTGTGGGCGTCGAACATCGGGCCATCCCGGCAGGCGAACTTTATCTCGCCGTCGTAGAGTATCCTGCAGGAACCGCACATACCGGTTCCGTCCACCATTATCTGCCTTACCGTGACGATTGTTGGGATTCCGTACTCCTTCGTAAGCTCAGCCAGCTTCTTGAGCGACCCCAGCTTTCCACCGCCAAAGACTATGTCCACCTTATCCTTCTCGATGAGCTCCTTCAGAACGTCGAGGTAGTGCCCCTTGATTCCGCGCGAGCCGTCCTCCGTGGTGAGGTAGTGCTCGTCCGCGACGGGCTTCGCCAGGAACTTCTCCGGGTAGGAGTGGGCTTTGTCCTCGAAGGTCTGAATCGAGATGGTGTAGTTACCCGCCTCCTTCATGGCCTTGAGCGTGGCGTAGTTCTCCGCCTGGCCGCAGACTGCGTCGGAGACGAAGACGACGTTTCCGTAGTGCTTGACCTCGATCGGCGTTCCGAGCGGTCCCGCAACGGCGTAGAGGGAGTCTCCAACGTCGAAGTTGTCCCAGAGGTCGAAGGTGGTCTTCCCGTGCCTCCTGATGAACATGCCTATCCTTCCGGTCTCCCTGTCGGCATAGTAGATGGACATGGGAATCCTTTCGCCCTTCTCATGTATCATCAAAACGACAAACTGGCCCGGTTTCCAGGCTCTTGCCACGTGCGGTGCCTCGACCTCCATGAAGAAGTCCCTAACGTCGAGTTCTTCTTTGGCAGTTATCCGGTACATGGATGCATCACCTTGAGCATTTGTTCAAGTTTGTTCACTTTTGGTTTAGGACGAGTGGCTTTTATATAGATTTTTTAAACCAAAGGTTGAGAACGGCGGTACCTGAAGGACGGCGTATAAGCCCCGTGCCGGGAGAAAGGCTTTTTACGCCCCGACCCCAAGTAACCGGGGGGATAAAAATGGTCGAAATACCCAAGAGCCACCCGCGCTACTGGAGCCTGTACTACCGGGAGAAGATCATCGAGGGCATGGAGAAGGGGATGACCGCGAAGGCCGGACTGATAGCCCACGGCCGCGGTGAGGCCTTTGACTACCTCATCGGGGAGAAGACGATAGAACCCGCCGAGAGGGCCATGCGCGCCGCCGTCGCGAAGCTTCTCCTGGCGAAGCACACCGTCGTTTCCGTAAACGGCAACGTCGCGGCCCTTGTTCCAGAGGAGACGGTGGAGCTGGCAAGAGCCCTAAACGCCAAGCTAGAGATAAACCTCTTCTACCGAACCGAGGAGCGCGTTAGAGCCATAGCGGAGGAGCTCAGAAAGCACGGGGCGGAGGAGATACTCGGGATAAACCCGACCAAAAGAATCCCCGGCCTTGAGCACGAGAGGGGGAAGGTTGACGAAAACGGCATCTGGAAGGCTGACGTTGTTCTCGTCCCGCTTGAGGACGGTGACAGGACGGAGGCCCTCGTGAGAATGGGCAAGTTCGTGATAACGGTGGATCTAAACCCCCTCTCGCGGAGCGCCAGAATGGCGGACATAACGATAGTAGACAACGTAGTTAGGGCGTACCCCAGAATGACCGAGCTGGCGAGGGAGATGAAGGATTACAGTCGGGAGGAGCTTCTCGGCATACTTGAGGAGTATGACAACGGCAAGACCCTGAGCGACGTTCTCCTTCACATGAGGGACCGGCTAACCCGACTTGCAGGCGAGGGAATCTGGAGAAGGAAGGAGCTCGAGTGATCACAGCTCCTTTTCAGTCTTTTCCACCAGCCTCCTGAGGCCGGTTATGAGCTCGGTCTCGCTCGCAACGTTGGAAACCACCAGCGGGACCCTTTCACGCTCGGCCAGCTTGACCGCGAGCTCGTCGAGCTTCTTTACGCCGTGGAGAACAACCACCGCCGGCTTGAGGCCCTGGACGCGGACCGCTATCATTGGGCTTCTCCCAGTAGTGACCTTGGTGAATATCAGCGCCCGCTCCGTCGTCCAGCCGTAGAGCTTGAGGAACTCTTCACTGCTCATCTCGAGGATCGCCCTTATGCTATCAACGACGGTGTAGCCGTAGATGCGCCTGTCGAGAAGGTGTATGTTGGCGACTACTTCCCCCTTGATAGCATTCACGAGGTCCTTTATGGTTATCGGGAGCGCAAACTCCCTGATGTCAAGTATAGCGCTCGTTGGTAGCTCACTACCGATGGTCTTGCTGAAGGCCCTAATGACGTTTCCCCCGCGCTTTTCGTCTATCTCAAGGAGCGCTTCAACGAACTTCCTAATGGTAGATGCTCCAGGACTCTTTCTCCTTCCGCCTTCGTAGTCGCTTATGACCGAAGAAGAGACGCCGAGGTATTCGGCCAGCTCTGTCTGGCTGATTCCGAATATCTCGCGCCATTTGCGCATTGTCTTGCCGGGGTCTGAGGAAAGGGTTATTTCCCCCGCTATCCTCTTTGCCAGAGCTTCTTTTTCCTTTTCAAGCATAGTGGAGGATATTCGTCAATCGTTATAAGCTTTTCGGCAATTGCCTAACCCTTTCCTGCCTGGATCATATAAAACAGGTAATCTGGGGGAGACAACTTTGCATTTCAAAACATGCACCTCCACTTCTGCCAGCGCTTGCGAAGGGAGCTTTTGGAAAAAAGCTTGACCAAAAGTTCGTAGCTCTCCGTCGAAAAGCCCAGCAGGGGAGGATTTTACCCATTAAATGCCATCTTCCAGAAGAGAACACGTTAGGTAAGCCCCGATAAGGTGTTTACTCTCCTCCTGACGCCCGAAGGGCGTCGATTTAAAGGTTAAACCCACACCAAAGAAGCACTTTGAAAAGTTCCACCTCAAAAACAGTCACTCAAAGAGAAAATCACTCAAAATTGTAGCTTTCAAGAAGAGCTACGAACTTGATCAAACTTCGCGCAGGCGAAGTTTGTAACTGGTGGGCCCGCGGGGCTTCGAACCCCGGACCTCCGCCTCGTGAGGGCGGCGTCATAACCAGACTAGACCACGGGCCCGTCCCGGCAATAGTGGGGGGAGGGGGAAATATAAAGCTTTCGCTAGACCGTCTCCAGTATCTCCTTAGGTGCCCCCGCGAACTCCACCAGATACTCCGCCTCAACGATGTGGAGCCTGCCCGGAACGACCATTACGTGGGGCTGTCTCCCAAAGTCCTCCATTAGCATATCCTTCACATAGCCTGCCCTGAGGGTCGGACTGAGCGAACCGGCTCTAGCCAGGATGACAACGAGCGTGTCCGGCGTGAAAACGTTTTCTTTTTTCATATCTTCCACCTGGAGGAGTATTTCCATCGCCTCGTTGGCCGTCATGTAGCGGTTCTGGTCTGCCTTTATGTCGAGAAACAGCATTGTGTGGAGACCGCGCTCTCGGTTTTCCCTTATCACGTCGTAGTGACTCGTGGGGAACCAGTTCTTCTCAGGGTAAGCCACTGTGGCGCTCTTCCCGAACTTGTATATTTGCAGTCCGGTTATCGCTATTGCGGAATAGATGCTTGGGGCGTGGATAACGTAGCTCTCGATTCCAAGTTGCTTAGCCCTTATGCGCAGATCCGCATGGGTCGTTGCAACCATTGGATCACCGGCGGTGAGGAAGGCCACGTCCTTCTCCCTCGCCTCGCTTAGAACGATGCGCTCGAAGTGTAGCTCAACCTCCTCCCTACTGAGCCTCCTGATAGGCTTTCCAATGAGATTCTCAATCCTCTCGAGCGTTGTTCCGGCAAGAAGTGAGGTGTAGAACTCGGCAAAAACGAGGTCGCACTTCCTTGCCGCCTCCAGCCCCTTGAGCGTGATGTCTCTCTCGTCGTAAAGGCCCAGCCCTATGAAGTAAATCGCCATGCGACTCACCAGTTGGTCTTGGAGAAGACGCTTTTAAGCTTACTCCTGCCAGTGCTTGTACAAACAATGGCTGTTATGGTGCGGTGGCCGGGATTTGAACCCGGGTCACCGGCTTGGAAGGCCGGTGTCCTAGACCAGGCTAGACTACCACCGCGCAGAAAGTGGTGGGGCGAGGGGGATTTGAACCCCCGACACCCGGATCTTCAGTCCGGCGCTCTCCCAGGCTGAGCTACCGCCCCACGCCCAAAGATAAGGGCAAGGAAGAGATTTATAAATCTTGCGGTGGCGGGTGAACAGAGCTGAACATTAGATCCTCGGCTCGACGGCGTAAACGGTTCTGTCCTCGCCGATTCCCTCGATCAACCCACGGTGCCTCCTGACGCAGCTTTCACACTCGCCGCAGTGTATCGGCTTTCCGTCCTCGGTGAAGCCCCTCGGCATGTAGCAGGAGTTGGAGTACTCGTACTTCGCGCCCAGCTCCTTCAAAAGCCTTGCTATTCCCTTCTTGTCGAGGTCTATGAGCGGTGCAACGACCCTCACATCGGCCATTGTGCCGTATTTCAGCATCTCGTTCATTCTCTCCACGAACTCGGGCGTGTTGTCGGGGAATGTGGCCCCTTCCTCCGCGTTGAAGCCCACTACTATGTCCCCGCCGCCGAGCGCATCGAGGAGCGATGCGGCGACGCTTATCAGAACGACGTTCCTCGCTGGAACCCAGACGCTTTTTGCAGTTTCCTGGGCGACACTCATGTCCTCAAGCTCCTCCGCGGTAACCTTCGGTGTCTCCCCTCCGACGAGGGTAGTTCCCCTCAGCTTCGAGAACTCCTCCAGAAAGTCGAGGCGGACTATTTTGAGCGGAACGTCCAGCTCCTTCGAAAAGAACTCAGCAACTTTGTTAGTGACCCTCTCCTCGTTGCTCCCGTAGTTAATGACGAGCATTATAATCTCATCGTAGTTCCTCTTCGCCCAGTACAGGCATGCCGTCGAGTCAAGACCCCCCGAGAACAACACCACAGCGCGCTTCATTTTTCTCACCCCGCTCAAATCCGATTTTGATGGTTTAAAGTTTTCTGAGAGTTCGATGTCACTTGTGGCCTCGTTGAGAGCTTCTTCTGTGGCTTTCTCTATTTCTTCGGGGCTCAAATCCCCGCCCAACGAGATTGTTTCCCATTCTTTCATGTTTTACTCCTCCAATGCAAGGCCGACTATCTCCTCAACGCTCGAAAAGCCCTCCTCCTCAAGATACCTCACGATTCCCTCGTTTATCTCCCTGAATACCTTCCACCCGCGGAGTGAAACAGCGGTGCCGATCTGAAGGGCTGAAGCTCCAGCGAGGAGGAACTCGACCGCATCCTGCCAGGTGGTTATTCCCCCTATTCCTATAATAGGAATATCAAGCGTTCTCGCTAGGTCGTAGACGGCTCTCAGTGCGACGGGCTTGATTCCAGGTCCGGAGTAGCCGCCGACACGGTTGCTGAGGATCGGCCTTTTCGCGTAGATGTCAATCGCTATTGCCTTCAGCGTGTTTATCGCCGAGACCGCATCGGCTCCGGCTCTTTCCGCGGCCAGGCCAAGCTTGGTTATGTCATCTATGTTGGGCGTCAGCTTCGCTATCACAGGCCTGTCGGTCGCATCTTTGACGGCCCTGACGACTTCGTAGACGTTCTCCGGCTTCTGGCCGATTTCCATGCCGTAGCCTTTTGCGTGGGGACAGCTGAGGTTCAGCTCAAAGACATCGGCAACGCCGCTGAGTTTCTCAGCCAGAAAAGCGAACTCTTCAGGCGTTCCACCGAATATCGAGACTATCAGTGGAAAGTCAAAGGTGTAACCCTCGACCATCTCGAGGAACTCTCTCCAGCCGGGATTAGGAAGGCCCATCGCGTTGATGAGACCACAGGGCAGTTCGACGATTGTGGGGTTGTCGTAGCCCTTCCTCGGTTCGATGCCGATGGATTTCGTGACCACCCCTCCGGCGCCCTCCTCGTGCGCCCTGATCCACTGCTCCGGCACCTTGTCGTTTATTCCAGATGCGAGAATGAGCGGGTTCTCGAATTTTATCCCGAAAAGCTCGACCTCAAGGCTCGCCATCTTAACACCTCAAAGTCAAAAGAGAACACGTCCTATTAAGGTTTTGCCTGCGGCTTGTTATTTCTCAGAGAAGCTCTAGCGGCGGCGGGCGCGCCCGGGGGTGGGAACCCTCCACCGCCCGCTTCCACCGGGGCTCGCTCACCCCCGCTACCCCGGGAGCGCCGAACGTCCCGCCTACCGCTGCTCCCTTCCGGGCCTGGCGGGGTTCGGCGGGTAAAGGGCGTTAGTCCGGCCCTCCAGCCGGACCCCGCCCACCGCCGGCCCCCCGGGACGAGGGATCACCGTTGCACCCCGGCTTCCACGGGCGGCTTCAGGAACCGCCCCCCGGGCTTCGGCCCCGGCATATCGACGGTTTCCGGTTACAGGGGACGCCGAACCCCCCGGCCTAGCCCGCCGCCAGCTAACTTATCCGCCCCCGGATATATAAAGCTTTGGTAGTCCTGAAACCAAAGGTTGCTCACCATCGGATTGAAAAATTTTCATAAATTCGTGAACGAATAGGTGCATGGGTGATACACCGTGCGCTTAACTGAGCATCCTGTTCTGCGTTTTGAGCGCGGCAGGGAGGTTACAATATACTTTGAGGGAAAGCCCATAAAAGCCTACGAGGGCGAAACGATAGCAACGGCCCTTCATGCGGCAGGAATACGGGTCCTGAACTATTCCGCCAACGAGAAGCGGCCTAGAGGTCTCTTCTGTGCCATCGGAAAGTGCTCCTCCTGCCTGATGGTCGTGAACGGGGTTCCCAACGTGAGGACGTGCATAACCCTCGTCGAGGACGGAATGGTCATAGAGCGCCAGCGCGGAAAGGCCAAGCTGCCAAGAGAAGCCAAACCCCCTGAGTTCAGGAACGCGAAGGTAGTGAAGGCAGACATCGTGATAATCGGCGGCGGTCCCGCAGGTCTGATGGCGGCCATACACGCGGCCGACGGGGGAGCGAGCGTCGTTCTTCTCGATGAGAACCCCATGCTCGGCGGCCAGCTCGTCAAGCAGACCCACAAGTTCTTCGGCAAGCGCGAGCAGTTCGCAGGGGTCAGGGGCGTTGAGATAGCGAGGATTCTGGAGGGCGAGGCGAGGAAAAGGAAGAACATCAAAATCTTCCTTGAAACGTCCGCCGTTGGCATCTTTCAGGACGGCGACGAGAAGCTCGTTCTGGCGGTTAAAAACAACCGTGAACTGATAGAATTCAGAGGAAGGGCGGTCATAGTGGCGACCGGTGCGATGGAGAAGATGATACCCTTCGAGAACAACGATCTGCCCGGAATCTACGGTGCCGGAGCTATACAGACGCTCATGAACACCTACGGCGTCAAGCCCGGCGACCGCGTTTTAATCGTCGGTGCCGGCAACGTGGGACTTATTCTGGCGTATCAGCTCATCCAGGCGGGCGTTGAAGTGAAGGCGATAGTCGAGGCCATGCCAAAGGTCGGCGGCTACTTCGTCCATGCTGCCAAGGTCAGAAGGCTTGGAGTCCCGATACTAACGAGGCACACGATTCTTCGCGCTGAAGGAAAGGAGAAGGTTGAGAAGGCCGTTGTGGCACAACTCGACGAGAACTGGAGGCCAATCCCCGGAACGGAGAGAACCTTTGAGGTGGACGTTATAGCCCTCGCCGTTGGCCTGAGGCCGAGCATCGAGCTCCTCCATCAGGCGGGCTGTCAGATACGCTACGTACGCGAGCTGAGCGGCCACGTGGCTCTCCGCGACGAGTGGATGGAAACAACGGTCAGGGGAATATTCGTCGCAGGAGATTCGGCCGGAATAGAGGAAGCTACTACTGCGATGCTTGAAGGGAAGATAGCGGGAATTGCGGCAACACTGAGACTCGGAATAGCGGACGAAAGCTGGCTGAAGGAGATGGAGAAAGCCCAGAAGGACCTCGTAGAGTTCCGCTCAGGCCCCTTCGGCAGGCACGTGCTTGAGGGGATTAAAAAGGCCCTTATTGGAGGTGTCGCCAGTGAGTGAAATCCCCGCCTACCTCAGAAACGGTTACATCACTCCCGAGGAGCTCTTCTCGATAATCCCGAGGCCGAGCGAGGAGAGGCTGAGGAAAAGACCGGTAGCGATTCCGGAATGCCCGCAGGAGATTCCGTGCGCCCCGTGCAGGGAGGTATGTCCGACCAACGCGATAAGCATGCCCACCCCGAACGATTTGCCGATTGTGGACTACGACAGGTGCATAGGATGCTCCCTCTGCGTCCAGATATGCCCGGGCCTGGCCTTCTTCATGGTGCACTACGTTGGCGACAAGGCAAGGATAACGATGCCCCACGAGCTTCTTCCGCTGCCCAAGCGGGGCGAGGAGGTAATACTGCTCAACAGGGTCGGCGAGCCGGTCGGAAGGGGGAAGGTGATCACGGTAGTTCCCAGGGAAAAGAGCAAGGGAGATACACCGATAATCACCGTTGAGGTGCCGATAGAGCTGGCCTGGGAGGTTAGGGCGATTAAGGTGGTGAGAGAATGACCGTCGAGATCCTATCCGATGGGTGCCAGGAGATGGAACACCTCAGTAGGGTTCACACTCACATGCCCGAAGGGCACATTTCAGGGGTGAACAGTGGAGTGGCATCACTTGTGGGGGCACCCAATGTCGTGGAAGCCTGTGTTGGAGTCAGAAACATTCCGCCAGCGCTTTCGAAGAAAGGGCTGTGAGGGGCGAGGGGTGATGAAAATGGCCGGGAAGAAAATAGTCTGCCGCTGTAACGATGTCACCGTTGAGGAGGTCGAGGCGCTCATCGATTCTGGAATTACCGACATCGAGGAGCTCAAGAGGCTCCTCCGCATAGGAATGGGCCCCTGCCAGGGAAGGACGTGCATCCCGATAGTGCTTGGCATACTCGCGAGGAAGACCGGGAAGAAGCAGGAGGACATTCTGCTTCCAAAGGCGAGGGTCCCGACCAGGCCGGTCCGCGTAGAGGTCATAGTGGGTGGTGCCGATGAGTAAAATAGCCGTAATTGGCGGGGGGATAATAGGAGTTGCCACCGCCTACGAGCTGGCGAAGCTTGGGGAGGAGGTAATCCTCCTCGAGAAGAACTACTTCGGCTCGGGCTCCACCTTCCGCTGTGCAACGGGAATCAGGGCACAGTTCACGGACGAAGCGAACATCAGGCTCATGAAGCACTCCGTTGAGAGATGGGAAAAGCTTGAGGAGGAGCTGGAGAGCGACATAGTCTTCAGACAGACCGGCTACCTGTTCCTTGCCACGAGTGAGGAGGAGGTTGAGGCGTTTAAGGCGAACATAAAGCTCCAGAACAAATTCGGTGTCCCAACAAGGCTCATCGACATGGACGAAGCGAAAGAGATAGCCCCGATCCTCAACACCGAGCCCTTCCTCGCCGGGGCGTGGAACCCGAAGGACGGGAAGGCGAACCCCTTCAAGACGCTTTTTGCCTACCTCTTCCGGGCTAAGGGGCTCGGCGTTGATGCGCGCGAGCACACCGAGGTGGTTGGCTTTGAGCGCGAGGGGAACGCCATAACGACCGTGAAGTTCCGCTACAACGGGAGGATCGAGAGGGTTAGGGTAGATGCCGTCCTCAACGCGGCCAACGCCTGGGCGCCGCTCATCAACGAGATGGCTGGCTTAAAGCGGAACCTCGTTCCCATCACCGCCTACAAGCACCAGCTCGTCAAGACCGAACCCCTCGAGCCCGGACAGGCTGAACCGCTGATCTGTCCGCCGAGCTGGAACGACGCCTACATCATCCAGGACGGGGAGGACGGCGGGATAATCTGCGGCGCAGGAATAGAGCACAAGGCTAGGAGCTTAAACGACGTCGAGCCGACCTACGACTTCCTGCGCGGTGTTCTGGACTACGCGGTCAGGATAGCCCCGCCGCTCCGCTATGCACACATCGTCCGTCAGTGGGCGGGCTTCTACGCGAAAACGCCCGACAGCAACCCTGCGATGGGTAAACTCCTTGATAACTTCTATATCGCGGCTGGTTTCAGCGGGCACGGCTTCATGATGGCCCCGGCGGTTGCTCAGGCGATGGCCGAGCTGATTTCAAAGGGCCGCTCCAAGGTCCCGCTAGACTGGGAGTGGTACGACCCCTACCGCTTCGAGCGCGGTGAGCTGAGGACTTCAGCCTTCCAGATAGGGTGAGCTACTCTCCGTTTTTGTTTTCCTTTATGACCTCAATCAAAGGGATTCCCTCGAAGTCTCTGTCCAGGGTGACGAGCTTTCGAATTCCGTTCTCGACCATTGAGCCGAGTATCTTTGCATCGTGAAGCAGCAGGCCGTATCTCTCCGCAAGACTCAACGCAAGAAACACATCGGGGTCTTTCACAACCTCCATCCCGTAACTCGCCACGACGGAGAGAACATCCTCGTTGGATTCTCGGATTAGAGCTTTCCCCTCTTCTCTTTTGAGGAATCGCTTCAGGTCGTATATGCTGCGCACTCCTTTTCGAGATGCTTTCCTCCTGAGGGTGACGTAAACGCATTCATCGATTACCGTCTCAGAAATCACAGGATACTCCGCGAGAGAAATCAACTTAACGGCCCGTTCGGTGAGTTCGGTTTCAAAGATTACGTTCAGGAGGACACTGCTATCCACGAAGGTCGCGGTACTCCTCAAGATACTCACGAAGCTCCCTCCACGAAGCCTTTTCTCTCCTTACCTTTCTTTTCCCGGTTGCAAGGGACTTCAACACCTGTGCCCGCGCAAACAGCCCCGCTAGCTCGCCGATTGCTTTTTCATCAGCCCCCTCCGGAACGCGCACCCTAACCGTTATCTCCATGCCCCACACCAACATACTTTCCCCTTTTAAGTTGATAACGCTTTCGGGTTGACTGATTCTAGGCAAGAAAAAGGTTATAAAGGAACCTCGATTAGCACCGTGAGGGTCATCATGAGGATAGTCTTCGATATAGGCGGTTCGGTTCTTGTCCCCGACGACCCGGACGTTGATTTTATTAAGGCCATCGCATACGAGCTCATCAAGATAAGCGAGGACCACGAGGTTGCGGTGGTAGTCGGCGGAGGAAAGGTTGCCAGGAAGTACATCAAAGCGGCGAAGACCTTCACGCCCAACGAGACCTTCAAGGACTACATCGGAATTCACATCACCCGCGCCAATGCAATGCTTCTCATCGCTGCCCTCGGCGAGAAGGCCTATCCCTTCGTCATTCAGGACTTCAGGAAGGCCTGGGAGGTCATACAGCTCAAGAAGATACCAATAATGGGAGGAACTCACCCCGGCCACACGACCGATGCGGTTTCGGCTCTTCTCGCCGAGTACCTCCAGGCCGACCTTCTCGTCGTGGTGACAAACGTTGACGGCGTCTACGATTCTGATCCGAGAAAGAACCCCAACGCGAAGAAGCTCGACAGGATAACCGTCGACCAGCTCGTCGAGATCGCCATGCAAGCCGAGAGCAAAGCGGGGGGAAGCGGGGTCGTTGATGCTTTAGCGGCGAAGTTCATCCAGCGCGGGAAGATTAGAACCTACATAGTCGGGAAGAGCGACGCCTATCACCTCTTTGACGTGGTGAGGGGGAAGCACAGCGGGACGGTAGTGGAGCCGTGAGGTTCTAATCCCTCCTTTCACCAAGGCCAACTTTTTATACCTCCTCGCCCTTCTCCCTCCGGTGGTGCTCATGAAAATCGTGGTCGTCGGTTCTGGCACAGCCGGAAGCAACTTCGCCCTCTTCATGAGGAAGCTCGACAGAAAGGCCGAGATCATCGTCATCGGAAAGGAGGAGACAATGCAGTACTCCCCCTGCGCCCTGCCGCACGTCATCAGCGGCACGATAGAGAAGCCCGAGGACGTTGTCGTCTTCCCCAACGAGTTCTACGAAAAGCAGAAGATCCAGCTTATGCTCAACACCGAGGTCAGGGCAATAGACCGCGAGAGGAAGGCTGTAATCACCGACAAGGACGAAATCCCCTACGACAAGCTTGTCCTGGCGGTTGGCTCTAAGGCCTTTGTTCCACCCATCAAGGGCGTGGAGAACGAGGGAGTGTTCACCCTCAAGAGCCTCGACGACGTGAGGAGGATAAAGGCCTACATAGCCGAGAGGAAGCCGAGAAAGGCCGTCGTCATCGGTGCAGGGCTTATAGGCCTCGAAGGCGCGGAGGCCTTCGCGAAGCTCGGCATGGAGGTTCTGGTTGTAGAGCTCATGGACAGGCTTCTGCCCACGATGCTGGACAAGGATACCGCCAAGCTCGTCCAGGCCGAGATGGAGAAACACAACATAACTTTCCGCTTCAAAGAGGGAGTTAGCGAGATAATCGGAAGCCCGGTCAGAGCTGTAAGAATCGGCGACGAGGAAGTCCCGGCCGACCTCGTGCTCGTTGCCACCGGTGTGAGGGCCAACACCGACCTGGCGAAGGCGGCAGGGCTTGAGGTGAACCGCGGAATAGTCGTCAATGAGCACCTCCAGACGAGCGATCCTGATATTTACGCAATAGGCGACTGCGCGGAGGTCATTGATGCCGTTACCGGGGCAAGGACGCTCAGCCAGCTCGGGACGAGCGCGGTGAGAATGGCGAAGGTCGCGGCGGAGCACATAGCCGGAAAGGACGTCGCCTTCAGGCCGACCTTCAACACCGCAATAACCGAGCTCTTCGGCCTCGAGATAGGTACCTTCGGAATAACCGAAGAGAGGGCCAAGAGAGAGGGCATTGAAATAGCAGTCGGCAAGTTCAAGGGAAGCACAAAACCCGAGTACTACCCCGGCGGCAAGCCGATAACGGTTAAAGTAATCTTCAGGAAGTCCGACAGGAAGCTAATCGGCGCGCAGATAGTCGGCGGCGAGCGCGTCTGGGGCAGGATAATGACGCTCTCGGCTTTGGCGCAGAAGGGGGCGACCGTTGAGGACGTCGTTTACCTTGAGACCGCCTACGCCCCGCCGATAAGCCCGACCATTGACCCGATAAGCGTTGCGGCCGAGATGGCCCTCAGGAGGTTCCGCTGAGTGGAGCTCCGGGCTCTACTTTCCCTTCTTCGTCCCAAGTTCGCCCTTCCCTCCCTCGTTCCGGGGTTAGTTGCCTTCACCATCGCGCGCTACCACTACGGCGTTTTCTTCACGGCGGATTTTCTCATAGCGATGCTCGTGGTCTTTCTCGTCACGTCGGCGGGCCTGGTCATCAACGAGTACCACGACTACGAGCTGGATTTGCTGGCCAACAGAACCGAGCTCCCCCTCGTGAGCGGAAAGGTGAGCCTGAGGGTCGCTAAACTCCTCGGCTACGGCCTCCTCATTCCGGCGCTTGCCCTTTCCGCGCTGATATCCCTCAAAGCCCTTGTCATAACGCTCATCGCCTCTTTCCTCGCCATAGCGTACTCCGCTCCTCCGATGCGCTTCAAGGCGAGGCCCCTCGTCGATTCGCTGACCAACGGCCTGACCTACGGCCCCGTCACGATGGGGCTCATCTTCGAGTCCCTCGGCCTTCCGGTGAGATGGGCGGTCGTTTACTCCCTCCCCTTCTTCGTTCTCCTCTCGGCAGGCCACATGATACTCGCGATACCGACCATAGATGAGGACCTCGCCCTGGGGGCAAGAACGTCCGCCTCGTGGCTCGGGCGGGAGAGGGGAATAAAGGTTGGGATGCTTCTCTTTGCCCTCTCCTCCATCATGGTCGTCGTCTACTGCCTCCTCGGCTATTACCCGCTTCCCTCTGTCCTTTCGCTCCCTTTTATGGCATATTCTGTCCTTCAACTATGGCACTGGCTCGACGGTGCTGAAAGGCAGGAAGTGTTCCGGAAGATGGAGGCGGCCTTTCTCATGGGGGCGCTGGTTTTTCTCCTCCCCTTCTTCCTCTGAGCCGTTGGGGTATCAACAAAGTTTAAGTGCCCTCCCAACAACTTGAGTTTTAGGTGATGGACATGAGCGTGAACGGAAGGGATAAAATACTGCTCGGTCTTGGGGCCGGAGTGTTGCTGGCGTCGTCACTTAGAATCTTCATTGCGGGAGCGTATTCCAGCCTGGAAAAGACGTTCTTCTACGGGGTGAACCTCCCCTCCGGACTGGGGATTCTCCTGCTCCTGCTTGCGGCATTTCTCGTCGGGCGGCTTAGCAGAAAGGCCGGGGCGGTCATAATGGCCGCCTACGCCATCGCACTCCTCGCCACTGATGCGACGGAATACACGCACCTGATAGCGGCCTTTGCCCTTCCAGTGGCTCTGGCCCTCGTCAAGGAGCTTGACGTGAAGTACCTGGCGATCGGCCTCGTTGCCGACCTGAGCCTCCGCGTTCTGGCCACCGGCGGGGAACCGGCTGATTTCCCCTACACGAGGGTAATCCTGGCCGTCCTTCTGTTCCTCGGCTCATACGCTCTCTGGAAGGAACCGGGAACCCTCAAGAAGCCCGGCTTTGGGCTGTACGCCTTCGCGGCTCTGCTCGAGCTCGGCCTCATCTACCCCAACGCCGTGATGCGCTACTCCGGAATGACTGTCTATTACCTGCCCGAGTTCATCGGCTTCTCCCTGTTCGTGGCCCTGGCGATTCTTCTCGGCCCGTACCTTGCCAGAAAGCCCTCCCTCGCGATGGCCCTACTCGTCCTAGGCTCGGCCACGCTCTTCCTCAAGCCACTCTCGCTCATCGGTCTCCCCTTAGCTCTCGCGGCTTCAATAGCGCTGGTCGAGAACGCCAAGGGCAGCAGGGGAGGCGTCATAGGTGCGTTCTACCTCTTCCTCGTCTCAACGCTCGCCATAGGTGCCTACGTGGGCAGGGACATAGGGCTGGCCTTCATGGAGGACAGGCTTGAGATTTTGATTCTGGTCGCTTCAGTAATCTACGCCCTCAGCGCCTACGGGAAGGACCGCGAAGTTGGACTCCCAAGCGCGAGGGAAATTGCCGGACCGCTGGCCGGCCTCATCGTCGCTTCCCTGATAACCCTGGCACTCTTCAACGCGGGGCCAACCTACGGCGAAGCGAAAAAGGACGTCCTCATCTGGACCTACAACGTCCACCAGGGCTTCGGGCCCTACGACGGCACCTTCAACGGCTACGAGCTCGTGAACCTTTTAGCCGGGCAGAGGCCGGACGTGTGGCTGGCCCAGGAGGTTGTTGGCGGAATGATAGCCAACGGCTACCAGGACGTGCCCCTTTTCATCTCCGCCCGCCTCGGCTACGCCTACGAGTACAAGCCGGCAGTGGAGGGAAGCTACGGGATAGCGGTCTTCTCCCACTGGCACATGAGAACCGAGGGTGAGCTCAACCTAGAGAGCGTCGGCCAGGCGAGACCGGCACAGAAGGTCTTCATCGAGGAACTCGGCCTCACCCTAGTGAACGTCCACATGGGGCTGAGCGAGGAGGAGAGGGCGATGCAGGCCGAGGAGCTGCTCAAGTTTGCGGAGAGCAAACCGGTGGCCCAGGTAATAGGGGGCGACACCAACGCGGAGCCTGACGAGGAGGCAATAGCAATACTCACGCGCGACTACCGCGACGCCTTCCCCGAGAGGCCCCCGTACACCTTCCTCTGGGAGCGCAACGGTGTCAGGGACGAGGAGAACATAGACTACATTCTACTCAAGAAGGACTGGCCGGCCCGGGTTAAGGACTACGGCTGCCTCTGCGACGTCGAGGTTTCAGACCACAGACCGGTGTGGGCGGTCATCGAGCTTCCGTGAGGTTTTTTATTTCCTCCCTCCACTCTTCTCCATGCCGTCGAGGGTCAGGGTGAGCAAGCTGATGGCCTACATTCTGCGCCATTCCCCAGAGGAGTTCGGGCTGAAGCCTGACTCCAGGGGCTTTGTGCCCCTCAAAGACCTAGTGAGTGCCCTGCGGAGCGTTTATCCCGATGTCACCGAGGAGTTCGTTAGGGAGATAGTCGCCCGCGATGCGAAGGGCCGCTACGAGATTAGAGGAGACAAAATCCGCGCCCGCTACGGCCACAGCTTTCCGGTCTCTCTAAACCACGAAGAAGATAGGGAGGCCAGAATTCTCTACCACGGAACGCCGAGGAGGAACCTCACGCGAATTCTGAAAGAAGGACTCAAACCGATGAAGCGGCAGTTCGTTCACCTAACGACGAGCAAAAGCGAGGCGGTCGAAACGGGCAGGAGGCACGGGAGGGACGTGGTTCTTCTCGTCATAGACGCCGACTGTCTGAGGAAGAGGGGCCTGAGGATCTACAGAGCCGGAAAGAACGTCAGGATAGTCGAGCGCGTTCCTCCGGAGTGCATCACCCTGGCAGTCTGATGGCTAAAACGAAGGCCAGCCCTAGGGGAATCAGCGTGCTCACGAAGTTCAGGGTGAAGCTTATCCCCGATAGGTAACCCCCGAGGAGAGGGCCGAGGACCCAGCCGAGGCTCATCATCGCGTTCAGCAGGCCCATCCCCTGGCCGCGTTCGCTCACCCTCACCCGCTCGGCGACGTAAGTGGAGGCCGAATTCAGCGTCATGGACCACTTCACACCCGAGAGGAAGGCAACGGGGAGCATTAGGTAGATGCTTTCCGCGAAGGCGTAACCGAGGAAAGCGATACCGTAGCCGGCTATGGAGAGGAGGTAGAACCTTTTGGCCCCGTACCTGTCGATGAGCCTCCCGATGTAGTAGCCGCTCAGGGCGGCCGCGAGGGAATCGATGCCGAAGAGCAGACCGACCCACTCCTCGCCGAAGGTCTCGCCGAAGTAAACCGGGACTACGGAGTAAACCTGGCCGCTGGCTATCATCATCAGCAGGACGCTGAGGTAGAAGGTTCCGAGGTGGCCCCTCATCAGCCTTCCCAGGGCTTTCTTTCCGACGGTCGCCCTATCGCTCTCCCGCCCTTCCTGGGGGATCAGGAGAAGCCTCGGCGCCCTTTTCGGCCGTGGTCTCTCGCGCATAGCCAGGGCTATAACCGCGGAAACCGCCAGCAGAACGCCGGAAAGCACGAATATCCCCCTTATTCCGATTCTCTTTACAAGGAAGCCGCCGAGGAAGTTCCCGGACATATAGCCGGCGTTCTCAACGGTTGAGAAGAGGCCGTAGGCCGAGCCTATCCTCGTGGAAAGCTCCGCTATGAGGGCCGACTTGGCAGGCATCATTGCCGAGCCGAGCGCTCCTTGAGCCGTTCTCAGGGCGAGTAGGGCCAGGGGAGTCGATACCAGGGCCATCAGGGCGTAGAAGAAGCCCGTGGAGAAGAGACCGAGGGCTATGAAGCCTTTCCTGTTTCTGGTGGAGTCGGAGAGGTAGCCGAAGGGGTACTGGAAGGCCGTGGAGGTCAGGTTGAATGCCACGCTGAGGAGGCCTACCATGAGCATCGTTCCGCCGATGAGGCGCATGTAGACGCTCAGGTACGGGAAGGCCATTCCGAAGGAGACGTTGGCGAGGAACATGGAGACCGCTAGGAGGAGGACGTTCTTTCTCTTCACCTTTAGCCGCCTGAGCTTTCCTGCCTTCTCCCTGCGCCCCTGGAGGATAGCCCTTTCCCTCTTCATCGGCCGGCCCTACGGAAAGCCTCTTATAAAACTTCCTCCGGGAACATGTATGTGGAAACGTGCCATTCGCATGGCTACGTAGGGGTTTCAGAACAAAAAGAGAGGGACGTCATCTCTCAGTGTTTGGATCAAGTGATTTGGGACAGAAGTTTCCAATACATGGGGGCAGAGAATCCTGGCCGTCATCTACAGTGGCAAAGTACATTGCTGCTTCCACGTTGTTGCTGTTAGTGAGTGTGAGGTTCCTTTTGAGTATTGAGGCGTAGTAAGCCCGGTTGGGTGCCCCTTCCTCTATATCAATGCGATACGTTGCGACTGATTGAGACGTTGATGAGTAGCTGAAAGTTATTGATAATGTTCCGATTCCGGGAAGTTTGCTCCAGAGCCAATTTGCCGCGGAACCCCCTAGGGGAGTAGAATAGAAGTTGTATCCGGAGCTCCCCTGGAAATCAAACACGAGGTTTGGATACGAACCACGGGAATCCGTTTTGGCCACTTTTATTTCTGCCTTGATGTTACTTGTTGGAAAGTGAGAATTCGGGAGGTAATCCGTTAGTAAGTGGTTCCTGTTCAGGTCGCTTTCCCCGACGTTATATTCTCCGCTCATCATAACTTCCAAGGGATAAACTCCGGCAATGGGGATGCTGGCGTATTCCTTCTTCCACTTGTCGTATACTGGAATGTTGTAAACAACGACCACGTACTTCAATGGGAGATTTAGGTATCTGTCCAAATAACCGTTCTCAGTTTCTATTACGTGTTCTGGCGCATAGCTGACCTTCAGCGTTGAGCCTGAGTATGAATTTCCAAAGTCTAGGACAGGTATTCCGTCTATGCTTAGACTCCACATTGAATTTGTACTTGTTGTTAATTGAATACCCCATGAAGCGCTGATGCTTCTTATTTCTTTATACCCTCCAGTTTTGACTTTCAATCCCATGAAGGGGATCCATTCTGTGAAGGTTTTTGAGTCAGCGTAGTATGAGTCTTTAAGGTACTCCCAGTTTTCGATTATGCAGTATCTGTCATTGAGTTCCTCATAGCCCCAAGGACAGGACGATGTGCCCAAAAGCGAGCGCAGTTTATATTTCAGTCTTGCCGTTATCGGGAGTCTCAGCCCCGGCTTGGTATAGGGTTCCGCAACTTCCTCGATTGGGAACATTCCCTTCAATTCGAGGGGTTTTCCGGGCTGAATGCTTTTTACTCCCACCTTTCCGTCCTTTGTGATGTATATTGCGAGCGGGGTGGGTACAGCGTGTAGGTTTTCAGTAGTCTCGGCTTCGCGCCACTTTTTGCTTTCCGTCCTCAGAGTCACGAGACCGCTGAGGTGTCCCTGCTTGAGGAGTTTTACCCCTCCCTCGGGGGAGGGTTGGAATATGAAGACCTTAGCGCCTCCCTGGAGGTAAGTTCTTTCGACACTCAGAAAGTCCGTTGCCGTCATGCCAAGGGTGGAGGTTAACAGTAGGGTCAGCAACAAGACTCCCACGATTTTGAGTTTCATAGCATCGCCCTGTAGAGTTTTCAATCAATTTTTCAAATTCATTTTTTATAAACTTTACTGCATAAAGTTGTTTAATTGCTTGCCAACATATGGATAATCGATGATGGACTACAGTGCCTCTACGTCACATTTCTCTTGAAAGCCTCGCCCTTCAGGGCGGAAAGTCAGGAAATCAGTGGTCAGAAGAAGTTCAGACCCTCCTCACGCGCACTCCATCGCTCGGGCTGACGAGGTGGTAGTCAGGCTCCCAGTTGAAGTGCCTGACGTATTCATCGGTGATCCTCATGGCCACGTCCAGTACCAGCTCCTCCGGAACTATGGCCACCGCCGAGCCGCCGAAGCCGGCGCCGGTCAGCTTGGCCCCGTAGGCACCGAATTCGACCGCCTTCCTTACAAAGAAGTCCAGCTCCTCGCTCGAGACGTCGTAGTTCCTCGCCAGGTCCCAGTGCGAGGCAGTCATCAGCTCGCCGAATCTCTGGAGGTCGCCGCTCTTCAGGGCGTCCCTGGCCTCAAGGACGCGCCGGTTCTCCCTGACGATGTACCCGAAGAATCGCCGGTAAAGGGAGGGGAGGTTCCTGAGCTCCCGCTCCTCGACCTCCTTGGAGGTTCTCTTTCCAAGGAGCCTGAGCGTCTCCTCGGCGACCTTCCTCCTCTCTGCGTAGGCGGAGGAGGACAGCTCCCGTTTAACCCCTGTGTAGAACACGAGAATCTGAACGTCGCCGGGGAACCTGATGTACTCGTGCCTCAGCGTGTCCGTGTCGAGGAATATGACGTGCTCTTTCTTTCCGTGGACGACCGCGAACTGGTCGAGTATCCCGCAGGGGACTCCGACAAAGTCGTTCTCCGCCTTCTGGGCGAGAAGGGCCATCTCTATTGGGAGGAGGTCCAGCCCGTAGGCCCCGTTGAGGAAAGCCAAAACAGCAATCTCTATGCTCGCCGAGGAACCCAGGCCCGAACCGATCGGTAGATCGCCCCCAAGGATTCCCCTCATTCCGCCAACTTTGTACCCCTCCACCCTCAGAACCCAGAAGATCCCCCTAACGTAGTCAGCCCAATCGTTGGCCTTTTTGATGTCCTCTAGGTCGAACTCCTTCACCTCCCGGAAAATCTGGGAGTAAACCCTGGCTTTTTCGTCCTTTTGGGCGTGGAGAACGGTGTAGAGGTTTATTGCCACGGGCATGACGTATCCGAGGGCGTAGTCGGTGTGGTCCCCTATCAGGTTCACCCTGCCGGGAGAATCAACGCGGTACATGAACTTCCCCTATGGAAGTTGGGCTCGAAAATATTTAAGGGTGGCGAGAAAAGGAAAGCTCACCCCATCTGGAGGGCCTCTCCCCTGAGCTCTCCCCTCTCGAAGCGGTAGGGGTCGTACCACTCAACCGGGAGGGACGTTCTTCCCTTCGTCACTAGGTCAGCGACCATCTCCGCAACAGCTGGCGCCATCATGAAGCCGTGGCCGGAGAAACCGGCGGCAATGTAGTAGTCGCTCAGCTCCTCGATTTTCCCGATTGCGGGATTGCTGTCGGGAGTTTTCGCGTAGTAACCCGCCCAGGTCCTCAGTATGAGGAGCTCCCTAAGGGCGGGGATAATCTTGGTGAAGTAGTAGCTAACCTCGCGGAGGAACTCGTAGGTCGGGTTGAGGTCGTAGGTCGGCCCGAGCTCGTAGCCGACTCCCCCGACTACGCCACCGTGGGCCGTCTGGGTCAGGTAAGCGTGGCCGTACTTGAAGGAGATGACCATCGGCCTTATTGCGCCTTTCTTTATGGGCTGAGTTATGACAGCCTGGTGCTTGTAGGGCTCTATCGGTATCTTGACGCTTATCCCGGCCATCGCGTTGATGAGCTTTGCCCAGGCGTTGGTGGCGTTTATGACGGTGCCCGTCTTTATTGTTCCCCTGCTGGTCTTCAGGCCCTTTATCTCGCCGTTCTCGACGATGAAGTCCTTGACCTCGGTGTATTCAACCAGCCTGGCCCCGAAGCGCTCGGCGTTGAGGGCAAAGGCGGCCGTGGCGTAGAAGGGGTCGGCCTTTCCGTCGGTTGGGTTCCAGGAGGCAGCTATCACCTCGCTGATGTCCAGGAGCGGGACTATTTCCTTGGCTTCCTCCGGCGTTATGAGCCTCGTCGGGACGCCGAACCTGTTCTGAATCGCAATGTTCTGCTTGAACTCTTCCACCTCGTCATCGTCGTAGAGCAGGAAGAGGTAGCCCGTCTGCTCGAAGGAGAAGCCGTACTCCTCACTGTACTTCTTCCACAGCTCGACGGAGCGCTTCATAACCTGGACGTTCGCTTCATCGTTGAACTGCTGCCTTATGCCGGTTCCACAGCGGAAGGTCGAGCCTGAACCTATGAAGCGCTTCTCTATGACGGTGACCTCCTCCCCTCGCTTCGCCAGCTCATGGGCGAGCGTTACCCCGACTATCCCGCCACCGATGATGACGATATCGCTCCTCCCGGGGAGCTCTTTACTCGGCATACTCCTCCACCCCCTCGGCGGTGACCTTCATTCTAATGTTCTTAAGGGGCGGTCTCGCGACGGGTATGTCGAGCCTGTCCATCGGCGTTCCAGTCCTCTGCGAAACAACAACCGCGCCGTTGAAGAGGCAGAAGCGGCCCTGGCAGAAGCCCATCGCTAAATGCGTTAGGCGCTTGATTATCTGCAGGTCGGTTATGCCTGACTTCACGACGTTGTCCACCTTTCCGAGCGAGACGTCGCAACCGCATATCTGGACATCATCGCCGTTGAACTCGTCGAGTGGGAGTTTGTGAACGGGAACCGCCACCGGCTCGTAGTCCTTCAGCCTCTCCTCGTAGGTGCAGGGTTCCGCCTCGAAGCCGAACTCCCTTAGAATGTACGCCCCGACGAGCCTGCCCTCGAGGTAGTTGGCATAGTGGGGTTTTATCGAGACCGCGCTTCCCGCCACGTAAATGCCGTCGCGTATCCTGTGCTGGGAGTCAAGCACCGGAACGTAGTAGCCGCGCTTGAACTTCAGCTTTCCACCTGCCTGGGTGATGGGGTTTATGTCCGGCCTTCTCCCGTCGGAAACTATCACCGCATCGACCTCGTAGGAGTGCCCGTTCATGTCAATGAGCCTTTCGACCTTCTCCCTCCCCTCGACGCGCTTCGGATTGGGGACGACTACGTATTCTATCCCCCAGCGGTCGAGCTCGACGGTGATCTCCTCGGGGAAGGCACCGACCACCGCCACCTTTCTTCCCGGGGCGATTCCCCAGACGTTGATAACCTCCAGGGCGTCGCTCCTCCTGAAAACTCCGGGATAATCGTTGTTCTCGAAGAGCAGTATGTTATCCACGGCACCGACGGCCAGAACGACGCGCTTCGCCATTATCTCGATGAGCTGGTTCTGTCCAGTGACTATCGGCACGAGGAAGTACTCGCCCTTGTCGAAGACCCCGAGGGCTATCGTGCCCTTGAAAACCCGGACGTTCTCGTTGAATTTCCCGACAAGCTCATTAACGACCTCCTGGGGCTTCTTCTCTCCAAAACCCTCCTGCGGAAGGCCCTTAAGCCAGAGGTCGCCGCCGAGCCAGCCCTTCTCCTCTATTATGGCGACGGTGAGGTGTTCCTGGACCTCCAGGACAGTCCCTATTCCCGCCGGGCCGCCGCCGATGACGGCCACATCTACGACCAGTCTTCCAACCGGCTTGCCCTCGTCGATCTCAACGGTCTCCTGGAAGTCCCCGTAGCCCTGCCTCTCCAGCCTCATGCCGTCACGAACCTTGGTCTTGCGCGCGTTGATGTTCTTGATCCCGTTCACCACCATTGGCACCGGACCGAAGGTGAAGGCCCCCCTTTTCCGTCCCTCCGTGCTGGTGGTGAGCCAGTAAATTCCGTTGGCGAGAAGGGCGACGGTAATCTTTTCCCCCTCATAGGCCTCGTAGGGTTTTCCTTCAAAGTAGATGGTGACCTTTCTAGAATGTTCCTTCTCAGTAAGGTCGAGCGGTCTCATGCTCCCACCCCGAGGATTTTACAATCGGCGCTCTCCTTTATACACCAGTGCTTATAAACGTTAGGCTGACCAAAAATGGTTTAAAACCAAAGGTTGGGCGATTCAGCGTTCCGGGGGCGGAACGTCATGCTCCAAATGAAAAATAGAGGGACTCAGGCAAGGCCCCTAGTGAGGACGAACTCAGCCACGTTCTCGACCTGGCTCTTGGCTCTGGTCTCGGTGATGCTCTTCTTCCCCGCCTCGATGGGAACCTTCCTGAATATCTCCTCGTGGAGCCTGACGACGTCCTCGGGCGGCTTGGTGAAGAGGCTGACGAGGATTATGATGAACAGCGTCACGAAGAAGTTGATGAAGAACACCGGTATGCCGTTGAACCATGAACCGATCGTGCCGAAGAATCCCGGGGCGTCGGGGTTGAAGGCCCAGCCGTATACCTTCGCCTCGAGGATAACTTCGCTGACCAGACCGTAAGCCATTCCGGCTATTCCGCCCTCCTTGGTTACGCCCTTCCACCAGAGGCTCAGCGTGAGTATCGGTCCGAATCCCACGGCCAGTCCTCCCCAGGCAGTCGCGACCATCTCGTAGACGACCTTGTTGCCGGTCAGCGCGAACCAGAGGCCGACGAGGGCGACGCCAGCGACTACGAGCCTCGAGATGTTCACCATCTGCCTCTTGCCGACCTCCTTTCCGAGCACCTTGTGGTAGAAGTCCCTGGCTATGGCGGAGGAAGCCACGAGGAGCTGTGAATCGGCGGTGCTCATGACGGCCGAGATTATCCCGGCTATGACAAATCCTGCGAGCCAGCCGGGCATCAGCTCGACGGCCATGGCGGGAATGACCTTCTCCGGGTCGCTGACCTGGAGCATTCCAGCCTGGTACATCGCGAAGCCAAGAAAGCCCGCGAAGAAGGCGCCCCAGAGAACGAGTATCGTCCACGTTCCACTGATGAAGATTCCGGGCCTCCTGAGCTTCCTCGGGTCCTCGACGCTCATGTAGCGCGTGACTATGTGCGGCTGTCCGAGGTAGCCAACTATCCAGCTGGCGTAGCCTATCGCGAAGACTATCGCCGCCAGACCGGTCGCGCCGCCGAACGGGTCGAGCTTCGTCGGGTCGGCCTGGGCTATTATCTGCGTCGCCTTGTCCAGGCCGCCTATCTCCGCCAGCGCCAGGAAGGGAACGATTATCAGGGTCAGCAGCATGAACATTGCCTGAACGACGTCGGTCCAGACGACGGCGAAGAAGCCACCGGTGATGACGTAGGCGGTGAGGATTATGACGGTTATGATTATTCCGGTGTTGTCGCTTATGCCGAAGCCCTCGGCGAAGGTCTTTCCTCCGGCCGTGAACTGCGCCGCAACGTAGGCCGTCATGAATATCAGGATTATCAGCGCGCTCAGGATTCTTATCAGCTTGGTGTCGTCCTTCAGGCGGGCCTCAAGGTAGTCCGGAACCGTTATGGCCCTGAACTTACCGGCGTAGATTCTGAGCCTCGGCCCGATGAGGACGTAGTCTGCCAGCGTTCCGAAGAGACAGCCGATTCCTGCCCAGAAAGCACCTAGGCCTGCCTTGAAGGCGCTCCCAGGATAGCCTAGCATCAGCCAGCCTGAGAAGTCACTCGCCTTGTCTGATAGGGTCGCCGCCAAAACGTGGACCTTCCTGCCGCCGACGAAGTACTGATCCTCGGTCTTGGTGTACCTGTTGGCCCACCAGCCGATGTAGGCCAGAAGGGCGAGGTAGAACAGGAAACCGAGGAGTATCTCCGTGTTCATGCCTTACCCTCCTCCTCAAGGGTTTTCATCAGGTCCTCATCGTAGGCCAGGATCTCGTCGTCCACGTAGTACTCCTTGCCGGTTATTTTGTCCCAGAAGCCGTAGAGAAGCATCGTTGCGATGCCCAAAAAAGTCGGAACCAGCAGGGTTGCCCAGGCTTCACCACTCAGCCCCATTTTACACCACCTCAATACATCGATGTCCTATAGAGGACATCAAACACCTCATACGCATTTTGCAAATATAAATGTGTTGGTTGAATTATTCCAAAGTCGAGATGGAATATTCGGGGAATGAAACAAAACCTGCGCAACCGTTAATAAGGCCCTCGCGTTACATTTATTGGTGTGTCAGATGAGAGTTAAAGTCATGAGGCCGATATTCAAGCCAGAGCATTCAAACCCTGACTTCGTGCTCTATCCATACCACATCTTCCACCTGCGGCTCTTCTACAGGCGCCTCGGTAAAAGCGACAGGGTGCTGGATTACTTCGCCTACGTGGATCTCTACCGCCTCGGGGCCGAGAGGGGAGACGGATTCATAGAGCTCTACGAGTGGGACGTAGAGGGGAACAAGGTAATGGAGCCGCTGGTTGGTTACGACGAGGCCGAGAAGAAGGCCTTAGAGAGCGCGATAACCTGGGGGAACTCGAGGGTAATCTCCTGGTGGCTTCCAAGGATAGAGGTGGTGCGCCACGAGAGGGCCTACAAGGTCTTCTGGATTTTCGAGAGGGACGGTGAAAACTTGATAATGGACAGCCTCGACGGGAAGGAGTTCAGGCTGGATTCCCTAGTCGGAAAAGACGGGAGGAAGTGCAGGGGGCCGTTCTGTCGCTAACGGGCGTGAATCTCCACGATATCACCGTCTTCAAGAACGTGGTCGGCCCCAACGCGCTGGCCGGGGAACTTGACGCTCTTGCCCCACACGCGAGCGTAGCGGAAGTTCTTGGCGAAGTCCTTGTGGATCCTTTCGGCCAGGTCCATAACGGTCGAGCCCTTCTTCAGCGGCACCGGTGGATAGGCCGGCTCCTCGCCGGGGCTCTTGGTGAAGACGCGGATTATACCGGCCAGCTCGTATAGCTCGTCCTTCAGCTTGTCGAGGTTTATCTTCTTTCTCGCGGAGACAGGGATTATCTTAAAGCGGTCCCCGTAGGCCTCAACGAGCTTCTCATAGTTCTCCTTGCTTCCCGGGGCGTCGCCCTTGTTGGCGATGATTATCGCCCTCCTCCAGACGAGGCTTTCATCGAGCGCGTCGGCGAACTCCTCAAGCGTTACGGGCTCCTTGACGGTTATCTCTGCCGAGTGGATTCTCTCCTCGCGGAGCATCTTCATGACCTCGCTTATGTCGCCCTTGATGTTCTCCTGGCCATTGATGACTATCCCACCCATCGCGGTTCTCTTTATCTCAACCCTCGGGCGGCGCTTGTTGAGCTTTATCCCCGCCCTCTCGAACTCCCTGAGAAGGGTCTCCATCTGCTTCACCGGGTCCTGGGAGAGGTCAACGACTATCGCTATCGCGTCGGCGTTTCTGATAACGCTCAGCAGCTGCGGTCCCATGCCCTTTCCGAGGGCAGCTCCCTCAACGAGGCCAGGAACCTCGACGAGCTGTATCTGAACGTCTCTGTGATGCATCATGCCCGGAATCGGCTCGACGGTCGTGAAGGCGTAGTCGGCAACGTCGGCATCGACGTTGGTTAGGGCCTTCATGAGTGAGCTCTTGCCCACGTTGGGGAGGCCCGCGAGAACTATCTGTGCCGCGCCCTCCTTTCGGACGGCCATCGAGGGCCCGCCGCCGCCCTTCTTCATCTGCCTCTGCTTCTCCAGCTCTTTCCTGAGCTCGGCCAGCTTGCGTTTTATCTGGAGGCGGAGCTTCTCAGTCCCCTTGTGCTTTGGCACGGTGGCGTACATCTTTTCGAGGGCGCGTATCTTCTCAGGGATAGTCTTTGCGTTTCTGTACTCCTCCTCCGCCGCCAGGTATTCCGCTGTCACGTTCGTTGGCATCGCTGACCCCCCAGAAGCTCTGAATTAAGAGGCGAGGGGCGTTTTATAAACGCTGTGGTTTTGAAATCGGCAAATTTATATAATCTCTCGAAAATTTTTTACTGGCGGTGATGCTCATGCGAACCGGTTTGGACGAGACTGATAGGAAGATACTCGCGATACTCCAGAAGAACAGCCGGACGCCCCTGAGGGAGATATCCAAGGAGGTGGGTCTGGCCGAATCTACGGTCTACGAGAGGATAAAGAAGCTCAAGGACAGGGGCATAATACGAAAGTTCACGGTTATCCTTGATCCGGAATCACTGGGCTTTAAGATACTGGCTTTTATACTCATCAAATCCAAGGCTGGAATGTACTCGCACGTGGCAAACGAGCTGAAGCAGTACCCCCAGATAGTTGAGATCTACGAGACCACAGGCGACTACGACATGCTGGTGAAGATAAGGACGTCGGGAAGCGACGAGCTCAACGAGTTCCTCGACACCATTGGTGAGATAGATGGCGTCGTCGCCACCCACACGATGGTGGCGCTTAAGATACACAAGGAGACAACCGAGCTACCTCTCTGACCATTTTTGCCCAAAAATCCTTATAAGCACCTTTTCCATTCCCCTCTGAACGTTATAACTGGGGTGGTCATATGAAGGTGCTGTTTCTGAGCGCCGACGGGTTCGAGGACGTTGAGCTTATCTATCCCCTCCACAGAATAAAGGAGGAGGGCCATGAGGTCTACATAGCCAGCTTCGAGCGCGGGAGGATAACTGGAAAGCACGGCTATTCCGTTGAAGTCCAGCTGAGCTTTGACGAGGTCGATCCCGATGAGTTCGACGCCCTCGTTCTCCCTGGTGGAAAGGCTCCAGAAATAGTCAGGCTCAACGAGAAGGCCATCGAGATAACCAGGAAGATGTTCGAGGCCGGAAAGCCAGTAGCTAGCATCTGCCACGGGCCGCAAATACTCATCTCAGCCGGCGTGCTGAGGGGGAGGAAGGGAACGAGCACGATAACCATTAGAGACGACGTTAGGAACGCCGGCGCCGAGTGGGTGAACGAGGAAGTCGTCGTCGATGGCAACTGGGTCAGCTCAAGGCACCCCGGCGACCTGCACGCCTGGATGAGGGAGTTTGTGAAGCTCCTCAGGTGATGTTTGTTCCTTTTTCATTCCCTCGAGTTCCATTAGGAGCCGACTGATCACTTTTCCTAATTAGGTCGATGACGATGCGACTCGGGTACCGAGGGAGGGCGTGGTTGGCGACCTGACCTCCTCCCCGTCCTGAAGGGCGAGGCTTGAAAAGAGAAAAGTCAGGGGGAATGTCTTTTAAGCCTCTGGAACCTTTCCTTTTTGGGTGAGAGAGATGGCGGGAAAACTCGTGAGGTCAAAACGCAGCAGGATTCTCCTCGGCGTCCTCGGGGGCATAGCCGAGCACCTCGAGCTGGACCCGACCCTCGTCAGGCTGCTCTTTGTCGTGCTCCTCGTCTTCAACCCGGTTGCGATGACGCTCCTCTACTTTATAGCGGCCCTGGTGATTCCTGAGGAGGGGGAAGAGGGAGAGAAGCCCCTCTCCGACAGGGTAAATGAGCTGGTCGATGAGACCGGGAAGAAACTGGAGGAGGTCTTTTCAGGTGATGATAACTCGAAGGCGATAGCGATTATCCTCATAGTCCTCGGCGCGGTGCTTTTAGCTGGGCCTTTTATGCCCGTCCTCCTTCCGGCCCTTGACATCAGGACGCTCATGGCCGTTACCTTCCTTGTGATAGGCCTCGTCCTGCTCCTGAGGGGTGATTGATATGAGAACCTTTGGCTTGATTCTGGTTTTCCTTGGCTTCCTCCTGCTCCTCAAGGAATTTCAGCCGGCCTTCCTCGACTGGCTCAGGCCGTACGCACCTTACATAAAGGACGCCTTCTGGGGCGTTACGCTCATAGCCTTTGGACTCTACATGATGACCAGGAAAGCCGCCCGCAGAGTGGTGCTGCTCCTCTACCTCATCTACCTGCTCCTCTACCTGGTGGTGTGAATGGACCGGTGGAAGATCGTCAGGGCCTTCACCCTCGGGCCCCTGCTCGAGGCTGTCGTTCCCAAACCCGGCAACGTGAACCGCTTTGAGGATTTCGAGGATCTGACCCTCTACCACTTCCTCTTCGCCGACACGGCCGTCGCGGGAATCTACTATGAGGCCGTCAAGAGGGCCGAGCTGATGAAACGGGGAACGCTCGGACTTAACGAGGCTGGCATAGGCGAGCTGATAAAGCGCGCCGTTCAGGTCTCCCGCGAGGCCCAGGACGCCAACCCAAACTTCGGGGTAATCGTTCTCTCCGTTCCGCTCGTCATGGGCCTTGCCCTCGGGAGGAACATGCTCGACGCCAGGGAGAAGGCCAGGCTCCTCATCGACGAATCAACGGTTCGGGACACGATGGAGCTTTACAGGGCGATAAGGATAGCGAACCCCAAGGGAATCCCCAGCGGTGTGAAGTACGACGTTTACAGCGATGAGTCCTTCAGGGAACTCTTCAGGGACGGAATCAACCTCTCCCGGCTCGCGGAGATGAGCTGTGGGCGGGAGCTTGTGTTCTGCGAGTGGCTGAACGGCTACGAACTCAGCTATGCCACCTTTGAATGGCTGTATGAGCTGGTAAAAAAGCTCCCCTTGGAGGAGGCGGTCGTGAGGGCCTTCATCGAACTTTTGGCCGGGAACATCGACACGCTGATAGTCAGGAAGGCCGGCATCGAAGAGGCGAGGCTCGTTCAGGAGAACGCCGGGAAAGTCCTTGAGGGAAAGATGGGCATCGAAGAGTTCGATGCGTTCATGCGGGAGAAGGGAGACCTGAGGAACCCCGGCAGTTTGGCCGATATAATGGCCGTCTCGCTCAGCCTTCTCGTCCTGAGGGGGCTGAGGGTGGAAATGAGAAACGGGAAGGTCTGGGGAGTTATAGGACGACCCTAAACCTCTTCGCCCCGCCGGGACCGAGGCCGAGTGCCTTGCTGTCGATGACAACTGCATCCCCTCCGAGCTCGTCGAGCATGCGTATCTTAAGGCCCGAGAGCTCGAAAACCTCCTCCTCGTCGCCGAACTCCTCGTTTATCTGCTCCCTTATGAACTCGTAGGCTTCCCTTCCCAGGAGGACAACGTCCGGCTCGTAGCCGTCGAGCTTCAGCTCGTTGGCCTTCTCCTCAACTGAGCTGAGAACACGAATCAGGTCTCCGCGCATTTTCAACACCGTGAAAAGTTGAACCTCCGGCTAAAAAATGTGCCGGTGGGAGCATCACCCTTCTCCGATGCTTCCCGCCGTGAAGGCCTCTGCGTAAGCCTTGACCGTCTCCTCGTCGCCCATTATCATGAGGACTCTCACCAGATCCATGCCCTTGACCTCAGAGAATTCGACGTAGAGGTAATCGCCGCCTCTGCGGTAGAGTTTTGCACTCAACGGCCTGAAGTACTCGTTCTCGGTGGGTTTTTTATCCAGGATTCTCTCCTCAAATCCCTCCGCCTTTATGGCCTCGTCGAGCTGGGCGATTACCGCTTCAATGGGGCAGGTGCAGGCCCCGGTGAGCTCTGTCCTCCTTCTCTCCGAGATGCCGCCGCTCATCAGGAAGTCCGTCCCGTTCGAGTTCGCAAGGTTTTCCGTTACCTCCCAGGTGGTGTTCTTCGTGGGTATCACGTAGTGGGCGAAGTAAACGTTCCCCGCGGGCAGTTCGATGTCCTGCCTTTTTATCTCTCCCCTGTTTCCGGCAACTACCGGGTAGTACATTCCCCTCGCGATGTCGTTGTTCTCGAAGAAGACGGCACTGCCAGCCAGCGTGCACTCAGGCAGTATTCCCATCTCCGCCGGCCAGTTCTCCGCGTGCAGGTAACCGCTGCTCGTTCCTTCACTCAGCGATACCTTTGGAACGAACTCCAGAAAATCGCTGAACTCCATCATGCGGTTGTCCACAAGTTCCCTGACGCTCCAGCCGGTCCAGGCGTTTGCGTGGGTGAATCCGGGCTCGGTCTCAAGCGTGCAGGTTACGGTGGAATAGTCCACCCCGTCGCTGGAGTCCTTGCTTGGTAGCTGGTTCCCTGATATGTAGTAACCCAGCGTGAGAACCACAACAACGGAAATAATCAGGACAGCAACCTTCACATTCTTATCCATTTTGGAGCTCCCCTATTACACGGTGGGCTATTCTTCTATTTAATCCTTTCCTATCACCAAAAGTGAAAACCTGGCCAAAACCAAGTTATAAAAATTTAAGTCCCGGGCAATAAAACCGTGAAACGCTAAAGCCCGAACGCCCCCTTGATGCCGTTGATTATCATCTGAACCGCCATAGACGTTAGTATGAGACCCATCATTCTCGTCATAACCTTTATTCCTACCCTGCCAAGCTTCCTCTGTATCCTGTTGGAGGAGCAGAGGATCAGCCAGACGGTCAGGCCTATCGCGAGAATGCTCGCTATCACCGTCGCCTTCTCCGGAACGGAAGTGCTCTTTGCCATGTAGAGCATGACCGTGGTTATCGCACCGGGTCCCGAGATTAGGGGTATCGCCAGGGGTATTATGGCAACCTCCTCCAGCGTGACCACTTCCTCGCTGAACTCCTCAGTCTCCTCTTTGCTTATCTTGACCGTCGAGAGCCTGCCAGAGAGCATGTCCATAGCCATCTTGAAGAGGAGTATTCCACCCGCTATCGCGAAGGCATCTATGCTGGATCCGAAGAACTTGAATATCCACTCCCCTATGAGGGCGAAGATGACGAGGGTTGCAACGACCGTTAGAGCCGTTTTGGTCGCTATCTCCCTCCTCTGGCTCCAGGAGAGGTCGTGAGTGACGCTCAGGAAGACCGGAACGGCTCCGACAGGGTTGGTTATCGCGAAGAGGCCTCCGTAGAGTATGACGAAGTACTTCAGGTACTCGAGCAAGCTACCACCCTTCCGGGCCGGAGAAGAGGGGGTTAAAAAGTTAATCCTATCCTCCGCGGATAATCTCAAAGGAGTACGTAAGCTCGGCCCCGCTGAGCTTCATATGGGCAGAGGCGGAGCAGTACTTGTCCTGGCTCAGCTCTATCGCCCTCTTGGCCTTCTCCTCCCTCACGTTTCCGTGGATTCTGTAGTGGAGGTGGACTTTCCTGTATATCTTCGGGTGCTCCTCCTTCCTCTCGCCCGAAATCTCGACCTCCAGACCTTCAATCGGCTCGCGCATCTTCTGGAGTATCATGACCACGTCGTAGGCCGTACAGCCCGCGACGCTCAGGAGGAGGAGCTTCATGGGGCTTATTCCTCCCTCCCCGAGAATGACGGAGCACTTGTCGCTCTCTATCCTGCCGATGAACTGGTAATCCTTGAACCATTCAACCTTTCCCTTAACCGGTTCACTCACTGCCACCACCTTTTCAACCTCGGGCAAGGGATTTAAAGGGTTTCTGAAACCTCCGATTATGTACATACGGCCCTTCGATCCCTGGAAGGCGAAGCTCTGCACGTGCCCCTTCAAGTACACCCTTAACGTCTACACCGGCTGCGACCACGCGTGCGTCTACTGCTACATAACCTCCTACATTCCCAACGCCTTCCGCGTGAGGACCAAGGAGGGCCTGCTCCCCAGGCTCGAGCGGGAGCTCAGGAAGTTCGATAAACGCTACATCATAGCACTCTCCTACTCATCGGACCCCTATCCAACCATTGAGCGCGAACTGGGTATAACGCGGAAGGTTCTGGAGCTGTTCAAACGCCATAATGTCCGCTGTCTGCTCCTCACGAAGTCAGATATCTTCGAGCGCGACCTGGATCTCCTGAGTGAACTTCGCTGCGCCGTCGGGATAACAGTCACGACCGTTGATGAGAGAAAGGCCAAGCTCCTCGAACCTAACGCGCCCTCCCCTAAGGCCAGGATAAGGGTCCTCAAGAAGGCCAAGAAAGCGGGGATTCCGGTTTACGCAAGGATAGACCCGATAATCCCATTCTACACCTGGGAAGACTTCGATAAAACTCTAGATGCTCTGAGCTTCGTGAGCCACATCACCGTTTCGACGCTCAAGCTCAGGCCCGACTCCAAGAAGAGAATGTTCGCTAAGTTTCCAGAGCTAATGGAAAAGCTCTGGCCCCTCTACGAGAGGGGTGAAAAAATCGGCGGCTATCACTACCTCCCCAGGGAGCTCCGCCTTGAAATCCTCAGCGATGCCGAGGAAAAGATGGCCTCTAGGGGGATCACGTTTGGCTCGTGTCGTGAAGGCTATCGCTCGTTTCCGAGCTGCGATGGCTCTCACCTTGTTCCTCTCTAATGTCGCCTTCCAGTTTCTCCCTCACCCTGGCCTCGATTTCTATCTCTTCAAGCTCCATCTTCCTCGCCCTGTAGTTGGCCGCCGCCATGACAAAGGCCTCGTAGAGCCGCCGCATCTCCGGGAGGTACTCGGGCTGCCACTGGACGCCCAGAATGAAGCCTTCGTACTCCCCCGTGCCCTCTATGGCCTCTATCAGCCCATCGACCGCGTATGCGACCGGTCTTATTCCCTCGCCCACTCGCTTGACGGCCTGATGGTGGAAGCTGTTTACCCTCACGTGGACCTCATTGGTGCCCTCAACGTTCAGCTCGTCCTTGAGTATTTCGTAGAGCCTTGAGTTCATCTTTATCCTGACCCCATGAACGCGCTGGCTTGGCCCTATGAGTTTGAGCTCCCAGTCGTGCTTTATCGCCTTGGGTATCTCGTTGATGTCCTGATAGAGGGTTCCTCCCAGGGCCACGTTTATGACCTGCATTCCCCTGCAGACCCCGAAAACTGGAATCCCCTTTTCCACAGCCCTTTTCACCAGCTCTATCTCGAGCTCGTCTCTCTCAACGTCCACGTACTTGATGGAGCTCGAGGGATCCTCGCCGTAGAAGTGTGGGTGAACGTCGGGGCCCTCTATGAGCAGTATCCCGTCCACGTGCTCAAGGACTTCCTCCGGCGATGAGTCAGCGTTGAAGACTGCCGGAACGCCTCCCGCCGCGGCGACATTCTCAACGTGGGTCCTGTCGAGAAAGAGCCTGTTCCGCGGGTGGTCGCTCTGGCCGATTATACCGATTAAAGGTTTCATAACCATCACCTCAGTGGAAGTCTCAGGAAAGGGTAAAAAACTTTGTGAATGATGAAATGTGGAAGAAAAACTCAGCCTCTAAGGGCCTTTATCTCCTCTTCTATGACCTCGGCGAGCCGTTTAACGCCCTCCCTGATGGTCTCCTCTGGCACGTAGGTGAAGTTGAGCCTCATCGTATTCTTGACGTCGCGGTGGGCGAAGAATGCCTCACCGGGCACGTAGGCGACACCCTTCGCGACGGCCTTCTCCATCATCATCTTGGTGTCGATGCCCTCAGGAAGTGTGACCCATATGAACATTCCGCCCTCTGGCCTTGTCCACCTGACACCCTCGGGCATGTACTCCTCGAGGGCCTCGAGCATTGCATCGCGCCTCGGCTTGTAGAACTCGATTATCTTGGGTATGTGCTCGTCGAGGTGGCCCTCCTCCACGAACTTCCAGGCTATGGCCTGGGCGAGTGTGTTGGCGCACAGATCAACGGCCTGCTTGGCTATCTCCATCTTCCTTATGAAGTGCGGGTGCGCGGCGACCCAGCCGAGGCGGAAGCCCGGTGCGAGTATCTTCGAGAAGGTCCCGAGGTAGAGAACGCGCCCCTCGTCGTCAAAGTGCTTTATCGGCGGTATCGGCTCACCGGAGTAGCGGAGCTCCGCGTAGGGGCTGTCCTCGACAATCAGGAAGTCGTATTCACTGGCCAGCTCCACCAGCCTCTTCCTCCTGTCGAGGCTCATGGTGACTCCCATCGGGTTCTGGAAGGTCGAGACGGTGTAGACGAACTTGATCTTCTTCCCCTCAGCGGCGAGCTTCTTGAGCTTGTCCTCGAGGAGGTCGACCATCATTCCGTTGTCGTCCATTGGAATGCTTATGAACTCGGGATCGTAGTACTTGAAGGCGTTTAAAGCGGCAAGGTACGTCGGCCCCTCGACGACAACGAGGTCGCCGGGATTGATGAAGGTCCTCCCTATGAGGTCGAGGGCCTGCTGGCTGCCGGCCACCATCATTATCTCGACCTTGCTCGTGGGAATGTCGTAGCGCTTCTCCATCCAGTCAGCCAGCGCGAGGCGGAGCGGAGTGAAGCCCTTGGTGGTTCCGTACTGGAGGGCCTTGTCGGCGTGGTGGGTGAGGACTTCCTGGGATATCTCCTTTATCTTCTCCACCGGGAAGGTTTCGGGCGCCGGAAGGCCGCCAGCGAGGCTTATGACGTCGCTCGTTTCGACGAGCTTGAGAAGCTCCCTGATCTCCGAGGCCTTCATCTCCCTCGCCTTGTCTGAAAAGTATGACTCGAAGTCCAGTGACCCTGAGCTTAGCTTCCTCATGAGTTTTTCCTCCACTTCCTTTCCCCCCCATTTGAATGAACACTTTTGAGCACATCACCAATTCTATACACGTGGGATTAGCGGCGATTGGTTATAAATCTTTCTGCAATGGTCGTTAGGGCGATTTACAAATGTAAACTAAACCCTGCGGGTTCTTTTCAGAACATCAACGAACCTAAACCTCCACCAGTGAACACAAAAACATCTATAAACCCTCCCACCATAATGTGTGGTTACCAGTAAGGGGTGATGGCAATGGCAGTGGTGAAGGAAGTGCTCGAGATAGCCGAGGAGATAAGGGACATGAGGATAAGGGGGGCCGGGAAAATAGCCCGCTCCGCGGCCTACGCGCTCCAGCTCCAGGCCGAGAAGAGCAGGGCGACGAACGTCGATGAGTTCTGGGACGAGATGAAGCAGGCGGCGAAGATACTCTACGAGACGAGGCCAACAGCGGTTTCCCTCCCAAACGCGCTCCGTTACGTTATGCACCGCGGCAAAGTTGCCTACGCCGGCGGTGCGGATTTGGAGCAGCTCAAGTTCATAGTCATAAACGCTGCCAAGGAGTTCATTCACAACTCGGAGAAGGCCGTTGAGAGGATTGGCGAGATAGGGGCAAACAGGATAGAGGACGGCGACGTCATAATGACCCACTGCCACAGTAAAGCAGCCATAAGCGTCATGAAGACCGCCTGGGAGCAGGGCAAGGACATCAAGGTCATCGTCACGGAGACGAGGCCCAAGTGGCAGGGCAAGATAACCGCGAAGGAGCTGGCCAGCTACGGCATTCCGGTCATCTACGTCGTGGACAGCGCGGCGAGGCACTACATGAAGATGACCGACAAGGTGGTGATGGGAGCGGACAGCATAACCGTGAACGGCGCGGTGATAAACAAGATTGGAACGGCTTTAATAGCGCTCACCGCCAAGGAGCACAGGGTCTGGACCATGATTGCCGCCGAGACCTACAAGTTCCACCCCGAGACCATGCTCGGCCAGCTGGTGGAGATAGAGATGCGCGACCCGACCGAGGTCATTCCCGAGGAGGAGCTCAAGACCTGGCCGAAGAACATCGAGGTCTGGAACCCGGCCTTCGACGTTACCCCGCCTGAATATGTGGACGTCATCATAACCGAGCGCGGCATAATCCCGCCCAGTGCGGCGATAGATATCCTCAAGGAGGAGTTCGGCTGGGCCCTCAAGTACACCGAGCCCTGGGAGGATTGAGGCTCTTCTTCCCTTTATTCCCCGTCTTGTCGATGGTGAAAAGTGAAAGGCTTTAGCCTTCGACGTTTCCCGCGCTGAAGGCTTCCGCGTAGGCCTTCACGACTCCCTCGTCCTCGCCGAGTACCATGAGGACCCTGACCAGGTCCAGACCCTTCACCCGGGCGAACTCCACATAGAGGTACTCGTCGCCCCTGCGGTAGAGCTTGATGCTGAGCGGCTTGAAGCAGTCGTTTTCCCTGGGTACGGTCCAGAGTTCGGTCTCTTCGAAGCCCTGGGCTTTAATGGAAGCCTCAAACCTCTCGATCAGCGTTTCTATCGGGCAGATGCAGGTGGCTTCAAGCTCCACCGGGGTCTCGAAGAAGATGTGGTAGTCCCTGAAGTCCGTCCAGGTTCTGGTCGGCGTCAGGACGGTGAGTTTCCAGGTTGCGTTGGCCGTTGGAATGTACTGAACCGCGAAGTAGGCCTTTCCCGGCGGCAGTTCCAGCCACCGCCCGTTCCCTTCTCCCCAGCAGTCCCTCGCGTGTTTTGTAGGGGTTTCGTTCCTTAAAACCGCCTGGTAGAAGGATTGCCCGCTCTCCCTGCCCACAAGGGCCATTGTAAAGCCGCCCATGGAGCACGGCACAGTCAGGTTGAACTTCTCCGGCCAGTGGATTAAGTAGGCGTTCCAGCCCTCCGGCGGGGAGGTGAGGTTCATGTTGGGGTAAACGACGAACCAGTCGTCCAGTGTAAGCTCGGAGCCGTTGGTCACTTCGGTGATTCTTTTGTCTATCCACCCGCCGATTAGGGCGTTTTCTGGCTGCTTTGAATGGATAGTAAGCCTGCATTCCTGGCCGCATTCCTGGGGGCCTAACGTCTGGTTGTTGTATATGGGTGTTCCCTTTTCCCTGAAGTAGAGAATACTCAGCGTAGCGACCACTACCAGGGCTATCAGCAGAAAGATGAAAAAATGGAGCTTGGGTTTCTTGGAGCCTTTCATAGTGGCCTTCACCCTCCGTAGATGGGTTGACTATGGTCAATATCTGTTGGTTACGTCTCAAGCTTAATTTTGGGAGACCAGCGTTCCAGCACTGAACGCCTGTGCATAGGCTTTCACGACTTTCTCATCGCCCATTATCATGAGAACTCTAACCAAATCCATGCCCTTGACTTTGGCGAATTCCACGTAGAGGTATTCGTCGCCTTTGCGATATATGTATATCTCTATTTGTGAAAATATTTCGTTGGGGGTACTCTTTTCACTAGATACCATCGTGCTAAAACCCGCCTCGGCTATTCCGTCCAAAACCTTTTTGACAATTGTGTGGCTGTTGCAGTAACAGGGGCTCGTAAAGTTCTTCACCCACAGTTCTGGATGGCCACAGACACTTAGATAGTCGATTACTCCACTGCAATAAACATGATCCCATTTGTCCCAACTAGTATTAGCCAGTGGAATGGCATATGTTGCCATATGCACCCTTCCGGGTGGCAGTTCTGATTCATAGTTTACGGTTTTTAGAAATATGCATCTCTCGTTTGTAAGGTCGATCTGGGAAGAGGTTGATACGCATAGGCCCAAATCGTGAAAACCCTTACTTGTAGAGTTGTTGTCCAGGGTAGCTTCTCCTCCCTGGATGTAACATGGAACGGTTATCCCAATTTCATGAGTCCAGTTTTGAAGGTACATCTTTCCTGCTGTTATGGATTTATTTAGGTCTGTCTTTGGAATTATTATTATGTTTTCATTAAATCTTACAGCTGAATTATTGGGAAGTCTCTCTGATACAATAATGTTCCCAAAAGAGTTTAATCCTGGGATAGTGTTCACATTATTTTTGCATTGATTTTCCATCAGATAGTGCTTCTCACTCTGATGGCCTTGACTTTGGGAAACATTAACCTGGCCTGACAGACTACCATGACTGGAGACGTTATCGTTACTCGCTTCGTGATCTGCGTAAGTAATAGTCAGAATGAAAATAACAAAAAGCACTGAAATAATATAAAGGGTCTTATTCATTTTCGGGGCACCTCCTCCAGTGAAGTTGGGCATATTCCTGATGGACGGGAATTTGGTTTGACAGTAACTATTGTTGCTCCCGGTAGGCTGTCAACGATCACCCAGTCGGAAGTTGGTCTGCCATTAAGCCACGGTGCCCGTGTAGTATGGACGTAAATATGACGGGTGCCATCACTGTACTCACGGTCCTGTAAGTAATACTACCGCGGCTTTCCGGCCCATAATCTGCGCTTCCAGTGGGGAATGGTATTACAAAATATGCCGTTGGACTATTTAACCCTTTCTATCACCAGAAGTGAAATTTCGGCCAAAACCAAGTTATATTATGGCAAACCCCATACAATTTTAAACCCCTACACAGGTTCTTAAAACTCTCAAGCTAACGGTGCTCATTGACTGTTGGGGGTCTCAACGGAAGTTGATGCAAAACACACAAGGGTTTAAAACGCCTAACCCTTTTATACTCCGGAAACAAAAACCGAGAGGGTGATGATGATGAAAGCTTACATAGCGGAGAACGTCAGGGGCGTCTATGCCTTTGACGAGAGCGGTAATCTCATCGACCAGAGGGTCTTCTCCGGAAGGCCGGAGGCGAGCCTCGACAAGCTCCTCAAGGGCGAGCCGAGCGATGAGCTTTTGGCCTTCCTCGACGAGCTGAGCGGGGAGGGCTACGACGAGTTCGTGGTTGAGGACTCGGAGCTTAGCAGGAAGCTCAAGGAGCTCGGCTACAACGCCACCGCCGAGTTCCCGAACGTGGCAGGAGAAAAGCTCCGCTCAAGCCCCGGGGAGTTCCTCGGCGAGAACTGGTTCGACGAGTACTTCAACGTCGGCGTCGCTCTCACCAGGCTCCGCATACAGGAGCAGAGCGGCGCGCGCGACAAGATGATTATACAGGCCATCGAAGCCTTAGACGACATTGACAAGGTCATAAACCTCCTCGTCTCCAGGCTGAGGGAGTGGTACGGCCTCCACTTCCCTGAGCTGGACGAGATACTGCCCAAGCACGAGCAGTACGTGGCCTTCGTCAAGGAAGTTGGCCCGAGGGAGAACGCCACGGAGGAAAGGCTCAAGAAGCTCGGCCTCCCCGAGGGCAAGATTGGGAAGATACTGAACGCGGCCGAGAAGTCGATGGGAGCACCGCTCGGCAAGTTCGACGCAGACATCATCGTCAAGCTCGCCAGCGAGATAGATGACCTCTACAAGCTCAGGCGCCAGATAGAGGACTACCTTGAGACCGCGATGGACGAGGTCGCCCCGAACCTGAAAGCTTTAGTCGGTGCCAAGCTGGCCGCGAGGCTCCTCAGCCTGGCCGGCGGGTTGAGGGAGCTGGCTATGATGCCTGCCTCCACCATACAGGTCCTTGGAGCCGAGAAGGCCCTCTTTAGGCACCTCAGAACCGGGGCGAAGCCGCCCAAGCACGGTGTCATCTTCCAGTACCCCGCGATAAACCGCTCACCCTGGTGGCAGAGGGGTAAGATCGCGAGAGCTCTGGCCGGAAAGCTCGCCATAGCGGCGCGTGTTGATTACTTCTCCGGCGAATACATAGCCGAGGAGCTGAAGCAGGAGCTCGAGGGCAGGATTCAGGAGATAAAGCAGAAGTACCCGAACCCGCCCAAGAGGAAGGCCAAGCCGGCCAAGAGAAAGAAGGAAAAGGCAAAGGGCAAGAAGAAAGGAAAGGGCGAGAAGGGCAGGAAGTTCGAGAAGAAGGAGAAGATGAAGGGGAAGAAGGACAAAAAGAAAAAGAAGAAGGGTAAGGGCGGCAAGAGGTGAGGTAGATGAGGATTAAGAAGCACAAGTTCCCGGGCGTTTACGTCTTCATCGACGAGGACGGTAGCGAGAAGATAGCAACGAAGAACCTCGTTCCGGGCCAGAGGGTCTACGGCGAGAGGCTGATAAAGTTCGAGGGCGAGGAGTACAGGGTGTGGAACCCCAGCCGCTCCAAGCTCGGCGCGGCCATACTCAAGGGACTCAAGCACTTCCCGATAAGGCCCGGCTCGACCGTCCTCTACCTCGGAGTGGCAAGCGGAACGACTGCCAGCCACGTCAGCGACATCGTCGGCTGGGAGGGCAAGGTCTTCGGTGTCGAGTTTTCCCCGAGGGTTCTCAGGGAGCTGGTCCCTCTGGTTGAGGAGAGGAGGAACCTCGTCCCCATACTCGGCGACGCCACCAAGCCGGAAGGCTACCGCGCGCTCGTCCCTAAGGTCGATGTCATCTTCGAGGACGTCGCCCAGCCGACCCAGGCGAAAATCCTGATAGACAACGCAAGGGTCTTCCTCAAGAGCGGCGGCTACGCCATGATTTCCGTCAAGAGCAGGAGCATCGACGTCACCAAGGAGCCGGAGCAGGTGTTCGACGAGGTGGAGAAGGAGCTTTCCGAGTACTTCAAGGTCGTCGAGAGGCTTTCCCTTGAGCCCTACGAGAAGGACCACGCGCTCTTCGTTGTCAGAAAACCGTGATCTTCTTTATCCTTTTCTGCCCCCTTTCTTCGCCAATTGTCGAAAAAGCCTTTTACTTTCACCGAAAGGCTTTTATAACTCGCTCTTGAACCTTAGGCGAGTCACGTTCAGCTTTTGTGGGTGATGCACCATGAAAAAGCTCCTGAAGCCGAGGCGCGAAGTCGGCATCGTCGGCTACGGTGCCTACGTTCCAATGTATAGAATCAAGGCCGAGGAGATAGGAAGGGTCTGGGGAGTTTCCAGCTTCCCCATTGAGGAGAAGGCCGTTCCGGGCCTTGACGAGGACGCGCTCACCATAGGAATCGAGGCCGCGAGAAACGCACTGAGAAGGGCCAGGATCGATCCCAAGCTCATAAGAGCGGTCTGGTTCGGCTCGGAGAGCAAGCCCTACGCTGTCAAGCCCACCGGAACTGTAATAGCCGAAGCCATCGGCGCAACTCCCGATGTGAGCACCGCTGACTTCGAGTTCGCCTGTAAGGCTGGAACCGAGGCTTTGCAGACCGCGATAGGCTTCGTCGGCTCTGAGATGGCGGACTACGCGATGGCCATTGGAGCCGACACCGCCCAGGGAAGGCCCGGCGACCACCTCGAGTTCACCGCCGGAGCAGGTGGAGCGGCCTTCATAGTCGGGCCAAAGAGCTCCGAGACCGTTGCCTACTTCGAGGGTAGCTACTCCTACGTCACCGACACTCCGGACTTCTGGAGGAGACAGCACGAGCACTACCCGAGGCACGGTAACAGGTTCACCGGCGAGCCTGCCTACTTCCACCACGTCATCAGCGCGGCCAAGACGCTCATGGAGGAGCTCGGCCTTACGGTGAACGACTTCGACTACGCGGTCTTCCACCAGCCCAACGTCAAGTTCCCGCTCACCGCCGGCAAGATTCTTGGAATCCCGAAGGAGAAGATCCTCCCTGGACTGCTCACTGGAATCATCGGAAACACCTACAGCGGCGCCACGATGGTCGGCGTCTCTGCAGTTCTCGACATCGCCAAGCCGGGCGACAGGATCCTGTGGGTTTCCTTCGGTTCCGGCGCTGGAAGCGACGCCTTCAGCATCGTCGTTCAGGACGCCATCGAGGAGAAGCGCGACCTCGCTCCAAAGACCATAGACTACGTGAACAGGAAGAAGTACATCGACTACGCCCTCTACGCGAAGGCGAGGAGAAAGTTCATCATGTGAGGTGGTTGAGATGAGGAAGGCAGTCATAATAGGTGCCGGTATGACCCCCGTTGGCGAGCACTGGAGGCTCGGCCTCCGCGATTTGGCGGTCGAGGCTCTCCTCAAGGCTATGGACGATGCCGGAATAGAGAAGGTGGATTCCCTCTACGTCGGCAATATGATCTCAGGCCCCTTCGTCGAGCAGGAGAACCTCGGCGCGCTCATAGCCGACTGGGCCGGTCTTGGAAACATTCCTGCCGTTAAAATCGAGGCCGCCTGCGCCAGCGGAGGCGCCGCCCTTCAAGAGGGAGTCAAGGCAGTAATGAGCGGGCTGGAAGATGTCGTTGCTGTCGTTGGCGTCGAGAAGATGACGGACGCGTGGCCGAGCGACGCGACGCGCTACCTCGCTTACGCGGCCGACGCCGAGTGGGAGCTCTTCCACGGTGCCAGCTTCGTGGCTTTGAACGCCCTGGTAATGCGCTACTACATGAAGACCTACGGCTACACCGAGGAGGATCTGGCCCTCTTCGCAGTCAATGCCCACGCCAACGGCGCCAAGAACCCCTACGCGATGTTCAAGCGCCCGATTAAGGTCGAAACTGTTCTCAAGAGCCCCTACATTGCAGACCCGCTCAAGCTCTTCGACGCCTCGCCTGTCTGCGATGGCTCTGCGGCGGTCATAATCACCACGCCGGAGAAGGCGAAGGAGCTCGGGGTTCCGAAGGAGAAGTGGGTCGAGGTAGCTGGAATGGGGCGCGCTGTGGACACCATAAGCCTGGCCAGCAGGGAGGATCTCCTAACGCTCAAGGCGGCGAAGATAGCCGCTGAGAGGGCATACAAGATGGCAGGCGTTGAGGCGAGGGACATAGACTTCTTCGAGGTTCACGACGCCTTCACCGTGATGGCGGCGCTAAGCCTCGAGGCCCTCGGCGTTGCGAAGAAGGGTGAGGGTGCGAAGCTCGCCAGGGAGGGACAGATAGCGATAGACGCCGACTATCCTATACAGACCATGGGAGGCCTTAAGGCGAGGGGTCACCCTGTTGGAGCCACCGGAATGTACCAGACCGTCGAAGCTGTCCTCCAGCTCCGCGGAGAGGCCCCGAACCAGGTGCCGGACGCTGAGATAGGCCTCACCCAGAACATAGGTGGAACCGGCTCGAACATAACGGTTAGCATATTCAGGAGGGTTTGAAGATGGCTCGCCCGATGCAGGTTTCCCGCTACTGGAGGCACTTCCGTGAGAAGTACCGGCTCATGGGCGGAAAGTGCGAGAACGGTCACGTTCACTTCCCGAAGAGGCCGGTCTGCCCGGTCTGCGGTTCGAGGAACATCGAGGAGGTTGAGCTGAGCGGAAAGGGCAAGGTCATCAGCTGGACCATAGTTAGAAACCCTCCGAGCGGCTTCGAGTACTACAAGCCGTTCCCGCTGGCCCTAATAGAGCTTGAAGAGGGCCCGGTGGTCCTGGCTCAGCTCACCGACGTCGATCCCGAGGAGATAGACTTCGGCATGGAGGTCGAGGTCGTCACCAAGAAGATAAGGGAGTTCGAGGAGGACGGAATAATCCTCTACGGCTACAAGTTCAGGCCGCCTGTGAAGTGAAGCATTTTCTACTTCCTTTTTATGTCCGCTGTGGCTCAGGCCCGCTCAATCCTCATCTTGTCCCCGTTCTCGAACTCGAGCTCAAGCTTTCCTCGCTTGGCCGTAATTCTGACCCCGTCGACGACGGCCTCTATCCTCCCGTTCTCGACCTTGACGCCAAGCATCTCCGCTATCTCATTAACGCTCTTTAGCGAACCGTTCACGGTGGTCTTAATGACCTCTCCGTTGCTCTCTATCGTCACCTTCAGCTTCCCATTTCCTTCTCTTATGAAGCTTTCTTCCCTCAAGTTCCTCACCTTCTCCGGGCTTGGAGGGTCTATGCAGGGCACTCCCGCCACCCCCCTTCAAATCCTTCACCATTCTAACCCATATCCCGCTCTGGCCGACTTTCTTAAAGCCGTAGCCTTCGTAGAATCTGATGGCGCCCTCGTTCTTCTCCCCGACCCACAGCTCAATCCTATCGTTGTGCTTCCCCAGGTACTCCAGGCACTTCTCCATGAGCCTCCTCCCTATCCCGTGCCCCTGGTAGTTCTTGTCCACCACGAACTCGTGGATCGCCCCGACGGTTCTTCCCTCGTACTTGCTGTACCAGTCGTCGTCGCAGACTATGAAGCCCACTATCTCATCGCCGATCTTGGCGACGAAGAAACCGTCCCTGGCATTGTTCCAGCACCAGCGGAGGTATCTTTTCGCATAGCTCTCACCCTCACCGCCGTACTCGCGCATTCCCTCGTAGCCCCTCATGTATATCTCGATGAGCCTCTCGAGCGTCCCCTGGTCAAGTTCCCTGAGCCTCTCTACCTTCACTTCCGCCATCGGTATAAGCTCATCGTGGGGTTTAAAAAGCCTGACTCCGAGCCTTATGTGGAGCAAGAAGGTGGTTGAGATGGGGAAGGCCAAGCCGAAGTACTGCGAGATTTGTGGCGCCCCGATAAGGGGGCCGGGGCACAGGATAAGGCTCGAGGGTGCTGAAGTTCTCGTCTGTGACCGCTGTTACGAGAAATACGGCGGTAAAAAGCCCGGAACCTTCAGCATAATGCCAACGGGCAGGCAGAGGCGCGTTTCCAGACCCGCCCCGAGGCCCAAGAGGGAGCCGAAGCCCTACCGCGAGAAGCCTCTCTACACCGAGGAGATAGTCGAGGACTACGCCGAGAGGGTGTACAAGGCAATACAGAGGAGTGGCAAGAGCTACGAGCAGCTCTCCCACGAGATAGGCCTTTCGATGAACGACCTCCGCGCGATAGCCCACGGCCACCGCGAGCCCACCATAAAGGAGGCCAGGAAGCTTGAGAAGTACTTCAAGATAAAGCTCATTGAAACAAGTGGAGAGGAGATGATTGAGAAGAGGACGATTCCCAGGGACTACGAGCCGACCCTCGGCGACATCGCTAACATCAGGATACGAAAGAGAAAGAAGTGATCAAAACTCCTCGAACTCCCACTCCTCCTCTTCCTTCTCCTTCTTCCTCAGCTCCTCTGCCTTGGTCATCTTCGGCGGGTGAAAACCGCGGAGCTTTTCAAAGCTTCCCCAGAGACGTATCAGCTCCTCCCAGATCTCTGTGTCGGGCGGTATCACAAGGATATGTGCCGGGGGGTGAATGTCCATCAGCCTGCCTATCGCCTTCCTTGGGGGGAGGTCTATCTGAGCAACCACATGAGCCCTGAAGCGCTTCCTAGGCCTCTCGCCGCTTATCTTCTCGAAGGCCCAGTCCGAGAGGGCAGGGGGGATTATCCTGGGATCACCGCGAATCCTCATTCCTCCGTAGCGCACGAGGTCAGCCAAGGCTATGCTGGCTTTCTGGAAGTTGTCGGTTCTCACTAACACCATCGTGTTCCTCATCTCCACCACCTGCCCCACCTGCTTTCCTCACCTTTTAAACCTTACCCATTTTTATTCACCGAAAGTTTTAAAAAATTCTGGTTAGAAAAATGTCTGGCAACAGCGGAGGTGATGATATGTACCTGAAGAGGAGGCACCTGGAGATACTCAGGGAGATGAAGAAAACCGAGAGTCAGGCCGAGATCGAGGCCAAACTGCCCGAGGAGTTCCAGATTAGGGCGATAGAGCTCTACATACTTGGCTTCGCCGAGCTTGAGGGAGGAAAGATTAAGCTCACAGAGGCCGGAAGGAAGCTTCTTGAAATCACCGACTCGCTCAACCTTGAGGAACTCCCCGACCTTATAGCCGACACCGAGATAGTGAAGATGCTGGAGCTCCTGGAGGAGACCGGTAAAATCCCCGGGGACTGGCTTGAGAAGCTTAAGGAGAGGAAGCTGGCCGACGAGAACGGCCTCACCGAGTTCGGAAGGGCGCTCCTCCAAATTTACCGCGAGACGCACCCGGTCGTTTACCTCACGCCTGAGATAGTCTCGTTCCTCAGGGGAATGCCAAAGCTCGGAACCCTCGACGAGCTCGTCACCTTCAAGAACTCCCGGCTCTACGGCGACAACATAGTCAACGCCCTCCAGGCCATGCGCCTGCTCCTGATTTCACCGCCGACAGAGAAGGGCAGGGCCTTCGCGACCACTCCGGCTGCAAGGCTCGCGCTCAAAGCGATAAGCATGATACCAGTGTTTGCAAGGGCCATAGTTCTGAGAAAGGAGGACTTCGAGGCGTTGAAGGCGGGTAGGGGCAACGCAGAGCTGGAGAGCATGGGGCTCAGCGACGAGAAGGGAACGACGGAGTTCGGAAAAGCCATGATGGAGACCTACGAGGCGATGGGCAGGATCGAGGAGAAGGTCCTCCCGATCTACCTGCTCGACGATGAGCTCGCCGTCCTCAGGGCCATCAAGGAAATAGAGGAGAAGCACGAGACCAACCCCGAGATACTGCCGACAGGGAAGGAGATCGCCAGGCGCGTCGAAGTCGAAGACCTCGGGGCGATACTCCACCTCCTTGAGAGCAAGGAGCTCGTCGAGAGGAGGCTCGTTAAGAACAAGGACACCTACTGGCTCACCGAGTGGGGCAGGGGGGCCATAGAGTTCGGAACCGTCAGTCCCGATGCCATGAAGGCCGTAACCTACGCGGAGAGCGGCGACGTTCCCATAGCGGAGTGGGTTCTGAAGGCCCAGGAGGAGGGGGTTGTAAAGGCCGGCGTCACCGACAAGGGCAGGTTCTACCTCAGGCTGAGCCGCTCGATAAGGAGGAGGCCCTTCATAACGCGCTACGACGCGGCCATACTCGCAAAGACCCCCAGAAGGAAGTACGTCCACCGCGACGAGCTGGTTGAACTGGTCAGGGACTACGTCGGCGGCGACGAGAAAGAGATAACCAGGGCAATCGGTGAGGCCGAGGCCAAGGGCTTCGTCGTCGAGCTCCAGAACGGCATGGTCAAGCTCACTGAGCTTGGAGAGGGGGTCAAGACGGTCCTCGAGAACGCGAAGCTCCAGGAGGTAGTCAGGGTCAAGTTCAGCGTCACCCCGACCCTCTACAACGTGCTGAAGGTTATCCACGACAACCTTGAGACCTTCAACAGAATCTGGAAGGAGAAGGGCGAGGCCAGGGGCTACAAGGTGGAGGAAGTGGACGTCATAAGGAAGCACCTCAGCCTGAGCGACGACGAGATAAAGAAAGCTTTGACGATGCTCCGCGAGCTGGGCTTCCTCGGGAGCAAGAGCCTCACCGAGGCGGGCAAAGTCCTAGTTGAGGCCTACCCCTGATTCCCTTCCGTTCTTTTTCTAGTCTGATGTCCTCTTTTGGACGTAAACCTTTAAAAGCTCAAGCGGCTTCATTTATAAAGGGTTTTTAAACCCACCATCTGGAGGTGTAAGCCTTGGTAGATATGAGCAATGTAAAGCTCAGGATCGAGAACATCGTCGCTTCTGTGGACTTGTTCACGCAGCTCAACCTTGAGAAGGTCATTGAGATATGCCCCAACTCCAAGTACAACCCAGAGGAGTTCCCCGGCATAATCTGCCGCTTCGAAGAGCCAAAGGTTGCCCTCCTGATATTCAGTTCGGGCAAGCTCGTCGTCACCGGCGCCAAGAGCGTCGAGGATATTGAGCGGGCCGTCAATAAGCTCATTCAAATGCTCAAGAAGATAGGGGCCAAGTTCGGCCGCGCTCCGCAGATAGACATACAGAACATGGTCTTCAGCGGCGACATAGGTATGGAGTTCAACCTCGATGCCGTTGCTTTGAGCCTTCCCAACTGTGAGTACGAGCCCGAGCAGTTCCCCGGCGTTATCTACCGCGTCAAGGAGCCGAGGGCGGTGATACTGCTCTTCTCCTCCGGAAAGATAGTCTGCTCCGGAGCGAAGAGCGAGCACGACGCATGGGAGGCCGTCAGAAAGCTCCTCCGCGAGCTGGAGAAGTACGGCCTCATCGAGGAAGAGGAGGAGTGGTGAAGGCTTTGGCCTTCTCCGTTATCTATTCCCCCGTTTTCTTGGAGCACAAGCCTGAAAACTATCACCCTGAGAATCCCGAGAGGCTTTTGAGGGCAGTTCAGGCTCTGAAAAACCTGGGACTTTGGGATCCCATCGAACCCCAGCCCGTTCCCGAGGAGGAGCTCCTCAGGGTTCACTCGAAGGAGTACGTCGAGCTCGTCAGGGGGAGGGGCGGCGCGTTCTCGTACCTCGACCCCGACACCTACGTCTCGCCAGGAACCTGGGAGGCCGCTTTAACGGCCTTTGGAGCTTCTCGCCTCGCCGTCGAGCTCACCCTCGAAAGGAAAGGCCTCTACCTTGCCCTCGTCAGACCACCAGGACACCACGCGGGGAAATCTGGAAGGGCCTTCAACGCTCCCACCCTTGGCTTCTGCATCTTCAACAACGCCACCTACGCGGCGAAGGTGGCTGAGGAGCTTTCAGGGAAGGTTCTCGTCATAGACTTCGACGCCCACCACGGCAACGGCACTCAGGAGATACTCTGGGACGATCCCAATGCCGTCCACATAGACCTGCACGAGCACGACATCTACCCCTGGAGCGGCTACGAGCACGAGGTCGGCGGGAAAGGGGCCGAGGGTACAAAAATCAATGTCCCGATGCCCCACTACTCCGGCGACGACTTCATCTACGCCTGGAACGAGGTCGTTCTGCCGGTTCTCGCGGAGTTCAAGCCAAGGCTCGTTGTCGTTTCGGCCGGCTTTGACGGCTTCCTGGGTGAGAACCTGACGACCCTCAGGCTGAGCGAGCTTTTCTTCGCCTATGCCGGCTCGACCCTCTCCCGCTATCCGCTCGCGGTGATCTTCGAGGGCGGTTACTCCGTTGGCCTTGAAAAGGGGCTTCCCGCGTTCATCAAGGGCTATCTGAGCGGAGAAATTAGAGAGGTTCCGGTTAGCCCCTCCTACGAGGCACTGAGAACCGTCACGAGGGTGAGGGAGGTAATCGGGCAGTGGTGGGACATTTAGTTGGACAGTTCTGGGTAGCGATTCCGCCTGAGGTTGTGGGGTGAAATCTTTCGTTCAGGAACTTTAAAAAACCCTATATCTTACCGCTTCAAAAACGGAGGCGAGAGCATGGTTCCGGTGGATCTAGTAGCGAAGCTCCTGGTTGCGATTCTCATGCTGGGCGTTCTCGCGATGGTCGTGAGTAGGAAGTCTGGAATATCATACGTTCCCCTCTTTATTCTCCTGGGGGTTCTTATTGGGCCGCTGACCTCCTTTGTGCCCCGTTCCCTTTCCCACGAGCTCTTCGAGTACGTGAGGGTTTTTGGCCTCGTGGTTATACTCTTTACCGAAGGTCACAATCTGAGCTGGAAGCTCCTCAAAAGAAACTCAACCACCATTCTCCTCCTTGACACCATTGGGGTTCTTGTAACGGCTTTTCTCGCGGGTTGGTTCTTCTCCTGGCTCTTTGGCGCCCCGCTCCTGGTCGGGTTCCTCTTCGGCGCGATAGTGAGTGCCACAGACCCGGCCACGCTGATTCCCCTCTTCAGGCAGTACCGGGTTGAGCAGGACGTGGAGACCACCATAGTGGCCGAGTCGATATTCAACGATCCTCTGGGCATAGTCTTAACGACGGTGGCCGTGGCGATGCTCTACCCCAACGCCGTCTCGGAAGTTTTCTCGGCCTTTTCCGGTCACGTGGGTATCTACGGCGCCAGCGTTCTCTACTTCCTCTACGAGGTAATCGTCTCTGCCCTGGTCGGCGTGGCCATGGGCTTCTTTGGCTACTGGTTCATCAAGAAGGCTGAGATCTTTGAGTTCCCCGAGATCGAGATATTCGCCCTGGGACTGGCTTTCCTGACCTTTCTGGTAGGAGACAGCATCGATGCCTCCGGCTACCTTGCCGCCACCGTTGCCGGCCTGGTGCTCGGGAACTTCAAGGTGCTCGGAAAGTTCCGCAGCATCGGCGTTATGGAGAGGGTTCTCAAGGCCATAAGCCTCGAGGTGAGATTCAACGAGAACCTTTCTGCCATAGCGACTCTCTTCATCTTCTTCCTCCTCGGTGCAAGCCTTGAACTCGGCATATTCGCCGGCAACCTAGTGAAGGGCCTGCTGGTGGCTTACTTCCTCATGCTCGTTGCCAGGCCTCTCGCGGCCCTGCCGATAGCAAGGCGCTGGGGCTTCAGGAGGTACCTCTTCATATCGCTCGAGGGGCCCAGGGGTATAGTCCCGGCCGCCCTGGCTTCCCTTCCCCTTGCCCTGGTGAACAAGTACGGCGAGGGGACGCTGACCCTGCACTGGGCGGAGGTCATACTGGCGGTCACCGTCATCACTGTCTTCGCGTCCATCGTCACGGAGACCCTGTGGCTCCCGCTCCTCAAGAAGGCCCTCCTCGGTACTGAGACCGTTGAGGAGAGGGTCAGAAAGCTCCAGGCCGCCAAGAGGGCTTAGCACTTTCTTATCTTCGAGAACGGAAAAATCCTAAAGGGGGCATCAGAGCCCCAGCATTTCCTTCGCCGCCTGGACTCCGAGGTCGAAGGCTTTCATGTTCACATCGACGGCTTTCGGAGGAACGCTGACGCGGATAACTTCCTTGACGTGCTCCGCCGAGAGCGGAAAGCCTGGCGTCTGGGTAAGCGCTCCGATGAGGACGACGTTGGTGGTGATGACGTTGCCGGCCTTCACGGCGAGCTCTTCGGCGTCGAAGGCCATGAACTTGCCCTTGAAGTCCTCTTCCACGACCTTCTTAATTTCCTCAAGGCTCGGGTAGCTGGCCAGGCCCATGGAGACCTGAACCGGCGGTATCGGCCTGGCGTTGGTGAAAACTAGGCCTCCCTTCTTGAGGTAGTTGATGTACCTCAAAGCCTCAACCGGCTCGAAGCTTAGTATGACGTCGGCCTTTCCTTCCGGAACCATCGCGCCGTACACGTCCTCTCCAAAGCGGACGTACGCTATGACGCTACCGAAGCGCTGGCTCATTCCGTGGACCTCTCCCATTCTGACCTTGTATCCAGCGCGGAGGGCGGCCCAGCCGAGGAGGTTGGCGGCGGTGAGAATACCCTGGCCGCCAACTCCGGTGATAACGATGTTGTACTCCCTCATATCTCTCCCTCCCTGACCTTCTCAAAGGCATCGAACGGACAGACCTGGGCACAGCCGCCGCAGCCCCAGCACATGAGCTCATCGACCTTGGCCTTGCCGGTCTCAGCGTCCCAGTAGATGGCCGGACAGCCGTAGGCGTTGATACATATCTTACAGCCGGTACACTTCTCCTCGTTCACCTGGTAGATTGGCCACTGTACCTTGGCCTTCCTGAGCTGGCCTATCCTGTGGAGGGCACAGACGCGCCTGGTGACTACGACGCTAACTCCTTCAACCTGGAGGGCCCTCTTTATGGTCTCGGTGGTGGCCTTTATGTCGTATGGATCGACGACCTCGACGAAGTCCGCGCCGAGGGCCCTTGCAACTTCCTCTATCTTAATCTGCTTTCCTGGCCCGTGCGGGGTGTCACCGGTTCCCGGGTTCGGTTGGTCGCCGGTCATAGCTGTAACAAGGTTGTCCACGACTACTATGAGGACGTTGGAGCGGTTGTAGATGGCGTTAGCGAGGGCCGGAAGTCCGGTATGGAAGAACGTCGAGTCGCCGATGGTGGCAACGATGACCTTCTTCTCCTTGCCGGTCTTGCGCTCCTCCTCGGCTATGCTTCCGTTGAGGGCTATGCTCAGACCGTGGGCGATGCCTATCGAACCGCCCATCGCGACGGTCGTGTCTACGGCCTTGAGCGGTGGAAGAACACCGAGGGTGTAACAGCCTATGTCGCTCGGGAAGATTGCCCTCGGAGTGGCGGCCTTCTTTATGGCGTAGAATGTGTTCCTGTGCGGGCAGGCGGGGCACAGTGAGGGAGGCCTCGGCGGGACCATCTTGCTGACCTTCTCGTACTTCCTATCTATCTCCTCGAAGTTCACGGGGGTCTCAAGTCCGAGGAACTTGGCTATCACTTCGACCGCCCTCCTGGTGGTCATCTCGTATATCCTTGGCACGAGGTCCTTGCCGTGGATCGGAATCCTGAGTCCCCTGTCGTAGGCCCAGGTCTTGACCTGCTCCTCGACCACCGGCTCGAGCTCCTCAACGATGAGAACCTTCTCAAGGCCGTCGAGGAACTTCTCAAGAAGGCCGTATGGGACGGGGAACGGGGTTCCGAGCTTGAGAACCTTTACGTTCTCGACTCCGAGCCAGTTGAGGGCCTCCTTGACGTATGCGTAGCTCAGGCCAGGCGCAATGATGCCAACCTTTGCGTTCTCGTCGCCCTCAATCCAGTTGAAGGGGCAGTTGTTGAGCTCCTCGCGGATCCTCTCGATCTTTTCGAGAATCTGCGGGTGGAACTTTCTTGCGTTGGCAGGTATGTCCACGAACCTGCTCGGGTCCTTCTTGAAGTTCCCGAACTTCCTCTTGGCCCCCTTTATTTCCTCAGGAAGCTCTCCAAGAACGACGTCTCCCCTCGCGTGGGAGCTTCTCGTGGTGGTTCTGAGGATAACGAAGTGCTTGAACTTCTCGCTCAGCTCGAAGGCGTACTTCGTCATCTCTTTGGCTTCCATCGGGTCGCTGGGCTCGAGGACGGGCACGTTGGCGAACTTTGCGTAAACCCTTGTGTCCTGCTCGTTCTGGCTGCTCCACATGCTTGGGTCATCTGCCACCATTATGACGAAGCCGCCCTCCACTCCCATTCCGACGGCGCTGAGGAAAGTGTCGGCCGCAACGTTAAGACCCACGTGCTTCATGGCCGTCATGGCCCTCAGACCGCTCCACGCGGCGCTTAGAGCTGTCTCGAAGGCGACCTTCTCGTTGGTGGAGTACTCCATGTAGACACCGGCCTTCTTGGCAACCATCGCCATCGTATCGGTGAGCTCCGAGCTGGGCGTTCCGGGGTAGGCGGCGAAAACGGCTATGTTGGCCTCGAGGGCTCCCCTCGCTATCGCCTGGTTGCCGAGGAGGATAACCTTCTCCCCTGGCTTGTCCCACAACACTATGTCGGTAACCTTCGCCATCTACAATCACCTCACTCCTCTTCCTCCAAAACTCCCCTGGCCTTTGCGAACTCGACCAGGGCGTAAGCGGCCGCGGCAACGTCTTCCGGCCTCTCGTAGCTTGGAATGCCCGCCTTCTCGAGAACCTCCTTCGCCCTCTCACTGACGTAGCCGGCCATGAAGAGGCCAAGAACCGGCTTGCCGTTGTTTACCTCCCTGACCGCTCTGACCACGCCCTCGGCGTGCTCGGTCGGTGTCATTCCTGCGAAGGTCGGGACTACGCAGATGCTTATGAGCATGTCCACGTTCGGGTCCTTGAGGAGGGCCTTGGCCGTTTTGTAGTAGTCCTCTCCGCGAGCGCTCGCTATCATATCCACTGGGTTCTTAACTGCAGCCATCGGCGGCAGGAATGAGCGCAGCTCCTCCACCGTCTTCTCCTCGAGGTTGGCAAGCTTCAGCCCGAGCTTGTCTATTGCATCTGCGGTGAGAACCCCGGGACCACCTGCGTTGGTCATTATGGCGACCCTCTTGCCCCTCGGGAGTGGCTGTGTAAAGGCCCTCGCCATGCTGAGCATGTCGTCTATTGTTTCGGCGATTATGACCCCACTCTGCTTGAACGCCGCCTCGTAAATCTTCCAGCTTCCAGCGAGCGAACCTGTGTGGCTTGATGCAGCCCTTGCCCCGCTCTCGCTCCTTCCGGCCTTGAGGACTATGACCGGCTTCTTCTTGGTCACGCGCTTGGCTATCTCCATGAACCTCCTTCCGTCCTTGAGCCCCTCGATGTAGAGCGCTATGGCCTTGTCCTCCTCCGTATCGGCCAGGTACTCTATGAACTCGGCGAAGTCCACATCGGCCATGTTGCCTATGCTCACGAACTTGGAAAAGCCGATTCCTTCCTTGACGGTCTTGTAGATGATCCCTGCTCCCAAAGCTCCGCTCTGGCTGATGAAAGCGATGTCCCCCTTCTTCGCGTCCATCACGAAGGTGGCGTTCATATCGTTGTGGGTGTTCATTATTCCGACGCAGTTCGGGCCGACTATCCTCATACCGTACCTGTGGGCTATCTCAACAAGTTCCTTCTCCTCCCGCTTGCCCTCCTCGCCGACCTCACCGAAGCCTGCCGTGATGAGGATTATCCCCTTGACGCCCTTCTCGCCGCAGTCGATTATCGTCTGCTTCACGAACCTCTTTGGAACCACCACCACCGCCAAGTCCACATCGTCGGGAATGTCCTTTACGTTCTTGTATGCCTTGATCCCCTGAACCTCCTCGTCCTTGACGTTCACAGGGTAAACCCTGCCGTCCCTGTACTTCTTAAGGTTCTTGAAGACTTCGTAGCCGAGCTTGAGGGGGTCGTTCGATGCCCCGATAACAGCTATTGCCCTCGGCTTGAAGAAGTAGTCAAACGTCATCTGCAACTCACCGCTTAAATCTCGGTGGAATTGTATATAAGCTTTCCCAAAAAGGACAGTGAGGCATTTATGGGCAGGAGGGAGGAAAAACAAAGCGCTGATGGGCTGAAACGGACATCATTGACCATATTCCTCGCCCGAAAGATTTAAGTTAGTCCAGGTTATTATATCCTGTGGTGATGCCAATGGTGAAGGTGAAGTTTCTGGGCCACGCGGCCTTCCTGATAGAGGGGAGTAAGAAAATCCTGATAGACCCGTTCCTAACCGGTAATCCACAGGCCGCAGCCAAGCCTGAGGAGCTAGATGCTGACTTAATACTAATAACGCACGCCCACGGGGACCACATTGGCGATGCCGTCGATATAGCCAGGAGAACCGGGGCCAAGATAGTGGCGATGTACGATATCGCCAACTACCTCGTCGAGGGCAACGAGGGCATAACCACTATCGGCATGAACTACGGCCCGACCGAGGTCGAGGGTGTTAAAATAGTCCAGGTTCCGGCCTGGCACTCCAGCAGCGACGGCAAGTACGGCATAGGGAACGCCTGTGGTTACATAATCGAGCTAGACGGCGTCAAGATTTACCACGCCGGCGACACATTCGTCTTCAGGGATATGGAGCTCTTCGCCGAGCTTTATGGGCCGATAGACCTTGCGCTCCTTCCGATAGGTGGCCACTTCACTATGGGGCCGAGGGAAGCTGCTAAGGCCGTTGAGTTCCTCAGGCCTAGGAAGGTCGTTCCGATGCATTACAACACCTGGCCGCCGATCTCCGCCGACCCGGAGGAGTTCAGGGGGCTCGTTGGGGAGAAGGCCGAGGTGGTAATTCTCAAGCCTGGCGAGGAGATTGAGCTTTGAAAAACCTTTTAAGGGCCTTTTCCCACCCCCTTTTTAGGTGGTGAAATGGTTAAAAGGGCCGCTGCTCTGGCGCTGATCCTGCTGGTGTTCTCGTCCTTCCTCCTGCCTCTTTCCTCCGCCCAGGAGAGGGAAGATAGGCCGAAGTACGACCTCATAATCGTGAGAAACGACGATTTAATCGACTACATAGTGGCCCTTCCCTACGCCAAGATGCTCGACGTCCCTATTCTTCCCGTCAATCCCAAGGAGCTCGATCCTGGAACCATAGCCCAGCTCCAGAGCTACGCCCAGTTCGGCTGGAACCACGTGCTCATAATAGGCGACTCCCAGGCGGTCAGCGATAAGGTTCAGGACGAGCTCCTCAACATGGGATTCGTGGTGGAGAGGATCGGCGGGGCGGTTAGGACCGAAACTGCCGCAAAGCTGGCTCTCCACTTCTATCCAAACGGTGCCGAGACCGTCGTGGTCGCCAGCTCCAGCGACTATGGCTCCGCTTTAGCAGCCGCCAGGTGGGCGATGATATACGGCTTTCCCCTCCTGCTGACTCAGGAAGATGCCCTTTCTGACTCCACGGCCAACGCTATAAAGAAGCTCAACCCTGACCTGGTGGAGCTGATGGGTGCTGGAATGTCCAAGGACGTGCAGAAGAAGATAGAGGAGATGGGCTACCAGACCTACTGGGTCAAGGAGAACCTGGAGATAAAGCTTCCGCCCCAGGAGAAGGAGACAAACTGGGTGATGATAGCTGCCGCGGTCCTGCTCTCACTGGCCGTGGCGGTTCCGGTCTCGCTCTACTACGCTAAGAAGAAGTGGTCTGCCAACAGGGTTCCCATCGAGGTTCTGACCGAGAAGGAGCGCATAGTTGTGAACGCGATACTCCAGAGGGGCGGCACGGTGAAGCAGGAGGAGCTACCCGAGCTAACGGGCTATTCAAGGCCCACGATAAGTAGAATTATCCAGGAGCTGGAGAAGAAGCAACTGGTTGAGAGGGAGAAAGTGGGGAAGACCTTCATAGTCAGGCTGACGAAGGAGATAATAATCCGAGACTAGCGGTCGGCAAGCCCGAAACCGCTCATCACTTCTTTTCAGCCCTGGCCGTTCTCCTCATTCCGTAAATGAAAAGGGAATCACTTCCGGAACAGGTGCCCGTGGGCCCTGTTCACGTGCCTCGTGTACTCCTTGGAGTCCCTGAAGAGCATTCCGCAGCGCGGGCAGCGGTAGTAGCGGGTGCCGTCGCGGTCGTAGAATATAACCGCCTTCAGCTCCGCCACTGCCACCACCTCCGGGCTAAGGTGAGAAAGGTCATTTTAAAATTTTACGGAGAGGCTTAGACCCATATCCTGTTGCCCTTCACCTTGAGGTAGCCGAGCGTCTGGAGTTCCTTCAGGAAGTCTTCTATGGCGTCCTCGTCGAAGTAGATGTTCACCCTCCCGTGCTCCTCCTCCACCACGATGGGTTCCCTTTCCATTATCGCCTCGATGAGCTCGTTCTTGCGCCTGTGCCTCTCTGCCAGCTCGAGTATGACGTTCGCTAGGACGGAGCGGGCTATCCCCTCGAAGGTTGCATTGACGAGGCTCTCCTCCGTGGCGTACTCCTCGGCTATCTCCAGCGCGGCCTCGATGAGCTCCCCTTCGACCTCCATTACCTCCACGAAGTACCTCTTCTCCAGAGTGTACTCAGTGACCATTCCGACCTCAAAGCGCTTCTCCAGCTCCTCCAGGTACTCCTCGACGTCCTCTATTGGGAAGCGGAGCTCGACCCTGAGAACCTCTAGGGGTACCTTTTCTCTCAGCACGAGCTTTCCGTCCTTCTCCTCGACCGCGCCGGCCTCGATGAGGGCGGTGACTGCCACCAGCTTTCCGAGGTTGGACTCGTCGAAGAGTTCCTCAAGGTTCCTCTCCTCGCCCACCTCCCATTTTCCGAGCATCTCGTCGTAGGCAAACCTGAGCTCCTCTAGCGCCTCCTCGATGGGTTCCATTCCCTCGGCTCTCTCGAGAAGCTCCGCGTAGGTGCCATCTACCGTGACGTAGTGCGATATCCTGGAAGAAATCTCCTCCTTTGTTCGGTTCATTATTCCTGCCCTGCTCAGCTCCCTAGATAGGGCGTTCATATCCTCCCTGCTCAGAACCTCCAGCCTCAAGACTCTCACCAAGGTAAAAACGGCGGTGGGAGTTATATATTTTCCCCCGAAAAACCGATTAGCTCTCCACCAGCTCCGACAGGAGCGCCCTGAGGGGCCTGTTGCCCAGCCTTTCGAGGGTTCCCCTCACCTCGTCCTCGAGTTCCGGAGAGTAGCTCGCGTAGAGGTAGAGGGCGTAGGCCATGAGCTTCGGCTCACCCTCGGCCATCTTTTCCACTGCGTTGGCTAGGACAGGGTTGTTCAGGAGCTCTTCCGCTATCGCCTTAATCTTTCCCCTGTCGTCCTTCTCAACCGCCTCTCGGAGGGGGCGGTAGAAGAGGGCCAGCACCTCCCTGGCGAGTCTCTCCCGCTCCTCCAGCTCCTCCATGGGAGTTCCGGTCTTCTCTCCCCTGCTCAACAGGAGGTAAAGCAGCGGTGCGGCCAGGATAACGATGGATATCAGGAGGTAGGGGAGCAGGGGGACGTTGAAATAGGGAACGCGGCCCCTTATGAGGATAAGGGCCAGAGTGCCAGCGAGCATCCAGACCCCCATGAAGACGAGGTAGTAAATGGTGTAGTCCTTCCTCTGGAGGGCGCGGTACTTCGAGGGCGCCCCTATCTCCTCTAGGTACTTCAGCCTTTCCTCTGCCATTTGAATTTCCGCTTCCAGGCGTTTGATGCGCCGGTCTATCTCCTTCAAGACCTCGTCCTTCCCCATCTCAGCCACCGCTCTATCTCTGCCTAGATGTTTCTCATCGTTTCCTCATAAGCCTTTTCTATCTCCCCGCTCACCCTTCTCCAGGAGTAGTGCTTCTCGACCGCCCTCCTTCCGTTGCTCCCGAACCACTTGGCCAGTTTCTCGTCGCTGAGGAGCTTTTGAATTGCCTCCTCAAGGGCGGGTTCGTTTCCAGGAGGAACCAGGAAGCCGCTCTCGCTCTCCCCCACTATCTCCGGAATTCCGCCGACGTCAGTTGCTACCACTGGGATTCCCGAGGCCATAGCTTCGAGGATAACTATCCCAAAGGCCTCCGCAGTCGTCGATGGAAGGACGAAAACGTCCGCCGCCCCGAAGAGGCGCGGCAGAGTGGCGTCGTCCACGTAGCCGAGGAACCTGACCCTGTCCTCGATCTTCAGGAACTTCGCCTGTGCCTTCAGGAAGGGGAGCATCTCGCCGGAGCCAACCAACACGAGGGTGACGTCTTCCGTCCTCTTCGCCACGCCCTGGAAGGCGTTGAGGAGCACGTGTGGTCCCTTCCTCGGCGACATTCTGCTGACGTAGAGCACGACCCTTCCCTCGATGCCCAACTCCTCCCTCACTCTCCTTTTGTCCGCCTCACCCAGCGGTCGGAACCTCTCGTCGTCCACCCCGTTGGGTATCACCCTGACTGGAACGTCGGTGAAGTGCCTTATGAACGCCTCCGCCGCGCGGCTTACGGCTATTATCTCGTGGGGGTAGCGGAGGTAGCGGCTGAAGAGGGGCATGGTTAGGCCCAGGGCCTGCCAGAGGCGGGACTCGTGGGAAAATGAGATGCTGTGGGTGGTCAGCAGGGTCGCCTTCCCCAGCTCCCTGCCCGCCTTGACGGCTTTGAGGGCCAGTGGGGTGAAGGCGTGGTGGGAGTGGACCACATCGTAGTCCTTGAGGAATTCCTCGAGTTCCCTGCTGGAGGCGAGGGAGTAGCTCATGTTTATCCCGAATATCGGGCTAGTTCTACCTGGAATCTTCACCAGCTCTATCCCGAGGCTCTCCAGCTCCCCTTCCCTCCCAGTTTCGAGGTCGTTGGTGATTATCGCGACCTCGTGGCCCCTTTCACTGAGCTTCAGTGCCAGACTGTGCATGTGGCTCGCGACGCCGCCCACTTTGGGGTAGTACCAGTCACTCACCAGCGCTATCCGCAATCAGACCACCCCTGATGCCCTGAAAATCAGGACCGCGGCCATCGCAGCGTCCATCAGCCTGTAGTTGGTGCGGAGACCGTAAATTGTGGCCCCGAGCAGACCCAGGGTTGGTTGGACTCCCGCGAGGGCCAGACCTACCGCCCCGGCCGAAAATGCGATGACGAGGGTTTCGGAGAGCCCTTTGCCGATGACTATCGGCGTCGTCCTGAGGCCGGCTTTGAGGTCGCTCTCGTAGTCCTCAAGGTGGTTCCTCAGCTCAAGGGCGAGTGAGTAGAGGAACACCGCCGCGGCGATGCCCCACTCCTCCACGGTGATTGAGCCGTCGAAGTAGGCCCCGTAGAGGAAGGGCAGGGCCCCGAAGAATGCCCCGTGGGAGAGGACGTCCACCACCGGCCGCGCCTTGAGCCTCGGTGGGGCCGAGTAAGCGGTTGCCAGCAGGATCATCGATGCGTACACCACCAGATCTCCCGCCCCCAGCCTGCCGGCAAGCCCCAGTCCCAGCAGCGCCATGGCGAGGGAAGAGGCAATCCCCGCCCCAAAGCTCAGCTCTCCGCTGGCCACGGGGTTTTTCTCCCTCTTTCTCGGGTTTATCGAGTCGGTATCCGCGTCAAAGCAGTTGTTTATCGCGAAGGCATAGGCCACGTAGAGGACGAGCGAAATCAGGAACATGACCAAACGGGTGTAATCGGGGCTGTTCTCCAGACTGAACGTGAGTCCCAGGAGCCCCATGCCTACGAACGCCCGCCCATCGGGGATTCGAGCGTTTCTGATAACCGCGCGGAGCATGGTTGTACCTCCAAAAAGGTTTTAGAAAAGCCGTCAGGCCCTCTCAAGGAGGTCCCTGACGTACTTCGGCATCTGGAAGAGCGTCTCGTGCCTCTCCGGGTCGTAGTAGTAGAGGCCGAGCTTTTCTGCCCGCCTGGTGTCTACCTTTCTGAAATCGATGTCGCCCTTGACCCCCACCAGGAAGCTCCAGGGTGAGGCGTAGCCTATCACCGGGAAGCTGAAGTAGTAAACCCTATCGAAGACCCTCTTCATCGCCCTGTAAGCGTCGAGGAGCTCGTTGGTGAAGAGGTAAACGCTCCCGGCCTGGGTGATGTAGAGCCCTTTCTCGTTGAGCTTTTCGTAGGCCGAGCGGTAGAACTCCTCGCTGAACAGGAGCTTCGCAGGACCAACGGGGTCGGTGGAGTCCACTATTATGACGTCGAAGCGCTCGTCGCTCTCCCGCAGGTACTTCACGCCGTCGCCGATTATGAGCTCGGCCCTCGGCTCCTCCCCCTTCAGGAGCCTGTCGAGGAGGTCCTTCGCCACGTCGAGGTATATGTAGGAAGCCTCCACCACGCCGTCGTCTATCTCAACCATCGTAGCCTTCTCCACCGTCCCGTGCTTGAGGACCTCCCTCAGCGTGCCCCCGTCGCCGCCGCCTATGACGAGCACCCTCCTCGGGTTCGGGTGCGCGAGCATGACCGGGTGAACGAGAACCTCGTGGTAGCTCTCCTCGCCGACCTCAACGAGCTGAACCGTCCCGTCGAGGACGAGCAGTTTGCCAAATCCTTCAGTCTCATAGATTTCAAGCCTCTGGTACTTCGTCTGGGTCTCAAAGAGCCTCTCCCTGACTTTGAAGCCGACGCCGTAGCCCCTTGGATACCACTCGATGAAAGCTCTCTCCTGCTCGTTGTATCCCATGAGTCTCACCGCCCTTAGGTAGGGCACGGGGTTTTAAAGCTTAAGGTTCTTCTGGCCCTGGGAAATTTTTATAAGCGTCCTCGGGTAGTATCGCGGTGATGAATACCGGAACCCGGCGGGAACTGGCGAGAAAGCTTGGGCTTGTGGAAGAGGAGATTGCTGAGGGCTTTAAATATGGAATTCCCCACATCGTTGGGGAGATCCTTGAGGACGGTTCGGTTTTTCTCTCGGTGGTGGTCTTTGAGAGCGCAAGGCACAGCTTCCTTCTCCGAGAGAACGACAGGGTTTTCTTTCTCTATCCTGCGGAGGAACGGAACCGCAGGAGGCTCTTCTTCAAGCTCTGGCGCTTTCTAGACGGCCGAGAGGAGGACGGGGCTTTCGTCCCCGGGAAGCGCATCGGGGGGATACTGAAGAACGCCCTCAGGCGGGAGGGCTTCGACGTGCTCTGGATAAACGTCCGTCCGGCTGGAGATGGCGAGTACATAGACGTCTGGGCGGTGAAGGACGGAACCCGCTACAACCTACTCTTCGAGAAGATCGCCCAGGGCGAGTACGTTCTCCTTGAAATGGAAAAGGTATGAAGAATCAGTAGGGGAACATCACCACTACGGCTATAGCGGCGGCGGGCTTGTCCTTAACGGTTATGCTCGCGCTGGCGACCTTGAACTCCGCCAGCTTCCAGCCCCTCTGCTCAAAGCCCTCCTCGACCATCTTCCTAACCATCTCTTCGGCTTCTTCCTTGGTGCAGTAGCCGCTGTACTCGTAGATCAAGCCACCCTCGTTGTTCTCGCTGATTCCTATGCCCAGGGCCGCGCTTATGGTCATTCCCGGCTCGTCGCTCTCGATGTGCGCGTAGACGGTAGGAAGGAGCATTCCTATCGGGACGTCGTGAACCTCCTCTATCCACTCGATGTGCGCGGGAATGACGCTGCTCAGCTTGACGAGATTGACGTTTCCTATGCCCAACTTGAGGAGGGCGTTGTCGAAGGCGTTGAGTTTGGTTCCGCCCTCAGCGGCGGCGGCACCTATGAAAGCCCTCTTTGGCGTCGTCCAGCTCATCTCGGCTTCCTCCTTTCTTTTCTCACCTATTAGACGATTATAGTTGAAAGCAACGGTTCGCTTACTCGCTAATTTGCGGGCGGCTTAAAAACGTTTCGCTACATCTAAAAGAAAGCCCGAGGGGTGGGCTTTGCTCCCGTAACGCCTTGTTGGGGGAGGTACGGGAGTTAGACGGTGCCGCTTGGCTTCTCTGCTTTATAATGGTTTATGACCCTCCCTAACGTGGCCGAGGTGAAGATCCCCAGCACGCTCGCGAGGGAGGCCATGGCGTACATGTGCTCGCTCAGTGCTCCCGACACGAAGCTTATTTCTCCCATGAGCAGGCCCAGGACGCCGAAGCTGGCTATCCCGGCCCCTCTTACAAGGCTCGTTGATAGATCTGTCTTCCTAACTATCAGGGACGACAGAGTCAGTCTGACAAGGTATATCGCAATGAAGAACTCAATGACGACGAGGGAAAGCTCGGTCTCGAAGTTAAGTCCGCGCCAGGCGAAGAATATCGGGGCGAAGATGCCGTAGGTGACCCCGCTGACTATCGTGGTCAGCCTGTCGTACTGCTTGGTGCCGACGAGGTCGCTGTGCATCATTAACCCAGCGAGGAAACCGCCTATGCTGAAGTGCATTCCTATCTCCTCGCTGATGAAGGCGAGCGATGTGGAGAACACCATAAAGAGGCCGAACACCGCCTCGTCGCTCTTGAGCCTGCGGAGGAAGCGTATTATGCGGACCTTCTGCTTTATGCCGAGGAGGTAGTTGATGTAGAGCAGGGTGCCCACGAAGATGAAGTCCTTCAGTATGCTTGACAATATGGGCCCGTAGTCACCTGGGTTCTCATGAAACCTTATCGTCATGTACACTATAAACAGACCGAATATCTCACTTATCACAGCGTATGAGAGGGCCACGTGGAGGAAGTCGCTTCCGAAGAACCTCTTGAGGCGAAGCACTATCGGGGCGGAGGCCGTTGATAGTATCGCTGCCGAGATGATGTTGTCCGAGCCGACGGTCCAGCCGGTGAAGGGGAGCGTGACTAGGAACATCGCGGTGTACGTTAGCGCGTAGAGGGGCAGGGTGATCTTTCCGGCGTAGTGGAGCTCCTCGGGCGTCACCTCAAGGCCTGCTGAAATCATCAGGAAGAACAGGCCCAGCTCCGCCAGCAGCTCCATCTGGTCCCTGGGCATGTCGAGAAGGAGGGCGCTCAGTATCATTCCCGCCGTAATCTCACCCAGGAATCCTGGATAGCCCAGCCTCTCAAACCCCTCCGCCAGGAGCCTTGCAAAGGCTATGATTATGAAGACGTACCCGATGATTTCCATGGTTCCCGTATGGGCGGCGAATTTTAAAAATCCTTTTATTGTCCCGTGCGAACTGGCTATCATGAGGCACTACGAGATAGTCAAGATAAAGAGGGACGGGGCTGTTGAGATCCCCATGGACTACGCCTACGAGCTGGGCCTCCTTGAGGGCGCCTACTTCCTCATCGAGGTGGACACGGACCTCAACGAGATTCACATGGAGCGGATAGCTCTCCCAGGGAAGAGGTTGGCCGAGGTGGAGCTTGTCGTTGAGGACAGGCCCGGTGTGCTGGCGAAGATAAGCGGCCTCTTCGGCAGGCACGGCGTGAACATACTCTTCAGCGAGTCCGAGGAGCTCTCCGCCATAGGCCTCGCAGGCATCGTCGCGGTCGTTGACATCGGTGGGGTGGGGAACCTCGACGACCTGAGGCGCGAGCTGGAAAGCCTTCCAGAGGTGAGGGAGGTCTACCTAAACCCCCTGGATTAGTGTCAATAGCAGAATGAAAGCGACCATCACGGCAGTCAGGCGGTTCACCTCCTCCCCCACTTCGCCCCCTCCGGGGGAGGGACTCTTCTCGAAGACTCCGGCCCTCTTGAGGAGCTGGAAGATGAGAAAGGCCGCGGAGAGGTAGAGGAGGTCCTTGGGATTCAATCCTAAGCCCAGGTAAAGGCCCCCGGCGAGCGCGGTCAGGGCCAGTCCGAGAACCGGGAGCTTCCACGATGCCGGTAACTTCACGCCCCTGCCCATCGCCAGGTATGAGTTGAGCTTGGTGAAGGAAACCAGGGTCCCCACGCTCCCCAGAGGCACCGCCAGCTTCCAGGGCCAGGAAAGGTTGGAGTAGATGAGTCCCTTCCCGTAGGCGCCGATGAGAGGTGAGACCCCGCCTATCGCCAGGCTGAGAGCGATGACGGAAGCCATCATCACAGCGTCCCCGCGGTACCCGAAGGTTCCGAGCTCCCTGCTCTTCCTCCCCATGGAGCCGATGCCCAGGAAAAGGCCCCCCTTGAAAATCGAGTGCGCCATCGCGTAGTAGGCCGCGCCGAGGAAGTTGAGGCTCGCTATTCCAAGGAGCACGTAGCCCATCTGGGAGACGGTGTGATAAGCAAGGAGTCTCTTGGCGTCCTTCTGCAGGAGGGCCATCGCTATTCCGAAGAAGATTGACACCACCGCGACCGCGAGCAGGGCGAGCCTGAGGGGTTCCCCAGCGGGCAGGGCCGGGAGGAGCAGGATCATTCCATAAGCGGGTGCCTTGACCACGGCACCGCTCAGGAGGGCGCTGACGGGGGTCGGGGCCTTGGAGTGGGCATCTGGAAGCCAGCCGTGGAGGGGAAAGATTCCCGCCTTGAGGACAAGCGCCGAGAGGGCTACGCCGAGGGCGACCTGGAGCTCCCTGCTATCCCTGGCGTTTTCAGTTATTAGCCCGACGTTCAGGTAGCCGGTTTCCATGTACACAAGGCCCACCGCGAAGACGAAGAGGTAGGAAGCAAGGAGCGAGAGCATCAGGTACTTGAAGGCCGCCCTTTTGGCCCCCTTCTCATCTGAGAACGCCACCAGCGAGAAGGCCGAGACCGAGGCTATCTCCATGTAGATGTAGAAGTTGAAGAGGTCCCTCGCTACGAACGCTCCCATCAGGCCCGCGTGGAGAAGGAGGAGAAGGGCGAGGACTTTTCTGGTTTTGCCGTCCTTCAGGTTGAAGTAAGCGAGGGAGTAGAACGCCACGAAGGCGAAGAGAACTATCTCCCCCACGAGGAAGGGCATGTTGAGCCGGGTAACGGCCACCTCTATTCCCGCTTCCCTGGGCCAGCCCCCAACAACCTCCGAACCCACACCGACAAAGAGGAAAACCGGCGCTGGCAGGAGTGCGCCGATGAGAAATACCCCCTTCAAAACGGCCTCCCTAACGCGGAGCGTGTCGAGGAGGACCAGGAGGAAGGCGCAGAGCAGGGCAATGGCGACGGGAATGGGTATCAATTGCCTTCACCCCTCATTCTGATTATCATCGCCAGGGCGAGGGACGTTATGGCCACATCGACCACGAGGGTAGTCAGCATCAGCGTGGCCGGGAGCGGGTCCACGGGCTCGGCTGGCATCACGGGGACGTCCCTTCCGGGCGAGTAAGCCAGCCCGATGAAAAACAGCACTAACCCTAGGGAGACAACGTTTATGGAGAGCACCAGCTTTATCGGCTCCCTCTTAGCCATCAGCCCATAGATTCCGACCAGCATTATTGCTATCCCAGCCTGCTCCGGGCTAATCACTTTCCACCCACCTCAGCAGTATGTAGAATACGAAGGTGAAACCCGCCCCAACCTCAAGACCGACGATGACGTTGAAGGGCAGGATTATCCCCCCTTCCGTGGGAAGGAAGTTTGAGTAGAAAGCCCCGAAGGCCAGCCCCGCCAGCCCTAGGAGCACGAGCATGGCCCCGGCAGAGCTTTCTATCAGGCTGGCCCAGTTGAAGTGGAACCTCCTCCTCACCTTCCGGTAGCCGTGGGAGGTTATGAGCAGTATCACCGCCACCGCCAGGATTACCCCTCCCTGGAAGCCGCCGCCGGGGCTCAGGTGCCCGTACAGCATCAGGTAGGCGGCGTAGGTGACGAGGAAGGGGCTCACCATCTTGGTGGTGGTTCTGACGACGACGCTCATCTTCACTTCTTCTTCCCCCCGAGGAGGACGTAGAAACCAACAACTGCCGTGAAGAGCAAACTGGCCTCGCCGAGGCTGTCGTAGGCCCTCCAGCCGGCCAAGATGGCTGAGACCAGGTTGGGGACGCCGATTTCTTCCCAGCGGGTCACGTAGTAGGCGAAGCTTCCCCCAGATGGGAAGTGATAATCCAGGGAAAGGAGCAGGGTCGCGAGAGCGAGGGTGAGCGTGATGGCTATGGCTCTCACTTCCTCACCTCCTCAACCGTGAAGAGAAACACGCCTATGACCACCGCCCCGACCACTATCGCCGAGAGCGCAACGTCCGGGGCGTTCAGCTCGAACAGGGCTAGGATAAAGAGAAGGCTCAGGAGGGAGTACTTGACGATGGCCGTCACCAGGTTTCCCTCCTCCACGACGGCGATGGCCAGGATTATCATCGTGACGAAGAGCACGTCAAGGATTGTCCCAAGCATACATGTCCACCACCACTTCCGGCTTCACGCCGTACCTGTAGGCCCCCCTCGCGAGGGCGTGGCTGACCATCGGGTTTATCATCGCTATGAGGAACGCCAGCACGAGGAACTTGGCCTTGACGATTCCGGGGGCGTCCATCGTGAGCACTAGGTACAGGATTATGCTCATGGCTCCACCTGTGTCGCACTTGCTGGCCGCGTGGAGGCGCGTGTAAACGTCGGGGAAGCGGAGTATCCCCAGGGCTCCAAAGAGCATGACCGCCTCGCCGAAGAGGAGGAGCACCTCAAGCACCGCCGGCACGCTCCATGTACTTTGCCAGTATCAGCCCACCAACGGAGTTCACCATCAGCAGGACTATGGCCAGGTCGATCAGGTAGTACTCCCCCCTCATCACGGCGACTATGGCTATTATCACCACCACCTTCGTCGTTATGGTGTTAAGGCCGACCACCCTGTCCGGCAGGGTCGGTCCTCTAAGCACGCGGTATGTTATCAGCATAGCCGTGAAGACGAGAAGGTAGAAGGCGCTCACCAGAAGACCTTCTTGAGCCATTCCTCGATGTCCCCCTTTATCTTCTCTCCCGCCTTCTCTCTGTTCAGGGTCTCGACCTCTATCCAGTGGACGTAGAGGTAGGTTTCCCCGAGCTTCTTCTTGACGTCGAGCGTTAGGGTGCCCGGGGTGAGGGTTATCGAGTTTGCCAGTATCGTCACCCCCGTGTCGGAGTGGAGGTCGGTCTTTACCTTGACTATGCCGGGTTTGATGTCCATGAAAATCACGTTCTTCGCCACCTTCAGGTTGCTCTCCAGCAGACGGAAGGCCATTATCACGAGGTACTGCGGGAGGTATATCAGAGCGAAGTAGAGGATTTTCTCAGCGATGTGGCCGCTCCGCCTTATGTCCTCGGTCAGGAGGTCGCGCATGAAGAGGGCCACGATGAGCGTGACCACCGCGCCCGAGACAACGCTGGCCGGCTCGAGGCTCGAGGTTATGACCACCCAGAAGGCCAGGAGGGTGAACCACGTCAGCAGTACCCTCTCCCATGTCGGAAGCTTCGACGCCTCGAACCTCTCGGCGAGAACCCTCTCGTTGAGGGCCTCCAGCCTATCCCGGAGGTAGAAGGGGACCCGGCTCATGTGGTACCTTACGGCGCCGGGGGTTATAACGGTTTTGCACTATGACAAGAGACTTCCCAAAACTGTGAAATCCGTTCGGTGTTGGGCCGAAAATCTCGAACGTACTGCCGGCCGTGGCCCGAAGGCAGATGCAAAAGCCTTCACTCATGGAAAGGTTTAAATCCCTGCCTGCGTAGAGAAGGGCGGTGATGTTCATGATTGAAGTCGGTGAATACAAGGTCAAGGAGGGCCTCTACTACACGAAGGACCACGAGTGGGTTCAGGTCCTTGAGGACGGGACTGTTCTCGTGGGCATAAGCGACTACGCCCAGAAGGAGCTAGGTGACCTCGCCTACGTCGAGCTTCCCGAGGTCGGTAAGGAGATCAGCAAGGGCGACGTCCTCTGCGAGCTGGAGAGCGTTAAAGCTGTCAGCGAGGTTTACGCCCCGGTCAGCGGCGAGGTCATAGAGGTCAACGAGGAGCTCGAGGATTCACCTGAGGTCCTCAACGAAGACCCCTACGAGCACTGGATTGCCAAGCTCAGGCCAAGCAACCTCGACGAGGAGCTCAAGGAGCTCATGGACGCCGAAGCTTATGCCAGGTACCTCGAGAGCCTCTGAGCAAGGCTTTAATACCTTTCTGCCCTATTCTTTTCGGTGTTCGCCATGAAGGTTCTGAAGGAATGGGACGTTAAGGTAAAGCTCGTGAAAACCAAGAGGGGCGCGATCCTCCACATGATTGAGCTCGAGCCGGGCCACTTCTACCTCGAGCAGAACCCGCTTAAGGACTCGAAATACGGTGTCGCCTACAGGAAGATCAAGGAGAACTTCCCGGAGTTCTACATGTTCTGGGAGATAAAGAACAACCGCTACACCGGGAAGCTCTTAGCTGGAGCCTTCCTTGAGAAGAGGGAGATAGACGAGTTCGTAACACTCCTTGCAAAGAGCGAGGACTTCAAGAAGTTCGAGGAGATCCTCGAAGAAATCGAGGAGATGGAGGAGTGAGCTCAGGCTTTGACCATCATCACCGTTCAGATACCCTAGAGGTCTTCATCGCTCGTTCAATCTTTTTTAGGGGAAGTTAAAAAGCCTAGCGGCTCGGCCAGTATGCCCCTCATCACGGGTCAGCTACCGTTAGGCTCGTCATCGCCGTACTGTTCTCTATCCTCACCTGATAAACTTCACGAAACCCTTATAACTTCTGCCCCGGTAGTTAACTACTGGGGTGGTAGTTGTGTACTTTGACACCCGGCCGAAGAGACGGAGGGAGGACCTGTACGACAGGGAAGAGGAGCTTGCGGAGTTCGAGCGCTCAATCAGGTCCGGAAACCCCCTCACCGTAATAACAGGCATAAGGAGGCTCGGGAAGACTTCCCTTCTCGTGGTGGGCCTGAACGAGCTCGCGGTTCCGTACGTTCTCGTGGATTTCAGGGGGGTAAACCCGAACTCCCGAATGGACGTTTACCGGAGGATAGAGAGCTCGGTCAATGCCTTCCTTCGCGAAAACCGCGACCTCTGGGAGGAGCTCAGGAGAGACCTCAAGAACATAACGGGCCTCAGGGTTCTGAGCTTCGGGGTGAGCTTTTCCTGGAAGGACGAGAGAACCGACCTCATAGCGCTCTTCAGGGAACTGGAAAAATACGACGTCGTCCTGGCCTTCGATGAGGTTCAGTACCTCAGGGGGCCGGTGGGGAGTGAATTCGCGGGCATCATAGCCCATCTCTACGATTACTCCGACCTCAGAATGGTCATGACCGGCTCCGAGGTGGGCCTGCTCCACGATTACCTGGGCCTCGATGACCCGAAGGCCCCCCTTTACGGCAGGTACTTCCATGAAATTTCCCTTCACAGGTTCTCACCGGAGCAGAGCAGGGAGTTCCTCAGGATAGGCTTTGAACAGGTAGGTTTAACTCCCTCCGAGGAGCTTATAGACCTTGCCGTGGAGAGGCTCGACGGCATAGTGGGGTGGCTCGTTCTCTTCGGCAGGAAGGCAATGGAAAAGGGGCTCACCGAGAACCTCGTGGATAATGTTTTCGAGGAGGCAAAGGCCCTCGCCATGGAGGAGTTCGAGAACTTCCTTTCGAAGAGACCCGCCGCTAGAAAACGGTACGTCGAGATAATGAGGGCCGTTGCCAGCGGCAGGAGAACGTGGGAGGGGATAAAGGAACACCTCGAGATGAGGGAGGGCAGGAGCATAGCCGACAGCGTGCTGGCGAGGCTTCTCAAGGCCCTTGTTGATTCCTCGTTCCTTGAGAAGAAGCGCGAGGGAAGAAACGTCCGCTATAGCATTCCCGACCCGATACTCGAGGAGTGCTTCAAGGAAAAATGAATGAAAGGGTCAGGCGTTCCCTTCCCTCTTCTTCGTGAGGTATTCGTGGATGGCCTTTGCCGCCCTCCTTCCGTCGCCCATGGCTAGAATAACGGTCGCCTCTCCCCTTATCGCGTCACCGCCAGCGAAGACCCCCGGAATGCTCGTCATCAGGTTCTCGTCCACAACTATCTTACCGCGCTCGACCTTCAGGCCGGGCGTGTTGATGATGAGCCTGTTCGGGTGCTTTCCGATGGCTATGATGACGGTCTCGGCCTCTATCTCCACGTACTCGCCGGTTCCGACTATCTTCCTCTTGCCCCTGCTGTCGCGCTCGTCGAGGGGCTTCATCTTCTCGAACTTAACCGCCTTGAGGTTGCCCTTTCCATCGCCGATGAACTCGACTGGGTTCACGAAGAACTCGAACTTGATGCCTTCTTCCTTGGCGTGCTCGACCTCCTCGATCCTCGCGCTGACGTCCTCAGGACCGCGGCGGTAGGCGATGATGACCTCCGCTCCAAAGCGCCTCGCTGAGCGGGCGGCGTCCATTGCCGTGTTTCCGGCTCCGATGACCACAACGCGCTTCCCGACCTTAACCGGTGTGTCGTACTCGGGGAACTTGTAGGCCTTCATGAGGTTTACCCTGGTGAGGAACTCGTTGGCGGTGTAGATTCCGTTGAGGTTTATGCCCGGCGCGTTGATGAGCCTCGGCGTTCCAGCTCCGGAGCCGATGAATACGGCGTCGTATTCCTCAAGGAGCTCCTCGATGGTGACGGTCTTGCCGACGATGTGGTCTGTGAGAATCTTAACCCCGAGCTTCCTGAGCTTGTCTATCTCGCTCTCGACGATGCTCTTCGGGAGCCTGAACTCGGGGATTCCGTACATCAGAACCCCACCGGGCTCGTGGAGGGCCTCGTAGATTGTAACGTCGTAGCCGAGCTTGGCCAGCTCTCCTGCAGCTGTGAGTCCAGCGGGGCCAGCTCCAATGATTGCAACGCTCTGTCCCTTCTTCTCTATCCTCGGCACCATCTCGAAGAGGAGTTCTTCATCGATTCCCTTCTCCCTTGCGTAGTCGGCCACAAAGCGCTCAAGCTTGCCGATGTTTATCTTGTCGCCGACCTTGCCCATGACACAGTTCATCTCACACTGGTCCTCCTGCGGGCAGACGCGGCCGGTGGTGGCTGGGAGCGAGTTGCAGGCCCATATGACGTTGAGGGCCTCTTTGACGGCTTTGTCAGGATCGTCGCGGTATTCAACCAGCTTGCTTATGAAGCCCGGAATGTCGATGTGAACGGGACAGCCCTTTATACAGGGCGCGTAGTTGTAGGGGCACTGCAAACAGCGCTCGGCCTCCTTAACGGCCAGCTCGAAGGTGTAGCCGAGGTTGACCTCGTCAAAGCTCCTTATCCTCTCCTCCACCGGCCTCTCAGGCGTCGGGACGCGCTCCTTGATGAGCTTTCTCTTGACGGCCATTTCACTCACCCCCCTCGAGGGCCTTCAGGTAGTCGCTGAAGGCCTTGACCTCCAGGTCCGTGTAGTAGCCGCTCCTCGCTATCAGCTCGTCCCAGGCAACCTGGTAGGCGTCGAACTCCGGCCCGTCTATGCAGGCGAACTTGACCTCGCCGCCGACGGTGACACGGCAGGCACCGCACATGCCAGTTCCGTCCACCATTATCGGGTGGAGGTCAGCCTTCATCGGGACGCCGAACTCCCTGACCACCTCGAAGACGGCCTTCTGGTCGCCCGAGGGGCCGACCATGAAGACGAGGTCGTACTCTTCCTGCTCCAGCATCTCGCGGACCTTCTCGACGAGCCTCTTGGTGACGTTCTTCATGTTGGTCGGGAAGTCGAGGTTCGGGTCTATCGGGACGGTCTCGAGTACGTGCCTGCCGACAGCTTCCTCCAGCTCGTCCTTGAGGACGACCATCGGCTCGAAGGTGACGTGGAGCGTGGTTACCTCGTTCCCGAGCTCCTGCCAGGCTTTTGCGATGGGATAAACCTCGACTATTCCGGTGTAGGCACCAATAGCGAGTATCTTTCCGAACTTCTCCATCTCAGCGGGGTTTCCGAGCGGACCGGCGACGTTGAGGAGTTCATCGCCCTCCTTCAGCTCGGCGGCCATTCTGGCTGTGGTCTTTCCGCGTATGAATGTTATGAGAACGACCCAGCCCTGCTCGGGGTCCCACATGACGGGGGTGAGGGGAATTCTCTCACCGTTCTTGAATGCCCTGACGATGACGAACTGGCCCGGTTTGACCTTCTTCGCCACGTGGGGCGCGTGAATCTTGTACCAGATGTTGCGCATTGCGATTTCCTTCTTCTCAAGGATCTTGTATGGCACAATGAACACCTCCGTACATGGGTTCAAACATGGTCATCTAAAGGTTTGCAACATGGAGTGTTTATAAAGATGTTGCCAACCAAAGGTTTACATCGCGGAAGGATCCTCGGAGGGGAAAGGGAAAGATTAAAAAACTTCCGAAAAGAGGGCGATTGGGGAATGGCTATGGCACGGCTCATCTACCGCATCTCAGTTGTGCTGACGGCCCTGGCCCTCTTCTGGCCTGTCGTGTACGGCAACGTCCCGGTCCTGAGAATTCTCCCTGGAAACCCTCTGATTCACGCAGTCGCCGGGCTGGTGGTCTTTGGGGGTCTGGCGTATCTGACCTTTGGGGAAGAAGAAACAGGGGAGAAAAGCGGCTTCACAGCTTCCTGAGAAATGTTATGTAGCCTGTATGAGCCAGCATCGTGGTTTTTGGCCTCATGCACTCCCTCTTAACTTCGTGTTCCCTAACAAGGACTTCCACAACCCTGGGCCGGTAGAAGTACTCCCTGTACTCCTGGAACGCCTGGAAGAAGCGGTGAACCTGGTTGGTGCAGGGAGTGTAGGCTACAAAGTAGCCGCCCGGTCTCAAAACCTCGACGGCATGAGGGAGTACGTTCTCCGGTTGTGGCAGGTCGAGGACTATGTGGTCGGCGTACTCTTCATCTATACCCTCGTAGATGTCCTTGAGCTTGATGGTGACCCTGTCGGAAAAGCCCGCCAGTTCAACGTTCTTTCTGGCTATCTCTGCGTGGTCCTCCCTTATCTCGTAGCTTATTATCCTTCCGTCCGGTCCCACTATGTTCGCCAGGAATATCGTCAGGGCGCCGCTCCCCACGCCGGCCTCGATGACTGTGTCTCCTGGAGATATGCCCGCGTAGGCGACTATAATGCCGGCGTCCTTGGGGTGTATTATCTGTGGCCCGCGCCTCATCTTGGCTATGATGTCGTTGATGTCGGGCTTTATTACCCTGAACTCCTCGCCCTTGTGGCTGGTTATCCTGCTTCCATACTCCTTCCCTATCAGCTCGCTCAGCTTCAGTATTCCAAGGTCGGTGTGGAACTCCCTCTCGGAAACCGTCACGAGGTACCTCTTGCCCCGCTTGTCGATGAGGAGAACCTTATCCCCTTCCCGTATCAATCGTCCCACCTTCCTTCCTGGCCTTTAGACCCTCCTCCGACACCTGAAAGACCATTGAGGCTATCTCCTCCAGCATCGCGAGGTGCTCCTTCCTCAGGACGTCCTTGTTTATAAAGTGTATTCCAACCCAGTCCTCCATGGGAATCGTGCTGATACCAGTCAGTATGGACTTCATGGCCTCGTCCCCACCGAAATGAATGTAGTGACTCAGTCCAAAGGTCACGAAGTACTCCGGCTTGACAGGTGAGCGGCTCATCTTTCCGATAACGGCGTGGTAGTTCTTGAGGAACGTCTGGGGATCGTAGGCCGGGACGACTTCCTCTATTACCTCACCGTAGCTGGCCGACCCGGGGCCGATTTTCACGACCTTTATCCTCTTGATAAGCTCTATAACCCGGGAGTACTCCCTCCCGGATATCCTCCTCGCGTAGTTCCTGAAGAGTATATCACCCACTCCGAAGAAGTCCGCCACGACGACGCCGTATCTCCCGGCAAGTGCGGGCAGAAGGATTCCCCATGAGAAATCCTCGACGGGATAAGATGGCTTGTATTCAATCAAAATGGTGTCCCCCCTGTTGGCTCGGCCGAGGAGGTACTTTTCGAAGATTGGGGTGTCCATCTGGCTCACCAAAAGGGTTTTTAACGGCGTTTCTTTTAAACCTTTCAGGTGGGACGATGAGGAAGTTCGTGGTGTGGCCCAACGAGCTCGACGCAAGGCTCAGCAGGCGCTATGGAAGGGCCGTAGGGAAGGAGTTCGCGGTCGATGCTCCCAAGGTTCAGGAGATAGCGGACGCCGCGGTGGCCCTTGGAATGAAAGTCGTTGAGCTTGACCCTGAAAAGCTCAATCCCCGCTTGGCTGGCCTCGACGAGGAGTACAGGGTTAGGGGAATGCTCAGGCTGGAGAGCAAGCACCCCAAAGGGAAGGCCCTGAGAATGCTGGGCCAGAAGATCAGGGAAATCCGGAAAACCCAGGCTAAAGCCAAGGGCAAGAAGAAACACAAATCCGGGAAGAAAAAGAGGTGATCACTCCTCCTCTTCCATTTCTACAACGATGGCGGTAGTGGTGTCGATAACGCCGTCGATGTTGTGAATGTCGTGGAGTATCTTTCTGGTGAGCTCGCCGAGGTCCTTCGCCTCGATGTGGACTATCGCATCGTACGGCCCAGTGACGGCGTCGGCCTTGGTGACGCCCGGAATCTGCTTGAGCGCCTCTATGACGCTCTCAACTTTTCCAATCTCAACGGTCAGTAAAACGTACGACCTAACCATTTTTCACCACCGCGGAAAGGCTTTACGCCTTTATTTGACCCCCATCTCATTTAAGCTTTTCGTAGTTTTTTCGGGTACACGCCTGTGGTGCATTTCGCAGACGATGCATTATAGTACCCAACCGTGCCTCCGTTGGGCTATTGAAGTACCAATTGGTGACATCGAAAGGTTTATTACTGCATCAACCTTAACATCTATGCCCTTAATGTACAGGGGTGGGTATTAATGAAGGCTAGGACTACAATAGCCCTGTTGGTTGTTTTTTTGGTGGCTTTTTCTGTTGTTGCCAGCGGCTGTATCGGCGGTAGCACGAGCCCAACGACCACCATCTCTCAGGGTACCTCTGAGAGCCCGAGTCAGACTACGACCTCCCAGTCGGGAACCTCCGGAGGAACCACCACCTCCAGCCAGTCGGAAACCCAGACTCAGACTCCAGCCGAGGTGAATCCGGGAATACTTGAGATGGGGGACGTGTACGTAATCGTCACTGATAAGAGCGTCGTCGTTGTCGGCCCGAAAGGTGCCAGCCCGACCGTTGAGATACCCAGCGACAGGAAGGTCATAAAGGTCGAGTACGAGGTCGATACTGAGAACACCCCCGACGTCCAGACCCTCATGGAGAAGGGTCAGGGGTTCGGTGCGATTGACCCCGCATTCTTCCGCGACGAGCACGTTGATGCCCTCATCATAGCGGCAAGGCGCGAGACCGATCCGACGATTAGAACCGAGCTCTTCAAGGCCGTTTACATGCTCGGAAACAAGCTCGCCCCGGAGGTTATCCTCGGTCAGAACAAGCAGCTCCGCGTCTACTGGGACTGGGTCAAGGGCAGGTATTATCACCCGACCCTCGCGGAGCGCTACGACCTCCTGAGCGAGGACCAGAACGCTCCCTCCGTCAAGATAGGCATCAAGGACTACGAGAACGACCCCGAGACCTACACTATCGCCACCATCGGCTGGCCGGAGAGCTTTGACCCGGCGATGACCTACGAGACCTTCGGCTGGGAGATCTGGCATGAGATAGGCGACACCCTCGTCACCTACTGGAAGGAGAACACCGAGCAGGTCAGCCCGGACCTCGCGGTTGCGTGGGCTCACAACAAGGAGGGCACCGAGTGGTACTTCCTTATTCGCGGCGGCGTCAAGGCCTACGACCCGTGGAACGACAAGACCTACCCGATTGACGCCACAGACGTTGCCTTCACCTTCCTGCGCGTCGAGAGGCTCGGTCACTCCGTCAGCTGGATGGTCGATGGCTTCATGGACGTGAACGCCTCCCAGGCCCTCACCGAGGACGAGTTCGACCAGTACCTCAAGGAGCACCCGCTCATCGCCGAGTACAACGGCAAGAGCACCGAGATAAAGAGCCTCGATGAGCTCAAGCAGTTCTTCGGCTACGACGGTGAGACCGCGGGAGTCTTCAAGCTCGTCCTCCCGGCACCCTACGCTCCCGTCCTCGGAATACTCGCCGACCCGTTCCTCAGCGTCGTCCCGATGGAGTACCTCCTCGGCGACAAGTACCAGGAGGCCCTCCAGGCGAGCGACAACGGCCACGACCCGAGCGCCTGGTGGAGCTACCTGAGCGAGGGCAAGAGCGACCCGACCCACCAGCTCATGCACAACAACCCGGTCGGAACCGGCCCGTTCTACGTCAAGGACTACCAGAAGGACGCCTACATAGTCCTTGAATACAACCCGTACTACTGGAACGCCACCGCCAACCCAGGCCACAAGAGGGTCATCTACATCATAAACAGCGACGCCATGGCGAGGATAAACATCTTCAAGACCGGTACCGCCGATGTTGTCGCGATTCCGCCCGAGAAGATGGACACGGTTAAGGGCCTTGAGCTCCAGGGCTTCAAGTCAGTCGTTAAGACCGACATACTCCAGCCAATACTGACCTTCCTCGTCTTCAACACCCAGAAGGAGCCCTTCAACGACCCGCTCGTTAGGGAGGCCCTCGCCTACGCGGTTCCGTACGACCAGATATCCCAGGTCGTTTACCAGGGGCTCCTCGAGAGGAACTACGGTCCGATACCGAAGCCGTGGCCGGGCTACACCGAGGAGGGAATAATCAAGTACACCTACAACCTCGCCAAGGCCAAGCAGCTCCTCAACCAGGCGGGCGTTGATCCGACCAAGTACAAGATAGAGCTCATCTACAACGAGGGCAACAGCGCCCGTGAGAAGATAATGACCCTCCTCCAGAACGTCTGGAGCCAGCTCGGCTTCCAGGTAACGGTGAACAGCTACAACTGGCCGACCTACCTCGACAAGACCGAACACGGCGAGTACGACGTCTACATCGTCGGCTGGGTTCCGGACTACCTCGACTCCGACAACTGGGTTGGCCCGTTCCTCTACGGCGCCACCGAGTTCAAGAGCCTTGAAGTCACAGTCGGCTGATTTTGGGCTTTCTTTTTTCTCCTTCGCTTTTTGGCCGTTGAGAGAATGCCAAAAGAAGCAGGGGGGATTGGATTGGCGAATCTGAGGAAGTTCCTAATAAGAAGGCTGCTCACCTTCATACCCACCCTAATTGGGGTTACACTCATCGTTTTCCTCATCGCCTACGTTATCCCCGCCGACGTCGCCAGGGCGTGGGCCGGTGGAGAGAAGGCCAGTCAGGCGTACATGGAGCAGATAAGGAAGGAGTACCATCTGGACGAGCCGTGGTACGACCAGTACTGGTTCCTGGTGAGCGGGCTGGCGAGGAACAGCATAGTGGATCCGAGAACGTCCAACTACGTCTTCGACGACATAAGCGAGAGGTTTCCCATAACGTTTGAGCTGGCGCTGATGGCGTTCTTCTTCATACTGATAATCGGCATACCTCTCGGTATAATCTCCGCCCTCAAGAGGAACACCTGGGTGGATACCCTCATAAGGTTCTTTGCCCTCACGGGTGTTTCCATGCCCGTTTTCTGGCTCGGCTACCTCCTCATCTACGTGTTCTTCGTCAAGGTTCACTGGATAACGCTCGCCGGCTTCCCGGCTCCCCCGGAGCACCAGATAACTCACATACCTATGATAGACGCCCTGCTGACGGGCGACTTTGATACCTTCAGCCAGCACATTCACAGGCTCTGGCTCCCCGGATTCACGCTGGGCTTCATGGGAGCTGGTGTTCTGGCGAGGTTCGTCAGGAACAGCTTCCTTGAGGCCATAGGAAGCGACTACGTGGGATTCCTCAAGGCCAAGGGTGTTCCGAAGAGGGGCATCTACCGCCACGCCCTCAAGAACGCGATGGTGCCGATAGTTACCGTTCTCGGCCTCCAGTTCGGCGGCCTCCTCGGCGGAACTCCGATCACCGAGACGGTGTTTGGCCTGCCCGGAATGGGTTCCTACGTCATCGAATCCATCAGGAACCTCGACTTCCCTGCGGTCGTGGCGATAACCATGGTCTTCGCCCTGATATTCCTCATAACGAACCTCGTCGTGGACATACTCTACGCCCTGATAGACCCGAGGGTGAGGTACTAACGCTGGGGTGGTAAAATGGGAAGGGAAGAGTATAAGAAGAACGTTCTCGATAAGCTCTCCGATGCCTTTGTTGAGGCACTTGGTTCTTTCATCAGCCTCTTCAAGAAGGACTGGAAGAGGAAGAACCGCTCCAAGATGGAAGAGTGGAAGCTTATGCTCTACGCCCTGAACCGCTCGCCCCCCGGCCTTATAGGCCTCGCCCTCGTGCTGATGTTCGTGTTCCTCGGCCTCTTCGGCCCCAGCCTTGCGCCCTGGAGCTACCGCTTCTTCCCGACCAACTACAACTTCGAAACCTACCTCGCCCCGCCGGGTTCAACATACACGCTCAACGTAACAGAGCTTAGGGGAGACGTTATCCTGCAGTACACCGCCACCATACACTACACCCTCGGTGCTGACCACTACGGAAGGGACCTCCTCAGCCTGATACTCTACGGAGCCAGGGTCTCGTTCGTTATCTCAATCATAGTCATAGCCCTCGGCGTTCCCTTGGGCATAATCCTGGGCCTCATAGCGGGCTACTACGGCGGCAAGGTGGACGAGCTGGTTATGCGCATCACCGATGTCTTCCTGGCATTTCCGGCGCTCATACTGGCCATAGCGTTCTCCGCGGTGTTGCCGCAGAGACTGCAGAACTTCATATCCTCCCACGAGACCGTCCAGAGCTTCGTGCTGTGGCTCTTCGCGCTCGAACCCCAGGACGCTGGTAACCTCGGAAAGCTCCTCGCCGTCATACTGGCCATGATTATCGTCTGGTGGCCGGCCTATGCAAGAATCACGCGCGGTTCAACTCTCACCGAGAGGGAGAACCTCTACGTCGAGGCGGCGAGAGCGATAGGACTCAGCTCAAGGACGATAATGTTCAAGCACATTCTCCCCAACATCATCGGCCCGATACTCGTCTACATCACCCTCGACTTCGGTGGAGTGATACTCATGGAAGCCGGCCTGAGCTTCCTCGGTCTCGGTGCCACTCCCCCGATAGCCGACTGGGGAAGGATAGTCTACGACGGCTCCCAGTACTTCCCGGAGAAGTGGTGGCTGGTCACCTTCTCAGGCCTGATGATTATGCTTGTCGCCCTCGGCTGGAACCTGCTCGGCGACACCATGAGGGACATCCTCGATCCGAAGACGAGGAGGAGCATAGAGTTCAAGGTCAAGAAGAGCAAGGAGGGTGAGAGCAATGCCTGATCCTATCCTTGAGGTTAGGGACTTGACAGTCCACTTCTACACTTACGCGGGCATAGTCAAGGCCATTGAGAGGGTTTCCTTCGACGTTTACCGCGGGGAAACCTTCGCCCTCGTCGGAGAAACCGGCTGTGGAAAGAGCGTCACCTCCAGGGCATTAACCCAGCTCATCGAGAGTCCGGGAAGGATAGTCGAGGGAAGCGTGGTTTACCACCGTGAGGACGGCTCGACCGTGGACCTGCTGAAGCTCTCCCCTGAGGAGATACGCGACATTCGCGGCAAGGAGATAGCCTACATCTTTCAGGACCCCCACGCGTCGCTCGACCCGCTCTACACTGTCGGCTACCAGATAGCCGAGGCGATGGTCGTCCACGACACCGTCAAGGACTGGAAGGAGGGCTTCAGAAGAGCGGTGGACATACTCAGGCGCGTCCTCATTCCAGACCCCGAGAACAGGGTGAAGAACTACCCCCACGAGATGAGCGGAGGAATGAAGCAGCGCGTTGTCATAGGAATAGGCGTCTCCAACAACCCCAAGATACTCATCGCCGACGAGCCGACCACCGCTTTAGACGTCACAGTCCAGGCCCAGATACTTGACCTCATGAACAAGCTCAAGGAGGAGTACAACACCACGGTCATACTCATCACCCACAACATGGGCGTCGTTGCGGAGATGGCCGACCGCGTTGCGGTCATGTACGCGGGCAAAATAGTCGAGATAGGCTCCGTCGAGCAGATATTCAAGAACCCGCTCCACCCTTACACCCAGGGCCTCCTCAGAGCTGTTCCAAACCCCCTCGGCAGAATAGACAGGCTGGAAACGATACCCGGAACGGTTCCGAACCTCATAGAGCCCCCAGGCGGCTGCCGCTTCCACCCGAGGTGCCCGAAGGCGAGGGGGATATGCAGGGAGAAGGTTCCCGAGCTGAAGGAGATTGAACCCGGCCACTTCGTGGCCTGCCACCTGTACTGAGGTGATAGCATGAGCGAGCCGATACTCGAGGTTAAGAGCCTCAAGAAGTACTTCCCCATTAGGGGGCTCTTCAGAACAGAGGGCTACGTTAAAGCGGTCGATGACGTCAGCTTCACGATAAACCGGGGCGAAACCTTCGGTCTCGTTGGGGAGAGCGGCTGTGGCAAAACCACCACGGGAAGAACAATCCTCCGCCTCATAGAGCCGACCGACGGTCAAATCATCTTCCAGGGAAAGGACGTCACGAAGCTTAAGGGCGAGGAGATGAAGTGGTTCAGGCGAAAGGCCCAGATAATGTTCCAGGATCCGTACTCTTCGCTCAACCCCAGGCAGACCGTCTTTGAGGTCATCATGGAGCCCGTCAAGTTCCACGGCATAGAGGTCGATGACCCTGAGGATTTCGTGATAAAACTCCTCGAGAGCGTCGGTCTCAACGAGATGCACCTCTACCGCTACCCCCACGAGTTCTCCGGCGGGCAGAGACAGCGCATAGCCCTGGCGAGGCTCCTCGCGCTCAGGCCGGAGTTCATAGTCCTCGACGAGCCGACCTCAGCGCTCGACGTCTCGGTTCAGGCCAACATTCTCAACACGCTGAAGGACCTCCAGAGGCAGTACGGCTTCACCTACCTCTTCATAAGCCACGACCTTGGAGTCGTTAAGTACATGAGCCACAGAATGGGAGTGATGTACCTCGGAAAGCTCGTGGAGGTCGGTCCGGCGGAGAAGATATTCGAGAATCCCCTCCACCCCTACACCAAGTTCCTGCTGTCGGCCATTCCCGTTCCCGACCCTGACCTGGCCAGGGAGCTCAAGGAGGAGCGCATGAAGGTTGAAGGAGAGCCGCCAAGCCCGATAAATCCGCCCAGGGGCTGCCGCTTCCACCCGAGGTGCCCCTTCGCCAAGGCCGGCCTCTGCGACGCGAAGGAGCCTCCTCTCGTCGAGGTGGAGAGGGACCACTACGTCGCCTGCTGGCTCTACGCTAAGGCCTGAGCCCTTTTTTCTCCTCTATTATCAGCCGGGATAGGGCCATAGCCGCGCCATAATCAACGCGGAAGAGCTCCCTGTAAACCGGGTCGCCCACTTCCCCACCCTTCACCTCGAGTTCGAAAACCGCATAGCCGAGGGGGACTATTTTCGCTCCCTCCAACTCGGAGGGACCCTTCACCCCGAGCACCTTCCGCAGTATCGAGAGTGCAAGCAGGGCTTCCCTGTTCCTCTTCGCCAGCCGTTCATCGCGCTCGATGTGCCGCTGATGGCCAGTGGGTATTCCGATTATCCTCCAGATGTTCCAGCGTCTCATGTGCCTGGCCCTCTTGTTGAAGCTCTCGCCGCTCAATGCATAGAGGGTCTCGAAGAGCGCTCTGAGGTAGCCTTCCAGGGAATCCGTTTCCAGGAGGGCCAGGGGTGGCCTTTCATCAACGGGGCTCAAATCCTCAGCCTTCCTTATCAGGGTAGCCCGTCTTTCAACCCTCTCGACCCTCATGGAAAAGTACGCATCTACCCCGTACCTTCCCGCCCTGGTCTCGAATAGCACGTACGGAACCCCGACCTTCATAACCGACCCCAGGGTAGTTGGTGGGATAAGCATATAAAACCGCCGGCCGAATAGTGGAGGAGCTGAGGAACATGAGGGTTGAGGAGCTTCCCGTCGATGAGAGGGTGAAGAAGGTAGTACTCGAGAGGGGCATCGAGGAGCTCTACCCGCCGCAGGCGGAAGCCTTGAAGAGCGGTGTTTTGAAAGGCAGGAACCTAGTCCTGGCGATCCCGACCGCGAGCGGGAAGACGCTGGTGAGCGAGATAGTCATGGTCAACAAGCTCCTCCGCGAGGGAGGTAAGGCGGTCTACCTCGTCCCGCTGAAGGCCTTAGCTGAGGAAAAGTACCGGGAATTTAAAGAGTGGGAAAAGCTGGGCCTCAGGGTTGCCGCGACCACGGGCGACTACGACTCCACCGACGAGTGGCTCGGGAGGTACGACATAATAGTCGCCACCGCCGAGAAGTTCGACTCCCTTTTGAGGCACGGGGCAAGGTGGATCGATGAGGTAAAGCTCGTCGTTGCAGATGAGGTTCACCTAATAGGCTCCTACGACAGAGGAGCTACGCTGGAGATGATTTTAACCCACATGCTTGGAAAGGCCCAGATTTTAGCTTTAAGCGCCACCGTCGGCAACGCGGAGGAGCTGGCGGAGTGGCTCGATGCCGCACTGGTTATGAGCGACTGGCGTCCGGTTCAGCTCAGGAAGGGGATTTTTCACCTCGGGACGCTCGTCTGGGAGGACGGGAAGGTTGAGAGATACCCCGAGAACTGGTACTCCCTGGTGACGGACGCGGTGAAGAGAGGCAAGGGCGCGCTGGTTTTCGTCAACACCAGAAGGAGTGCCGAGAAGGAGGCGCTGGCACTCTCAAAACTCGTCTCGGGCTATCTCACCAAACCCGAGAAGAGGGCCTTGGAGAGGCTGGCCTCCGAGCTGGAGGACAACCCCACGAGTGAAAAGCTTAAGAGGGCCTTGAAAGGAGGCGTCGCCTTCCACCACGCGGGATTAAGCCGAGCCGAGAGGACTTTGATAGAGGACGCCTTCCGCGAAGGGCTGATTAAGGTAATAACGGCGACGCCGACCTTGAGTGCGGGTGTGAATTTACCCTCATTCAGAGTAATAATCCGCGACACCAAGCGCTACTCCAACTTCGGCTGGGTAGATATTCCGGTCCTCGAGATACAGCAGATGATGGGAAGGGCTGGAAGGCCAAGGTACGATAAATTTGGAGAGGCTATAATAGTTGCCAGAACCGAGGAACCTGGCAAGCTGATGGAGCGCTACATTCGCGGAAGGCCGGAGAAGCTCTTCTCGATGCTCGCCAACGAGCAGGCCTTCAGGAGTCAGGTTCTGGCTTTAATAACGAACTTCGGTGTTTCAAGCTTCAGGGAGCTGATAAGCTTCCTCGAGAGGACCTTCTACGCCCACCAGAGGAAGGATTTAAGCTCCCTCGAATACAAGGCGAAAGAAGTTGTCTACTTCCTGATAGAGAACGAGTTCGTTGATCTGGACCTCGAAGACAACTTCATGCCGCTTCCCTTCGGCAAAAGAACCTCCCAGCTCTACATCGACCCGCTGACGGCCAAGAAGTTCAGGGACACCTTTCCGGCCATCGAGAGGAACCCCAACCCCTTCGGAATCTTCCAGCTGATAGCCTCAACCCCGGACATGGCCACGCTTACCGCCAGGAGGCGCGAGATGGAGGACTACCTCGACTTAGCTTACGAGCTTGAGGGGGAGCTCTACGCGAGCATACCCTACTACGAGGACTCCCGCTTTCAGGGCTTTCTCGGGCAGGTGAAAACTGCCAAAGTCCTCCTCGACTGGATTAACGAGGTTCCTGAGGCGAGGATTTACGAGACCTACTCCATAGACCCCGGCGACCTCTACAGAATTCTCGAGCTGGCTGACTGGCTGATGTACTCGCTCATAGAGCTCTACAGGCTCTTCGAGCCGAAGGCGGAGGTTCTCCAGTACCTCCGCGACCTCCACCTCCGCCTGCGCCACGGCGTTAGAGAAGAGCTCCTCGAGCTGGTTAAGCTCCCGAACATCGGGAGGAAGAGGGCCAGGGCGCTATACAACGCGGGCTTCAGGAGCCAGGAGGACATAATGCGCGCCAAGGTGAAGGATCTCCTCGAGGTGGAGGGCATAGGAATAAAAGTGGTGGAGGGACTTTTTAGGTATTTCGGAGTTGAGATGCCTGGGGAAATCAAGGGGGCCACCAAAAGGTCCGGGAGAAAGAAGAGGGGTACTTTAGATGCCTTCCTGAAGTGAGGTCAATCTTTTTAAATCCCCCCATTTTACTCGGGCGTGGGCACTATGATAATCATCGTGACAGGAATGCCCGGTTCAGGAAAGAGCAAGATTGTTCACGAGTTCGAGAGGAGAGGTTTTCCAAGCGTTTCTATGGGCGACGTCGTGAGGGAAGAGACCGTGAAGCGCGGCCTTGAGCTTACCAAGGAGAACGTGGCCAAGGTGAGCATAAGGCTTAGACAGGAGCTCGGTCAGAACGCCGTTGCAAAGCTTGCCGTCGAGAAGGTGAGGGAGCTGCTCAGGGAGAGTCCTATAGTGGTCATCGACGGCGTCCGCTCTCTGGACGAGGTTGGGACCTTCAGGGGCGCCTTCCCCGGGGAGAAGATATTGATAATTGCCGTCCACACTCCCCCTATGCTCCGCTTCGAGAGGCTCAGGGCTAGGGGAAGACACGACGACCCTCAAACTTGGGAGGACTTCGAGGAGCGCGACTGGAAGGAGCTGAAGTTCGGCATAGGGAACGTCATAGCGATGGCAGACCACATGGTGGTAAACGACTGCTCCCGGGAGGAGTACGAGAAGAGGGTGCGGGAGCTCGTTGACAAGATCCTAGCCGAGCATTGAGTCGAGGAAGAGCATAACGTAGAAACCCGCGAAGAAGCCCAGGCTTGCGAGGGTCTCGTTCTTTTCTCCCCTGTATATCTCAGGTATCATCTCCTTGACCGTCACGTAGAGCATCGCTCCCCCTGCTAAACCGAGGCCGTAGGGGAGTAGCCAGCTGAAGAGAGTGAAGAAGTAGGCCCCGAGGAGTACCATGGCCATCTCAGCGAAGCCGCTCAGCACTCCCATCGCTATCGGCTGAAGGCGCTTCCTCTGGAGCGTTGCCAGGGGAAGGGAGACCACGGTGCCCTTCGGGAAGTCCTGGATCCCGATGGCTATGGTGGTAACGAGACCCACCTCCAGGTTGTAGACCAGGGACGTTCCGACGGCCATTCCCTCGGGAAGGTTGTGGATTATGACCGCTATGACCAGGAGCCAGACCTTCCTCAACCTGTCCTTCATCGACTTTGGCCCCTCGTAGCCCTTTACCAGATGCTCATGGGGGAGGAGACGGTCTATCAGGTAGATGAGGGCTATGCCGAGCGCTATACCCACTCCCGCAGGGGTGAACGAGCCGGTGCTTTCTATCGCCGGGAGAATCAGCGATGTGAAGGAAGCGACTATCATGACCCCCGCCGCGAAGGCGAGGGAGAAATCGACGCCGCCCTCGGGGAGACGCTTCGCGAATATGGCCACCATCGCGCCGAGGGAGGTCATCAGAGCAACGAACAGGCCGGCGTAGAAGGCCACCCACATTATTTCACCGTTCGAGACTTCGAGTATCCACTCCGCGAGACCGGTTATGAACCCATCTAACATCTTTAGGGCACCCTAACTAATTCTGTGGTTGGGTTTATAAGCTTTCTTTCGAGCTTATCCCGGGTGGGAAAAATGACAGAGGAACTCTTTGAAGAGGTCGAGGTCGAGGCCCACGTTTACCCCACAGAGGACATCGAGAAGGTCAAGAAGGCCATGCTGAACCTCGTCCCCGATTTGGAGTTCGAGGCCTTTGATAGGGGCGACTACATTATTCTGACCGGAAAGACGGGGAGCAGAAAAGCGTTAAGCAGGCTCTACGAGCTCTTCCGCGGGCAGGCGATACTAGACACTGCGCGCTCCTTCCTGGAGGAGGGCTACTTCGGCGAGGAAATAATCGTCAAGGTGAACAAGCAGGCGGCTTACGCGGGAGTTGTGAACTTCAACGAGGAATCACCGCTTGGCCCGATAACGATAGTCATCAGAACCAAGAATCCCAAGAAGCTCATGAAATGGCTCGCACCGAGGACGAAGGACGGCGTGCCGATAGAATAGGACTGCCACATCTCTTTTGGTTCCCTTGGATTTGTGGGTTTTCAAATTTTCAACATGCAAAAACTTTTTATTTAACATTTAGTGGTAATCAATGGGCTATTAATGGGGGTGTCCCGTACAAATGCTGAGGGGTGCGTTACTATGAAAGACCTGGAAACCCTTAAAAAAATCGTGGAGCGCGGGGAAGAGCTCAACGGCCTCTACGGTGAGGGCAACTGGAAGGTGAGAACAGTAACAACCAGTAACGGGAGGACGTTCCTCGCCGTAACGAAAGAGCTGGAAGCAATCGGCGTCAAGGGTGGCGACAAGGTCATAGTAGCCTCAACCGTTCTTAACGGCCGTCCTGTCGTCGTGATTGAGAAGCTATAACGGCGGTTCAATAAAAGGTAGAAGGGGTTATCCCTGCTTTTTCTTCCTCCTTCCCCAGCTTATCTGGGCCGTCAGGATTCTCTCCGAGGAAAAGACTCTCGCGGTCGCGTAGAGTATTGCCGCCGCTATGATGGTCAGGTAGAGCACGCTTGCCACCAGAGGCTTGTAGCTGCTCAGCAGGGCGTAGCGGTAGTCGATGACAGGGTGGGTGAAGGGTATTGCCAGCAGGGTGTACTTAACTAGAGTTGGCATGTCGTTGATGTCAGTGTACATCAGCAGGAACGCCGGGAAGGCCAGCGGAAGGATCACCGCGCTCACCAACGTGGTCGCGCTCTGAACGTCCTCCGCGAAGGTCGCCACTATCATCGCCAGGCTGAGGGCTATTATTATCGTCAGGAACACGACGAGTGCAAACATTGCCGCGCCCGTTGGAGTTACCACGAGGCCCAAATCCTCAAGGCTCACCCCGCTCGAACCTATACCGAAGGAGCCCATGTAGTACTTCATTCCGACCATATAAGCTACCGCCGCCGCGAGACCCATCATCGCGGTCCCGAAGATCTTGGCTGCCACGATGTGGGTTCTGGGAACCGGGAGGGTGAGCAGGGTTTCCAGTGTTTTGTTCTCCTTCTCACTCGCTATCGCTCCTGCCGCCATCTGAGAGGTTATCATGACCATCATGAAGACTATTAGCGGTATCGTGAAGGCCTGCGCCGCTATGACCCCCGAGACGACGGTGGGAGACACGTCCACTACGTTGCCGTTTATTACCGACCTGCTCTCGGTTCGTATCGGCTGGAGTATCGCGTCCGGATTGTTAGCGCCGAGGTTCTTCACCTTTATTTTGGCTATGCTCTCGCTGAGGACCTGCAGGACGGCGTTTATCCTTCCCTCGCTGACGCTTTCCTTTATGCCCGTGCTTATGCTCATGAAGATTCCGTATATCTCCACCGTGGCCGTCTCGTTGGCCTGGAGCTTTGCCGTGAAGTCCGGAGGTATTACCACTAGGACGTTCTGCTCGTTCTGTACCGCCTGTTGAATTGCCTCATCGAGGGAAGTGGCGTTCACCACCGTTACCGTCACGTTGGGGGCTATTTCCAGCGCCTTTATCAGGAGCGCACCGTACTTTCCGTCGTCGAAGTTCACTATAGCCACGTGAGTCTCGCCCTGGGCCTGCTCCATTCCCACACTGACGGCCTTTCCCATCACTGGAAGAAGGATAAGCGGGACGACTACCAGGCCAAAGACGAGCTTCTTGTCCCTGAACAGGTTTTTGAGCTCCTTCATCGCCATTACCCAGAAGTCGCTCAAGCCCCCTCACCTCCTATGGGCTCACTGATTTTCTTCCCAACGGCAGTCATGAAGACCTCCTCGAGGTTCTCCGCTCCGTACTTGTCCTTCAGCTCTTTGGGGGTGCCTACATCAACTATCTGTCCTTTGTTTATCAGCGCCACCCTGTGGCAGAGGTACTCAACCTCCAGCATGTTGTGGCTCGAGAGGAGAAACGTTACCCCTTCCTCGCGGGCGAAGCGCCTTATCATCTGACGTATCGAGTAGGCGTTCACTATGTCCAACCCGCTCGCTGGTTCGTCGAGTATCGCGAGTTTGGGCTTCACCATAAGTGCCCTGGCTATGAGCAGCTTCCTCGCCATTCCCTTGGAGTAAGTCGCCACCTTGTCGTGAAGCCTTTCCCCAAGTCCGCTAAGCTCGACGCCGAGCTCGAGCATCTTCTTTGCTTTTTCCTCGTCCTTCGCGTACAACTTCGCCATGAACTGAAGGTACTCGTAGCCGGTGAGGTTTTTGTATGCTCCGGCCTCTTCAGGCAGGTAGCTTATCAGTCCCCTTACCTTCTCCGCCTCTTTCACGACGTCGTGGCCGGCTATCCTCGCGGTTCCTCCCGTGGGTTTGAGGAGCGTCGAGAGTATCTTGAGCGTCGTGCTCTTTCCGGCCCCGTTCGGCCCGATCAGGCCGAATATTTCACCTTCATTGACGGAGAAGCTTATCCCTTTGAGGGCCTTTACCTTTCCGTAGTCCTTCTCGAGGTTCAGAACTTCAACCATGGGCATTCAAGGTCCCCCATTATCCTTAATCTTCCTCGTAGATAAAGATTTCTTCAATCGGTTTGTTGAAAAATCGGGCGATTTTGAAGGCCAGCCTAAGCGACGGATCGTAGCGGCCCTTCTCGATGGCTATTATTGTCTGTCTGGTGACGCCCAAAGCCCTCGCCAGCTCCTCCTGGGTTATGCCCACCTCCTCCCTGAGCTCGCGGAGACGGTTTTTCATTCGAATCCCTCACAGTTTCCTCGAGTAATAAGCCCTGAATGCCAAGTTGCCAAAAAATATTGTCGCGAATATCAATACCATGAAATTGGCGCACCTCTCGTCTCGGATAAAGAATGCGCAGTAGTACAGCGAAATCACGGTTACGAGCAGAACCAGCTCCAGCGTCCGCATGGCGGAGATTTTGGCTATCTCTTCGGCCCTCTCATCGAGGGGAAAGCCGATGTTGTTCACTGTCGTCCTGGTCATGAAGTACCCGAAGAGCCCGCCTCCAATCAGGGCAATCAACGAGACCAAGGCGAGCTCGTTCATTCACATCACCCTTTCGTAGCGGTACTGTGATATTAGGAGGACAATTGCACCTAGCGCGAGTGGAATCAGGAGCTTCATGGCAATTTCGGTGTTCCCTTTGGAGTACTCCCAGAGGTACTCGGCAAAGAGGAGGATACTCATCACGGCGAACGCGTTTCCTGTACTCTTGGTACTTATCAGCTCGGTTCTCTCGTCCTCTACCTTCTCCACCCTTGAGTTGTAGTACCAGTTCAGAGCGTATGCCAGCAGAACGCCTAGAAGGAATATTCCCACCGCTAGGGATGCCCTTCCAGATTTGGTGGAGTATGCAAGGCCGATAATTATCCCGGCTATTAAACCTGCGCGCAGGCCTTCGTATTTCAGGCTCATTCACATCACCATGTAAAGTTTCCTTTACGTAAAGCTTCCTTTACATCCTTATAAGCCTTTCCCCTCAAAGTTTTTAAAGCGCCGGGGAGAAGTTCAATCCGCGCGGGGGTTGCCGAGCCTGGCCAAAGGCGCGGGATTTAGGGTCCCGTCCCGCAGGGGTTCCGGGGTTCAAATCCCCGCCCCCGCACCAGAAACGTTTCTGAGCAAAGTTTCATCAAAGCTAGCATGCCTTGTCAGAACATGCAAGTTAGTTAGGGGTTTGTCATTAACTCGCTTGTTTTGGTTGGGGTTTTCTTCTCCTTAGCGCCCTTCGGGCGCTGTCCTGAAGTAAACCTTGTTGAATTACTCCGTCGGGGGTACAAAACCCTCTTAAAATACACATTTTGAAGAAGCATGCTGACTTTTGACTTTCTATTTTGGACAGTTATACCTTTTTGGTCAAGCTTTGTGGGAGCAAAGCTTGCTCACGGCATTTTGAGCTCGCTCCTCACGTCCTCGTCCATCAGTATGAAAAGCGCCAGTGCGGAGAGGAGGGTCAGCGTTGCCGCGGGGAAGGAAAGGCCTACCATGATCCACAGCAGGCCGAAGAGCATATCGAGGAGCGCCAGATAAGCGGAGAGGTTCACGAAGATTTCCAAGCCCCTCCAGAGGCCGAGGGCAAAGGCCAGGTGTATCGTCCCGATTATCGAGTAGCCGATGAGGTTGGTGGTTTCCCCCCCACTAATGGCCGCTATGCCATAGAAAAAGAAGGCAAGGAGGGTAAAGAAGGAGACCACGATGGGTTTAGGCTGCATCGCCCAGCTCCTCCACGGGGAGCCTCATTCTGGAAACGGCCAGGAGGGTGAGGATTCCGAGGATCGGCATCAGGGCCAGTTCGGCCAGGGCCAGCCCGGTTCCCTGCCTGGCGAGAATCTCGGTGACGGTCGGGGCTATGGCGTTGGCGGAGTTGGAGATTAGGCCGAGGGCGAAGCTGGCCTTGGGAAAGATGCTCTTTGGATAGGTTGCCGGAGCGCTCGTCCAGAAGGCCGGTCCTGTTCCCTGGAGGGCGCCGATGAGGACGACCGAGGCGAGGGCAAGGGTGTAGTTCCCCGCCAGCATGGCCTTTCCGTATACCAGCAGTCCGATGAAGGCGACCGCGTAGGAAAATATCATCACCTGGACGATGGCCCTGAAGAGGCCCTTGGCGCTCGGGTTCTTCCTCGACAGCATGTAGCCGACGTAGCCCATTCCGATGCTCCAGAGGGCCTTAGAGACGTTTAAGCTGGTGCTCAGCGTTGCCACGTGCTCCTTGGTCCAGCCCATGCTGTAACCAAGGGACGCGGAGAATCCGATTATCGTGAAGATGACCCACAGGGCAGGGAAGAAGGTGAAGCCGAGAACCCAGGTGAAGGGCATTTTCCAGACGTTTATCCTCGCCTCGCCCTCGCTCCTGTGGATTATCTCGAAGTCCTCTGTAAGAACCCACCAGAGGGCGAGGACGGCGTACATTATGATGACGGTTACCCAGAAACCGCCCTTCCAGCCGAAGCTCGCCACCGCGTACTTGGCGCTCATGCTTCCGAAAACTCCCCCCCAGAAGATGCCCGAGAGGACTATTCCTTTAGCGAACGGTCTCTCAGCCACGAAGAAGTGAGCTATCTGAGTGCTGAAGAGCGGCACGAGCGTGACCACGAAACCCTGAATGAACCTGAGGAACACCACGACGTACCAGTTGGGGGCAAGGGGAATGAGGGCCTGCGCTATCGCCGCCCAGCTGAGCGCTATGGCGACGCTCCTCTTGAAGCTTCCCTCGTATATTCTGGTATGACCAAGGAGGAAGGCTATGAAAAGACCGAAGACGTAAGCGATGTGCTGCCACTCGTAGGCGTTATCGTCGATGCCGAAGTGCGCTATGACGTCCGGCTTGGCGACGGCCATCATGGTGAGCGTTCCGAAGCCGGCGGTCATCACGAGGGTGTCGAGCAGTACCGACCTCCATCTCCTGTCCATCTCTATCCCTCCTAAAGCTTTCCGAATATCATGAGCACTCCGAAAACTATGAAGAGCGCCCCTGCGAACTTGTGAACGAGTTCGAGGGGAATGAAGTCCCCGAGCTTGTCGCCGAGAACCGCGCCGATGAGGTTCACGGCGGCCAAGCCCAGAACGGCACCTATGAAAGCCGTTTTCCAGCCGTACTTGGCCGCGAAGGCCATCGTTGCCAGCTGGGTTTTGTCACCGAGCTCCGCCAGAAAGATTGCGAAGAAGATGGCGAGAATTCCGTCCATCGGACCTCCCTCAGAGCTTTGAAAGGGCCTCGTGCATTCTCTCCATGGCCTCTTTAAGCTGGCTCTTCTTGGTGGCGTAGCTTATCCTTATCCAGCCCTCTCCGGCCTTTCCGAAAGCGGTTCCCGGGATCACCACCACCCTGGCGTTGTCGAGGAGCCACTCCGCGAAGTCTTCGCTGCTCATCTCAAGCTCGGGATCAATCTTGGCCCAGATGTAGAAGGCGCCCTTGGGTCTGAAGGGGGTTATGTGGGGCATCTTGTTGAGGTACTTGAGGACGAGCCGCCTCCTCTCGGCGTAGGTCTGGCGCATGGCCTCGACAGCTTCCCAGCTGCGCTTGTCGCGAAGGGCCGTAATTCCCGCTATCTGAATGAAGGACGTCACGTTGCCGATGACGTAGGCGTGGAGCTTTATCATGTCCCTTATGACCTGGGTCGGGGCGATGGTGAAGCCCAGTCTCCAGCCGGTCATGGCAAAGGTCTTGGAGAAGCTGTTCGCCAGAATCGTGTTGTGCGGGGCGTACTTTATCATCGGGTAGTGCTTAGCTCCTTCGTAGAGGAAGTGCTCGTAGGGCTCGTCGCTGAGAATGTAGAGGTTGTAGTCCTCGGCTATGTCAGCTATCGCCTTGACGGTCTTCTTCTTGAGGACGGCACCCGTCGGATTGTTGGGATAGTTTATGACGAGCATTCTGGTGCGCTTTGTAATGGCCTCGACCAGCTCGTCCGGATCGAGCTGGAACTCTCTTTCTTCACGGAGGGGGATCCTTATGATGCCCGCCTCAGATATCTTGGCGTCCTCGACATAGCAGACGAAAGCGGGGTCGGGAATGATTACATCATCGTCCTGCTCCAGGAGGGTCTGGAATGCGAGATAGGTTGCCTCGTAAGCGCCGGCGGTGACGATTATATCCTCGGGAGAAACATCAACCTTGTAGTGTGTCTTGTAGTACTCGGCTATGGCCTCGCGGAACTCGGGGATTCCGGCGTTGGGGGTGTAGTGCGTATAACCCTCGTCGAGGGCCTGTTTGGCGGCTTCCTTTATGACCTGGGGGGTGTCAAAATCGGGTTCGCCTATCCCCAGGGATATTACGTTCTCCATCTTCTTGGCTTTTTCGAAGAGTTCCCTGATTTTCGAGCGCTGAATAAGGTTTATTCTGCCGGCGAGGAAGTATTTGCGCTTTTTGTATCTCATGGGAGCATCACCTCAGGCAGTTCGAAAGTAATGGCGGGATTTTATAAACCTATCCGACACAAAGCACAGAAATGGCCATTGTTTGTCTATAAAACTTCAACGAGCGCGGCTTTTTCGAAAAATCTTTTCGATTTTTCCTTGTTGCAGTCGATGAGAGGCAGCTCCTCCAGACCCAGCTCCGCAAGAATTTCCTTGGCTCTCTCCCCGCTGCCGAAGACTACGAGGTAGTTCTCACCCTCCCCTGCCCCGTGGTTCTTTATCGCGTCCTTTATCTGGAGCGTTCCAGCCAGGCGGAGCAGCATCTCTCCTCCAAGGGTTTTGGCGTGGTTGGTGCCCCTTTCAAACGAGCGCATTGCCAGGAGTGCCGCGAAGGCCACTTGTTCCCAGCAGTCTGCCTTTACAACTTGAAAGTCGCCACCTATCTTTGGTATCAACTTCTCAACGTTTTTGACCAGTACCCGGGCGATGTGGAGATTGTCGGTTATCCCTCTCATCTGTTCACCCCGTGCCAGCTGGAAACTTTGGCGTTAAAACCCTTTCTGGGTCTCTCGGGCGTTTGAGTTGTTGTATTTTTTGCTACTTTAGATTCTTTCAAAAATTTTTTGAGAATCATATTATTTTGATAATATCAAGCAAGCGCAAAGTATTTAACTAATTAAACCACTATTTATTTCAGCGGCTTGCTGAACTAGGTGGTGCAGAGATGACCAAAATGCGTATCATCAGTGTACAGCTCCCTCAGGGACTGATAAACGCCATGGATCAGCTCGTCAGGAAGGGTGTATATCCCAACAGGAGCGAGATTATCAGGGAAGCTATACGCGAGCTTTTGAAGAAGGAACTCTATCAGCTTGAGATCGAGGAGCGTTCAACTCCAGATTACGTCCTGAAATAAGCCGCTTCAATCAACGGTTAAATCAAATTGCTGCTGATCAGTCCAAGTTTGGGGGGTTGGGGCATATGGTATTCAAGCTGTTGGAACAGGCCGGAATCAAGCTGGATCTCGATGAGGGACCCAGGGCGCCTCAGATGGAGGGATTCTCCGACGAGAACCTTGAGGATCTCATAAAGATAGTCATAGTTGGCGTTGGCGGCTCTGGCAATAACACGATAACCAGACTCTTTGAGCTCGGTGTTCAGGGTGCTGAGCTTATAGCAATGAACACTGACGCCCAGCACCTTGCCAGGACGAAAGCCCATAAAAAGCTTCTCCTCGGCAAGGAAATAACCCAGGGTAAGGGTTCCGGTGGAAACCCCGAGGTTGGCTACCGCGCCGCCGAGGCGAGCGCCCACGAGATTGCCGAGACCATCGGTGACGCCGATCTTGTGTTCATAACCGCTGGTATGGGTAACGGCACCGGTACGGGCGCTGCTCCGGTTGTTGCGAAGGTCATAAAGGAGCGTGCCAGGCACAACGGTCGCTTTAGGGAACCGCTCGTCGTCAGCGTTGTAACCTACCCGTTCAAGAACGAGGGCAAGATCAGGATCGAGAAGGCCAAGGCTGGTATAAAGGCCCTCATGTACTACTCGGACACGGTCATCATCATCGAGAACGACAAGCTCCTCAAGCTCGTCCCGAAGCTTCCAATAAACGCCGCCTTCCGCTTCGCCGACGAGATAATAGCCAGAATGGTCAAGGGCATCACCGAGACGATAAAGCTCCCGTCCATGGTTAACATCGACTTTGCCGACGTTTACAGCGTCATGCACAACGGCGGTGCGGCCTTGATAGGAATAGGCGAGAGCGACTCAAGCAACAGGGCGGTCGATGCGGTCAAGAACGCGCTCGAAAACAAGATGCTCGAGGTTGAGTACGGAAGCGGCGACAGGGCCCTGGTTCACTTCACAGTCGGACCAGACGTGAGCCTCGGTGAGATAAACGACGCCATGAACATCGTCTACGAGAAGCTTGGCGAGAAGAGCGAAATCAAGTGGGGTGCAAGGATAGACGAGGATATGGGTAAAGTGGTAAGGGCAATGGTCATAATGACCGGCGTTAAGTCCCCCCACATACTCGGTGGCGAACACGCCCTCCAGGTTGGCTCGTCGATGAAGGACAACATAATAGCCCCCGAGCCGGTCAAGCCGTTCAAATCCAAGGACGGAGATTTTGATAGAATCTTCAACGCGATATCCGGTAAACCCGAGAAGAAGGGAAGAGAACTCCCACCCTACGCGAAAAGGGTTCTCGAAGACTTCATTGACATCGCCTGATTTTCCCCTTTACCATTTAGCGGGTGATTCTATGGCAGTGGTTATTAGCGTAGCCAACCAGAAAGGCGGCGTTGGAAAGACCACCTTGACGATGAACCTTGCCTATGCCCTCTCGGCGATGGGCAGGAAGGTCCTGGTGGTGGACATTGACCCCCAGTTCAACCTCACGTTCGGTCTGATCGGAATGGACGTCCTTCAGTACGGCAACAGCAACGTTGGAACCCTCATGACAAGGGAGAGCGACATCGAGGATACGATAGTTGAGGTCAGGGAGAATCTGCACCTGGTACCGAGCCATCTCAACCTTTCGGCCAAGGAAATAGAGATAATCAACGCCTACAACCGCGAGAGAAGGCTCGAAAAGGCCCTACTGCCCGTCCTTCCAGATTACGACTACGTTCTGATAGACAACCCTCCGAGCATGGGGATATTCCTTGTGAACTCACTGACTGCCTCAGATTACGTTCTCATTCCCCTAGAACTGAGCTACTTTGGCGTCATAGGAATGCAGCTGATGTTCAATTTGATGCGTATGATACGTCAGGAAACTAACGAGAACCTTAAACTCCTTGGCCTGGTTCCCAACAAGTTCACCCGTCAGACCAAGGTTCCGAAGATGCGCCTCAAGGAGCTCAGGGAGACCTACCCCGACGCGCCCATTCTGACGACGATTCCAAAGGCGATAGCTCTGGAGAAGGCCCAGAGCCAGGGCATGAGCATATTCGAGTTTGAGGGTGATGGACGGGCCGCCAGGGCCTTCAAAAAGCTCGCCCGCGAGGTGGTTGAGATTGTCGAAGGATAAAATCCCAAAGCTCTTCGATGGTTCCGTCAATGAGCTCACCCGGCCGTCGAAGCCTCGAAAGAGGGAGGATAAGGCTCCTTCAAGATCGGCCGAGCTGAAGAAGGAGAAGATGCAGAAGACCCTTTACATAAGCAGGGACATGAACAGGAAGCTCATTGAGCTCTATGGGGAGGAGGGCAGGAGGCAGAGCGCTATCGTAGAGGACGCGGTCAATCTTTACTACTACCTCCGCCTTGCCCTGGGGGAGAAAAAGTTCGAGGAACTCCTCAGCGCCGTGAAGAGAGAAGACCCCGACTTCCTTAGGGACTACATAGAGAAGTTCAAGCTCTGATGTTGATTGGGACCCACGGTTGAAATAACCCGCTAAAATCACGCCCCAACTCCCGGCCCGGGTTGAGGCTAGTCGCAGTAGGCCTCGACTATTCTTCTTATTATCTTGCTCGTCTTCGCCCTGTCGCTCTTGTAGAGGTAGGGTATCCTTATTACCTCCGCGTCGATGCCGTGTTGTCTGAGTGCCTCCTTGAGCCTCTCGCAGTTGAAGTCTTGGTCGGGGCCTATGGCCACTATGTCGGGGTTTATCCTCCTCACCAGCTCGTAGTCTATCCCTCCGGGGGAGCCGATGTAGACCTCGTCCACGTACTTTATAGCCCTCAACAGCTCCGCCCTGTCCTCAGCGGGATTGACAGGTTCCCTCCCCTTCCTTCTCCTGACCGTGTCGTCGTGGGAGACTATCACTATAAGCTCGTCGCCCAGCTCCTTAGCCTGCCTCAAAAAGTGAATGTGACCGACATGGAGGAGGTCGAAGACGCCCCCCACCAGAACGCGGATTCTCCGCTCCACCCGCCCTTCTCCCATCTCAGCCCACCGTCAGCTCCCAGATCCTGTCCTTTGCGTGGTGTATGTTCTTCACAGCCTTTCCCTTGGGCTTCTCCTTCATCGCCTTTCCGTCCATGAGTGCTATGCCTATCGCCAGCGGTCTTCCGTAGTCCTCCTCAACCACGAAGACGAAGTCGCCCTCCCTTATGCCATCATCGGCGTCGGTTATCCCCGCCGCCATGACGTCGGCGCCCTTTATTATGAAGGGCACCGCACCGGCATCGACCACCACCCTTCTCGGCCACTTCCTCAGGTCTTCCTCGTTGGAAAGCTCGTAGAGCGCTATGACGAGCGGGAAGATGAGGCCCTTCCTCCGTATGAAGAACGGCTTACCGTTCACGAGGAGTATCTCGGTTGTCTTATCGAACTCCGCCACCTCGACGCGGTCCTTCTTGTTCAGCATCTTCCCCGCTATCTCCTCGCCGAATATCTCACTCATCTCCCTTATTATCTCCTTCACTTCCTTCTTGCTGAGCGGGTGCTTGACCTTAAGCTCCATCTTCACACCCCCGCTATCTCCCGGTGGAGATTTCTCGCGGCTTCCCTTGGATTCTCACTCGCATAGATAGAGCGGCCCACGATGACGTAATCGGCACCGGCCTTTAAAACTTCGCCTGCCTTTCCTCCCTGTGCCCCAACACCGGGGGTCAGGATTTTGATTCCGGGTTTCAGCTTCGAGCGTATGTATGCAACGCGCTCCGGCCTTGTGGCCGGCGCTATAACGCCGAAGGGCTCAAGCTCGTTGGCGAGCTCGATCAGCTTATCCGTCGCCGGTTGGATAAATTCCTCTGCACCCGGGTGGCTCATCTCGACGACAATGATGGTCTCCCCAAGCTCCATGATGGCATTGACGCCCTCCCTTCCGACGAAGCCGTGGGCTATGATGTAGTCGGCCCCTGCGTCAAAAACTTTCCTCGCTATGAGCCTGTTGGTGTTCGGAATATCGGCCAGCTTAAGATCTGCTATCACCGGCAGTCCGGTCACCTGCCTGAGTTCGGTGATGATGCCCAAACCCGAGCCTATTATCAGCGGCCAGTTCACCTTCACGGCCCACAGGTAGTCAGCGGTGCATTCCGCTATCTCCAGGGCCCTCTCACGTTCGTAGACGTCAAGGGCAAGTATGAGCCTCTTCATGGCTTCACCTCACGAGGGACCTTATCTCCTCCGGCAGTTCTCCCTCCTTCAGGGTGAGGGCGACGTGATATGCGCTCTTCATGGCGTCGGCTTCCTTCTCTGCCCACGTTACCACTACGAGGTCATTATCCTCCAGATTGAACGCCCCTTTAATTTCCCCCGCAAGCCCGGGCATCGTCTCGCTCAGCGGCCTTTCGTCCTCGGGGAAAACTGGCTCTCCGTTCTTCACAACGAGTATCATTGCTCCCTTTGCAAAGAACCTTACTGCCTCGTCCCTGAGCTCGATGCTCTTGAATTCGGGCGGGTTTTTCACGAGAATGGCGTGGGCTGGGTAACCATCGACCTCCCCAACCTTATGAACCTCTGAGAAGTGCTTCGAGAGCCTTTCAAGGAGCTTCATTCCGCTATCGTTGAGAGAGTGCCCGCGCTGGGTGGAGCTTATGACATCGAGGGCGGCAAGTTTCTTCAAAAGCGTCCTGACGCTCCCTTCGCCGAGGTCAAGAACCTCTGATATAGCCTTTCTTCCCGTCGGGTTCTGAAGCATGAAAAGAACCGCAACGGCATCTTCAAGAGTGAACTCAGGATAGGCTCCCCTCTTCCAGCTCATCGGCTTCCCTCCGGAAGAAATAGGATTGATGGGATTAAAAGGTTTGTTGGAAGAAGAGGGGAATCAGAGCCACCTGGGCTCGAGGCCGGCCCAGATGCGCATCTTCTCGTGGGCTATGATGCGCGGTATGTTGGGCCTGTCCTTCGGTCCCGGGTTCTTCATGTAAAAGGCGTTTACCTCGTAGACGGTTCCAAAGGCCTTCTTCTCAATCGCTATCTTTCCGAGCCTCGCGAGGTCGACGAGAAGGCCAGCTAAAGCCGGGCTGTCGTTTATCCTTCCGGTGATGACGAGCTCGTCGTGGGCGCCGTTGAAGCTGACGTACTCGATGTGCATCGCTATGAACTTCTTGTCGCCGAGGGGCTCGAGGAAGCCGGTGGGCTTGATGTAGTGCGGAGCGTCGTAGCCGAGAAGCTCCTTGACAACCGAGCTCTTGGTGAACTCCTTGCTCTTGTTCCTCTCCTTGTCGGTGAGGGCCAGGAAGTCGTTGTTTCCGCCGATGTTGAACTGGGCTATGTCGAGGACGTAGCGGTTCCTCTGGGCGAGGTGGCTGAGTATGTCGGCGGTGAGCGGGGTTGCGCCGGTGGCACCGTCGTCGCCGAAGATAACGAGGTTGCTCTCCTTCGCGAGCTCGACGAACGCCGGGTCGTTGGCGATGAGCGTCGGAATCGCGTTGACGAAGGCAGCGCCGCCGACCTCCCTGGCGTACTGGGCTATCGCGTAGGCGTAAACCTGCGTTGCCGTGAGCCTGTCCCTGTTGTCCTCCTCGATGGCCTTCTCAAGCTCCTCCCTGCTCCCGAAGGGCACGAAGGCCTCGGTGGTGCAGACGTTAACGAAAACCTCGGCACCGAGCTCCTTCCACTCGTTCACGAGGTGCTCGACCGCCTCGCTGAGGGTCATCTCGTCTTCGAGGCCGGTAGCTTCAAGCGGGAGGTTCCTGAGGCTCCCGAGGTGTATTCCCTTCCTTATGGTTATCCCCCTGAGGCTCTCCGGTGCCTCCGGATCGTAGGCCTTGACGACATCGTAGAGGTCCTTTCCGACCTTGCCGGCATCAACGTCGTAGGAGCCGACTATCTCGATGTCCTTAATCTTGATTGGAAGCTCATCGGCAAGGGGGACGCCGTAGGGCTCCATCTTTCCTGCCTTTATCTTCTCAAGCCCGCTCGCGAAGATGCTGGCAACGTAGCCCTGTCCGAGTATGACAACCTTCACCATTTTCTCCACCTCCTCAGTTGCTCTAAGATATTTTACAACAGTTAAATAGTTTTCGGCTGCAAAACTTTTCGGGAAATTAAATACGCCGTCAGGATAACCCTCGGGTTTGTCAAGACGGCCATCAGGAGGAAGAGCGCCTTGACCGAGACGTTCGAAGGCCAGAGCAGGAACAGCATGGTTATGAAGACCCTCTCGTCCCTCTTTCCGGGAAGCCTTCTCAGGGCGGGGACTTCCCTGTAGGCGTCCCTGCAGAAGGCGGCCTTGAACCTCTCGGTCGAGTAGCTGACCATGACAGAGCCAAGCAATGCCAGGAGGGCAACGAGGTACCAGAGGGGCTCCCTTAGGGTCGAATAGGCCAGCAGGGCTAAGAAAGCCCCGTCAACGTAGCGGTCGAGGAGGGAGTCGATGTAGCCGCCGAACCTGCTCGTCCTCAGCTGTGCCCTGGCAAGCTCGCCGTCAACGCCGTCGAGGATGGAGCTAAGCTGGTAGAGTATCCCGGCCAGAGGGAGGCTGACGAGGGTTAGAAAGGCCGAAAGGATTCCAAGGGCGAATGTAAGGGCTGTCATCTCGTTTGGGGTGGCCTTCTCCACCAGGAAGTAGCTGACCCTCGTCGAAATCTTCCTGTTGATGTGCCTGCTGATGAAGCCGTCGCCCGTTCCCTTCACCGCTGTGAAGACGAGCATCCTTCTGGCTCTCTTCAGCTCCTCAGGTGTGTCAACGTCGGTCCAGCCGAGACCGTCAACGAAAGTCACCCTAAGCCCAGCCCGCTCAACGACCTCACTCAGCGGGTAGTCACCGTCCCGCTCTTCTTCAAGCCGGGCTGTCACCTCAAAGATGCCCTCATCGAGGACGAAGAAGCCCGTGTCTATTGCGTCCCACTCTCTCAGCCCCTTTCCGATTCGCTCGACCCTGCCGTCCCTGATTTTGACCTTTGTGGCCTCTTCAACGTCAATCCACCCCGGTTTCCTGTCCGCTATCAGGCCGTCTCCCTTTACAGCGCGCTCGATGAAGGCCTCGCTGTAGACGTGGTCGCTCATCACCAGAACAAACCGCCCGGAGACGCGGTTTCTGGCCATGTGGAGCGAGTGGCCGTTGTCCCTCTCGGGCTCTGGGTTTACCACCAGCTCGGCGTTGAAGCCGTGCCTTTCAATGAACTCCTGGTAAAGCGGGGCGTAGCGCTCGTTGGTTACGATTACAAAGCGTTTGATGCCGTTTTTCTGGAGTAGTACTATCGTTCGATAGAGAATCTCCCTTCCCGCAACCTTGAGGAGGCCCTTGGGCCTGCCCCCGATCCTCGTGCCGAGGCCAGCCGCTAGAATCACCGCCGTCCCTGGGGTCATTGACATCACCTTTTTAAGTCCCTCGATGTGGCATCAATCGGGAGAACCGAGATTAAATTAACCATAGGTGATTTAAAGTTTTCGGTGGTGAAAATGCGTGTCGCGGTGCTCTATTCGGGCGGTAAAGATTCCAACTACGCCCTCCACTGGGCGCTGAGGCAGGGCTTTGAGGTGAAATACCTCGTCTCGATGGTCAGCGAGCGCGATGACAGCTACATGTACCACGTGCCGAACATACACCTCACCGAGCTCCAGGCGAGGGCCATAGGGATTCCCCTCGTCAAGGGCTTCACGAGCGGCGAGAAGGAGAGAGAGGTAGAGGACATGAAGGCCGTCCTTGAGGGGCTGAGGATAGATGGAGTCGTTGCCGGAGCTCTGGCGAGTGAGTACCAGAAGAAGAGAGTCGATAGGGTGGCGGAGGAGCTTGGAATCGAGAGCTTCGCCCCGGCCTGGCACCGCGATCCAATAGATTATATGCGCGAGCTGGTGGGGATTTTCGACATTGTGATAGTCGGGGTTTCAGCATACGGTCTTGACGAGAGCTGGCTCGGACGGAGGATAGACGAGAAGGCCTTAGGTGAGCTGGTAAAGCTCCACGAGAAGTATAAAATCCACGTCGCAGGGGAAGGCGGTGAGTTCGAGACCTTCGTCAGGGATGCGCCGTTCTTCAGGGCGAGGATAGTTTTCGACGAGGTCGAGAAGAAGTGGAGCGAGTGGGAGTATTCGGGGGTTCTTGAGGTGAAGAGGGCGCACCTTGAAAGAAAAGGTTGAGGGCCTCAGGGCCCTATGTAGGCGCTCATGTACACCGTGGAACAGCCGCCTGAGACGCCGCAGACGTCGAAGTCCTTCCCTCCCCAGGATCTTCTCGGGATTCCCGAGAACGGGTCCCAGTGGAAGTTCCCGCCGTCGAGGAGGAGCGTTATGCCGAACGTCCCCATCGGGTCGTCGTCGTTGCCCCAGTTACCGGAATCCTCCTCCCAGCCGTCGTACTCGACGTAGACGAAGGGCGTCCTTATGCTGCTCAAATTGACCAGGGTGAGCCCGAAGGGGATTATCTTGACGGTGTTCCCGTTTATGACCCCGTGGTCGAGCTTGCCGTCGGAGAAGTCCCCCACCGAGAAGCCCACCGTTCCGCTGCTCCTGTCGAGCTTTGGATAGGCGTAGGCCACTCCCTCTGGAACCATCGTCGTGATCTCCCCTATGAGGGCGTCATCGACCTCGGCATTTCCAGGAGTGAAACCGGTGGAGGCCCTGAAGAAGGCGTAGTACTCGTCGTCGCCCCACTCGGTGTCCTTCGTGAAGAGCAGTCCATCAACCGACAGCTCGAGCCTCGCGTAGCGCGCCGCCCTTGGAAGGTCGACCTCGTAGATGATGTAGGTGACCACCATGTTGCCGTCCTTCGAGACCGACCTGACGAGGTAGCCGTCGCTGTAGTCCCTCCTCGGGTCGAAGGATATCGTGTCGTAGCCCACCCTGTCCGGCGGTGCGCCGAAGAGGTTCGCTAAAGCCTCGCCCCAGAAGTAGCTGGCGCTCTCGCCGGTCTCCAGCTGGTGGAGGAGCATCGCCCCTGTGTAGCCGTGCTCGACGAGGCTCGATATCTCGCCCGTCGCGAGGCCTACCGCGGCATCGAGGAGGAAACCTGCACCGAGCTTGACGTACGTTCCGAGGTCGTCGTTGTCCCAGCCGGTCGTCTTGACGAATATCATCTGATACTTCTTGGCTTCGTCGAGGGGCATCGCCAGGACAGGGTAGCCGTTCGTGAAGGGCCAGTCCGGCCTTGCCGCGTTCCTGTCGTGGTATAGAAGCCTGCTGTGGTCATCAGCTTCGATCCAGAGCCTGAGCGGGTAGCCGAAGACGTAGATGGGGCTGTACTCGATTTTATTGAGGTTCTCGTAGTAGTTCGTGCCGTAGGCCCACGAGACGAGGCTTATCTCCCCCTCGGCCTTGTCCTTGTTGCCCTTGATGTAGACGTCCTCGACCACCACAACGATGTACCTATCAACGTCCTCCTCTATGCTCAGCCCGCTGGTGGCGTTGAACCAGAGGTTCCCCTCGGCCGGGAAGCGGTTTTCTAGGACGGGGTTGGAGAACCAGAACCGGAACTCCCTCCACGGGATTATGGAGAAGAGGTTCTCGACCGTGAACTCCACGTAGGGGCCGAGCTCCGTTTCCCCGCGGATGACGTCCCCCTCGCGGTAAACGCTCCCGGAGCTGTCCTTGAGCTGGAAGTGGCTCGACCCTATCTCCGCGTACCAGTCAAACTCGCCGTTGTCGGTGCTGTCTATGAACATGTCGCCGGGTATGAAGTCCTCATACGTTTCCTCGTCCTTGAACTGGAGCCTGAACTTCACGTCATCGCCGAGAACCTCGGCGTACAAAGCTACGCCGCTCTTGGCGTCGCCGTAGTAGGCCGGGGCGTAGTAGTCAATCCTCCCCAGGGTTGCTTTTATGATGAACTTCCCGGTCTCGGGGTAGCTGAACCTCTGACCGGTCTTCGGATCCTCTGGGTTGCCCTCTATGCGCATGAAGACTGTGTCGGGGAATATCTCCGAGAAGTTCTCGACGGTGAACCTCACAATTGAGCCATCTATCTCGACGCTCCCCTTTTGGACCTCGGTGAGGCCGCCTCCGGTAACGCTGTAGAGCGTGAAGCTTCCCAGGTAGAGGTGGAGCTCCCATCTCTCGCCAAACTCCTCGCCGGTGTCGAACTTAAGGATTGTAGGCCTGTAGGACGCTATCACCCTACCCTGGAGGTCCCTCAGCTCTTTGATATGAACGTATTCCCTTGCCAGCTCCTCGCTCTCGAACTTTATCGTGAGGGCAACGCTCTTCCCCGGCTCGCGGGACGAGGTCAGTATCGAGACCCACTCCACTATCTCGCCGTTGGGCTCGCTCGCCATGCCCGTCAGCGGGCCGGCGTAGGTCAGGTTGCTGTTAAGCCTGTAAATTGGGATTATCGCGGGCGTTAGGTTGACGTTGAGGATCGGGAAGCCAATACCCGTCCCGTTTTCGTTCCTCTCACCGGCCTCGCAGCCGAGGTCCGGATCCGAGTTCTCATCGCAGATGACGTTGCCGTCCTCGTCGAACTGGAGGCTTTCGTTGGCAGGCGTTTCCGTTGATGTCCCGGTCTCCGCTTGAGTTTGGGTTTCCGTCTGGGTTACGGTCTCGGTCACCGTCTCGGTTGTCCCCTGGGTCTCCGTTGTTGTGCTCTCGCTTATTCCTCCTTCCCAGCTGTTCTCGCCGGTTTGGGAACCGGTCTCTGTGGGTGAAGGGGTGTTTCCAATGCACCCCCCAATGATGACTAACGCGCTCAGTAAAACAAGAACCAATATCCTTGAGGTTTTTTTCATACACGCACCTCCAAGTCCAAACCCTGGCCTGAAAAAGAAACGCCACACACGGGTTTGGATTGGTACAACTCCGGCGCCATTTTATTTAAGGATACCTCTGATGAATCACTCTTCAGAGGATAAACTTTATTAATCCGCCTGGATTATCACAATCGGTGGTAGAATGATCGAGGTTGAGGACCTCACCAAGGGCTTCGGCTCGACGATGGCCGTTAAAGGAATAACCTTCACCGTTGCCGACGGCGAGATTTATGGCCTCCTCGGCCCGAACGGGAGCGGTAAGAGCACGACGATGAAGATTCTGGCGGGCATACTGCAGCCTACCTCCGGGCGCGTCGTTGTTGGAGGCATTGATGTTGACAAGAACCCCATTGAGGTTAGAAGGATAACCGGCTACGTTCCGGAAACGCCGGTTCTTTACGAGAGCCTCACACCGGTTGAGTTCTTCAACTTCGTGGGGAGCGTGAGGGGTATCCCGAGGGAAGAACTCCAGGAGCGCGTTGAAACGCTCGTCAGGGCCTTTGGCATAGAGAGCTACCTCGGTGAGATGATAGGTTCGCTCAGCTTTGGAACGAGGCAGAAGGTGTCTCTCATAGCGGCCATGCTCCACGACCCGAGGGTTCTGATCCTTGACGAGGCCATGAACGGCCTTGATCCCAAGAGCGCGAGGATTCTGAGGGAGCTTCTGCTCCAATTCCGAGATGAGGGCAAGAGCATTGTCTTCTCCACTCACGTTCTTGCGCTGGCCGAGACGATATGCGACCGCGTTGGCGTCATCTACAACGGCGAGATAATCGCCGAGGGCACGGTTGAACAGCTTAAGGAGTTTGCCCACGAGGAGAGCCTGGAGGACGTTTTCCTCAAGCTCACCGAGAGCCAGGACGAGGTTGCTGGAATAGTTCAGGTCCTGAAGGAGACCCTCTAAGGTGGGAGTATGTGGGAGATAGTCAGAATCCTCTACAAGGAACTCCACTACAGGCGTTTGAAGAGCAACCCTCAAGTGGCGGCCGACCCAGAGAGGTTCAGGAAGCAGCTCAAGAACGCCGGTGATATAAAGCGGGGTATAGCTCTCCAATCGGTCGCCTTCCTCTTCTTTGGGTTCATGATGGCGGGAGCGGTGCTTGGGGCGGAGGACGAAAAGAGGGCGGCGATCCTGTTCGCGACCTACGCGATGCTTCCGTTCATAATGGCTCTCTACGCAACGACGGTGAATGCCTCCTACGCGGTCTCGATGGGGATTTTCGAGCCCCTTAAGCCGCTCCCGGTTAAGACGGGCGCTAAGTACCTCAGCCTTCTCCTGGCGATAGACAACGTCCCCGCGGTCATAGCCCTCCTGCCTGTGGCGGCTGCGATGACCTTTAAGTACGGCGCCCCCGGCCTCGTTGGCCTGCTCTGGGTGCTCGTCGGCACTTTCCTCGGCCACGTTCTCGGCCTGGTGGTGTTCACCTTCTTTGGCTCCGCCAGCGTTGGTGGCAGGTTCTCGAAGCTCAGAACCCTCGCCAGAACCCTCGGCGTTCTGCTCTTCATAAGCATGTTCTACGCCCTCAACTATCTCCAGGAGTACGTGAACGAGCACTACGAGGAGATCCTGCCCTTCTTTGCCCGGTACTCCATAGCCTACCCCTTCTCGGTCGCCTCGATAACCGAGCCACTCCACTCACTCCTGATTCTCCTCTGCTACCTTGCGGTTCTCGTTCCGCTCTACTGGCTCGTTCTCGGGAGGCTCTGGAGTGGACTGGAGGAGGGGGTGAGGGTTTCCCACGCAAGAATCGTCCGCTTCAAGGCCGAAACTCACCACCCTGTTCTGGCCCTCGCGCTCAAGGATTTGAGAATAGTCTTCCGAAAGAGCGCCCTGTTAGTGGGTTTGATATTCCCCCTCTTCATAATCCTTCCGAGTGCGGTGGGGATCCTTACCTCGGGAAAGATTGGAGATTGGGCGCTCGCCTCGGTTCTCCTAATGATAGCCTGGGTGGCCTCGGTCGGGGTCGATACGGTCCTCAAGATAGATGGAAAGGAGTTCGAGTTCCTGAGGAGCCTTCCGATAACGGTCGGCCAGTTCGTGAGGGCAAAGCTCCTCGTCATGAACGCCGTCCCCGTCACCGCTGGAGTGGGACTTGTCTTGGTGGCTTCCTACATGGACCTGGGAGCGCTCCGGTTTCTCCCAGCGGCTCTCGTGTTGCCCCTTCTCACCTCCTCTGTGGCGATGGCCTTCTTTTACTGGGGCGAGCGGGAGCTTTCAGTGCCGGAAACCAACTTCGGCCACGTGCTGGCGCTGATGATACTTAACGGAATCGCCCTCGGAACCGTTGCCGGAACCTGGTACTTCATTGGCTACCCCTACGCGCTGGCGGTGGCGGCCCTGGGGGTTCTCCTCGTTCAGAGGGCCATCAGCAGGTGACGTGAAAGATTCCAAGGGTCTTTTTCCTTTCCCACAGCTCGTTGAAGAGCTTCACGGCCTCGCCGGTCGGCTTTTCGATGACCTCTTTGCCCTTCACCAGCTCCCTGCTCTCCGGAAGAAGCGACAGGTAGCCGTAGAAGCCTGTACCAACTACCAGGACGTCGAAATTCTCCTCAAGGTACTCCCTCAGCTCGTCGGGGTCGAGCTTATGACTCGTCCCGTGCTTGTCCTTGCTCAGCCACTTTTTGCGCCTCTCGATTTTTCCGCTGGGATAGATTACGATGTCGTGCTCGTAGACCTTTCCATCGACGACTATCTTCCCGAAGGCGGGATATTCAAGCTGCATAACGTCACCTCACGCCCAGTGCGTCCTTCAGGATCTTTTCGTGGTCGAACGCTAGTGGTAACTTAAGCGCCTCGTCTATTGGGACAACGTGCACTTCCTTGGCATCGTCCCCCGCCTTCAGCGTTCCCGAGCCAACCGCCAGAAAGGCCGCCGTCACTGTATGTCCCCTGGGGTCTCTGTTGGGGTCTGAGTAAATCCCCACCAACCTGATGAGCCTTACGTCGAGGCCGGTCTCCTCCCTCGCCTCTCTGACTGCTGCCTCTTCAACGGTCTCACCGTACTCCACGAACCCACCGGGTAAAGCAAAGCTGTCCTTGAAGGGCTCGTGCTTCCGCTTTATGAGGACGACACCGTTGTTGTAGAGTAGCACAACGTCCGCGGTCAGACCTATGCAGCGGTGCATCTCCACCTCCAGCTCCGGGTGCTTCCTTGATAAAAACTCCATCAGCTCTCTCTTAACCGGTTCAACGTTGTAGTCCTTTGGTGTCTTTACGAGAAGGACGTAGCGGTCCATGGGATCACCTCAGCCCCCGCTTTTCATCACGACTCAGCATGCTGACGTTTCATCATCGGTGATTAAACTCCGTGGAGTTCCCTTATATTCCTGATGCTTGGCGAGCGGGCTTAACATCAACCTCCCTCGCCAGTTCGTTCACTTCCTCCAACGGGAACGAGAAGTGACGGTGCTTCAGAAAGAGCGCGGTGAATGCGGCGGCCCTCTTGAGGGCCTGCACGAAGGGACACTCGCGGTAGAAGTACGAGAAGGAAGCCAGGAAAACGTCACCGGCACCGGTGGACTCGTCCACTGCGACCTTGACGGGACGGTAAACGTGCTTCCTGCCCCTCAAGTATGCTGTTCCCTCGTCTCCACCCTGTGAAACTAAGAGAACCTCCACGTCGCCGGGTTCAATTCCCTTCACTAGCGTCATTTCCGAAGCTTCCCCGTGGAGAACCTTTACCCCCCTGAAAACAGAGCCGTCAATGTCCTTCAGCTTCACTCTTCCAGGTTCTGGGGGCCTTATGAAGCCCTGGACGTCCGCCCCGACGAAGCTGCTCCTCTCTCTAGCGAGTTCTATGCTTTCCGGTGGTATCTCCCCCGCCACCGGGTTGAGCAGTATCATGTCGTATCCCTTCTTTGGGAAGTCCGTTATTCTCTCCGCAACGGAGAGGAGGGTCAGCTCCCGGTTATCCCTGTCGAGATAGCGGAGCCGGTAAGAGGTGCTGTTTCGCGAGGGGATTACATGGAGCCTTATCCCCGAAGCCTCGAGCTCCTCAAGCCATTTTCCTGGGAAGTCCTCCCCAACGCTCGTCAGAACCTCAACATCACAGAACCGTGACAGTGCCAGGGCGGAGTAGTAGGCTCCTCCACCGATGCGGTATTCGATTCCCGAACCCTTGACGAGGACGTCCTTCACGAGGTGGCCGACGACCAGACACTTCATTTTGTCCGTCCCAATCTTTGATATTAGCGGGCGCACCAATAAAAACCTTTTGGAAATTTCCGAAAAACTTATAAGGGCAAAAACGAAAAGCTTAAAAGGATATGTCCTTTTGGGGTGGGGCTATGAAGCGCCTGGGCAAAGTTTCTCACTACGCGAAGCAGGGGTTCTTGATTCTGCGCACCGACTGGGTACCTTCGCTCAACGACCCGGTGGTGGACAAGAAGCTCACCGTGGTCGGTGTAGTGAAGGACGTCTTTGGGCCAGTTAAGAGGCCCTACGTAGCTGTCAAGCCGCGCGTCAGAAATCCCGAGAACTACGTTGGTGCTCTGCTCTACGTTGATTCATCGAGGAAGAAGTCCGGGCACGCCAGGAAGGGCAGGCCCGGGAGGAAGGGTTCCAAGGGCCGCGGAAAGCGCCCTGCCCCCAGAAAGAGGGGGTGAGAGCTTTTGGCTGATAAGAACGTGTGTCCGATTTGTGGCTCCGATAAGCTGTTCTACGACCCGCGGAGGGGCGAGATTGTCTGTTCTGTCTGCGGTTACGTTGTTCAGCAGAATGTCGTCGATGAAGGTCCAGAGTGGCGCGCCTTCGACCCTGACCAGAGGGCCAAGCGCGCCAGGACCGGTGCGCCCATGACGTTGATGATACACGATAAGGGCCTCTCCACGGACATTGACTGGCGCGACAAGGACATACACGGCAACCAGATAACCGGAATGTACCGAACGAAGATGAGACGGCTTAGAATGTGGCAGAGGAGAATGCGCATAAACGACGCGGCCGAGCGTAACCTGGCCTTCGCCCTGAGCGAGCTGGACAGAATGGCGGCCCAGATGCGCCTTCCCCGGCGCGTCAAGGAGGTTGCGGCCTCGCTTTACCGCAAGGCCGTCATGAAGAAGCTCATAAGGGGCCGCTCCATTGAGGGAATGGTTTCTGCCGCCCTTTACGCCGCCTGCAGAATGGAGGGCATTCCCAGGACTCTCGACGAGATAGCTGCCGTTTCCAAGGTTACCAAGAAGGAGATAGGCAGGAGCTACCGCTTCCTTGCCAGGGGGCTGAACCTCAACCTCCGCCCCACCAGCCCGATAGAGTACGTGGACCGCTTTGGTGATGCGCTCAACGTCAGCGCGAGGACAAAGAAGAGGGCCAAGGAGATACTCCGCGAGGCCATAAAGAGGGGCATAACGAGCGGCAAGGGGCCGACCGGACTGGCGGCCGCGGCCCTGTATGTCGCCTCCCTCCTGGAGGGCGAGAAGAAGACCCAGCGTGAGGTGGCGGAGGTTGCACACGTCACCGAAGTGACTGTAAGAAACAGGTACAAGGAGCTGGTGGAAAAGCTCAACATAAACGTCCCGATCTGAGGGATAGCCTTGCTCATAGCGGTGACGAGCGACACCCACCACGGAGACAAGACGGGAAACGTTCCTTCTCTTCTTTTTCAAGCACTGGGTGAGCGGGGGCCGGATTTGATACTCCACGCCGGCGACGTCACCTCTCACGAGCTTCTGGAGAGACTGGAGGAGTTCGCTCCGGTTGTAGCGGTTCGCGGCAACGCCGACCGCCTCAGCCTGCCCGAGGAAAAGGTCGTCGAAGCCGGTGACGTCAGGATAGGCCTCCTCCACGGGCACCAGTTCTTCTCGCTCAACGCCCAGTTCCTGACGCTCAAGGCCCTGGACATGGGGGTCGATGTTCTCGTATTCGGCCACACGCACCGCTTCTACCACGATACCTATTCGGTTCATGGAAGAAGGGTGGTCCTCCTAAACCCCGGCTCGCCGACGTTTCCCAGAATGGACTCCGCGGGCTTTGCGTTTCTTGAAATCAACGGAGAAAACGTCAGGGTTGAGAGGGTGCGCTTCTGGTGAGAAGAGCTGGAAAAGCGTAAAAGTAGTGGAAAAGGGCCATCAGCTCTTGATGGCGAGCTTGATGTCCTCGGCCTTGACGGTCTTCCTGCCGGCGTGGTGAGCGAGATCAACGGCCTTCCTGGCGATCTCCATGGCCTTCTCCTCGAGGTGCTCGGCGAGGAGCTTCGCGGCGTCCTCGCTAACGCGGGCGGCGCCGGCCTTCCTTATAAGCCTGTCAACCGGGGCAATCGGCAACTCAGCCATTTTCCCAACCTCCTAAACGTTGTTTTGCAGGTATCTGCGTTCTATTCTAGGAAGGAAGGCCTATATAAACTTTTCGGCAACCGGGCGCTCTGGGGGGAATAATTGTCCTTTTTTGGTCTGCCAGTGGAGAAATCCCCCATCATCGGGTTGCCAACTTACTCAAGCGTCAATGCCAGCCTGAGGACGAAGTTTTGAAAACCTCCATCTAGCCTCCAATCGCTGATTATTACCATATGTGGCCCGGGATTTCCCAAACAGGTGCGGCGGTTTGGAACGCGGAGGAAGAGAAAACATCTCAGATGTTCTTAAGGAAGCATCGATGTCCCAAGAATGAACCACAGCATTTTTATAGGGATTGATGCAATCCAAAATTTACCCAGGAGGTGGAAGCATGGTGGAGAAGTTCGACAGGATATACGACTACTATGTGGACAAGGACTACGAGCCCAACAGGAAGAGGGACATAATAGCCGTCTTCCGCATAACCCCCGCTGAGGGATACTCTATAGAGGCAGTTGCCGGTGGTGTCGCCGCCGAGAGCTCGACCGGAACCTGGACGACCCTCTACAACTGGTACGAAGAGGAGCGCTGGGCGGACCTCTCGGCTAAAGCCTTCGACTTCCACGACATGGGCGACGGAAGCTGGATAGTCAAGATCGCCTATCCCTTCCACGCCTTCGAGGAGGCCAACCTTCCCGGACTTCTCGCGAGCATAGCGGGGAACGTCTTCGGAATGAAGCGCGCCAAGGCCCTGCGCCTTGAGGACCTCTACTTCCCGGAGAAGCTCATCAGGGAGTTTGACGGGCCGGCCTTCGGTATCGAGGGCGTCAGGAAGATGCTCGACATCAAGGACAGGCCCATCTACGGCGTTGTTCCAAAGCCCAAGGTCGGCTATTCGCCCGAGGAGTTCGAGAAGCTCGCCTACGACCTGCTCTCCAACGGTGCCGACTACATGAAGGACGACGAGAACCTCACCAGCCCCTGGTACAACCGCTTTGAGGAGAGGGCCGAGATCATCGCGAGGATAATTGACAGGGTTGAGAACGAGACCGGTGAGAAGAAGACCTGGTTCGCGAACATAACCGCCAACCTCCCCGAGATGGAAGAGAGGATCGAGATTCTAGCGGACCTTGGCCTCAAGCACGCCATGGTTGACGTCGTCATAACCGGCTGGGGAGCGCTGCAGTACATCAGGGACCTCGCGGCCGACTACGGGCTGGCCATTCACGGCCACAGGGCGATGCACGCGGCCTTCACGAGGAACCCCTACCACGGCATCTCGATGTTCGTCCTGGCGAAGCTTTACAGGCTCATAGGCATTGACCAGCTCCACGTCGGAACCGCCGGAGCCGGCAAGCTCGAGGGCGGAAAGTGGGACGTCATCCAGAACGCGAGGGTCCTCAGGGAGGAAACCTACAGGCCGGACGAGGGCGATGTCTTCCACCTCGAGCAGAAGTTCTACGGCATAAAGGCGGCGTTCCCGACCAGCTCCGGTGGACTCCACCCCGGCAACCTGCCGCCCGTCATAGAGGCCCTTGGAACCGACATAGTGCTTCAGCTCGGCGGTGGAACACTCGGCCACCCGGACGGACCTGCCGCGGGGGCAAGGGCCGTCAGGCAGGCCATAGACGCCATAATGCAGGGAATCCCGCTCGACGAGTACGCCAAGACCCACAAGGAGCTCGCCAGGGCTCTGGAGAAGTGGGGCCACGTTACCCCGGTCTGACAGCTTTGACGGCTTTTCTTCCCCATTTTTGTCTTCCGTTCAACTTTTCGGCCGGAGGAGATTTAACGCCAGGGGGCGTTCTTTTCTTGGTGAGAATCATGGTTCACCCAGGGGGATTCTTGGAGGTAATCACCGGTCCAATGTTCGCTGGAAAAACAACCGAGCTGATAAAGCGCATCGAGAGGCAGACCTTTGCGAAGAGAAAGGCGGCACTCTTCAAGCCGGCAATCGACAACAGGTATTCCGAAGACGAGGTCGTTGCCCACAACGGTCTGCGCTACGAGGCTTTCGTGGTTTCGACAGATGAGGACGGAGTGAGGAGGATAGTCGAGATTACGAGGAAAGGAAACTACGATGTCATAGGAATCGATGAAGTTCAGTTCTTCCCGATGGATATAGTTGGTGCCCTCGAAGAGCTGGCCGATGAAGGTGTCTACGTCATCGCCAGCGGCCTTAACCTGGACTTCAAGGCTGAGCCTTTCCCGGTCACGAAGGAGCTCCTCGTGAGGGCCGATAACATAGTCTACCTCACCGCCGTCTGCACCGTCTGTGGGAAGCCGGCGACGAGGAGTCAGCGCCTCATAGACGGTAAGCCTGCCCCGAGGGACTCGCCGGTAATACTCGTCGGCGGGAGCGAGAGCTACGAAGCCAGATGCAGGGGGCATCACTTCGTTCCCTAATTTCTTCCAGCTTTCCAACTCACCGAAAAGCTTAAAGTAATCTTTTCTTACATCAGGTTAGGGAAAGGGGGTGAGAGCATGGAGTCAAATAAGAACATGGGAAAGCTACTCGACATACTCGGGAACGAGACGCGGAGAAGGATACTTATCCTGCTCACCAAGAGGCCCTACTTCGTGAGTGAGCTCAGCCAAGAGCTGGGAGTGGGTCAAAAGGCCGTTCTGGAACACCTCAGGATACTTGAGAGCGCAGGCCTCATCGAGGGCAGGACCGAGAAGATACCCCGCGGCAGGCCAAGGAAGTACTACACCATAAAGCGCGGTTTCAGAATGGAGGTTCTCTTAACCCCGTACACCTTTGGCACGGAGATGTACGAGCCAAAGGCCCCCCGCCAGACCAGGGAGTACGCCCAGGCGAGGGCGCTTATAAAGTCCACCGAGCCTGCAGAGTCAAAGATAGACGAGCTTTTGACGTTTCTGGCCGAGATACAGGGCAGGATAGAGGAGATAATCAGAATGAAGCAGGAGCTAGAGGAGGTTCGCCTCCTTACTGAGACCTACATCGAGAACCTCCTTCGCAGGATAGCGCAGGAGAACGAGAGGGAGTTTGAGAGGCTCATGAAGCAGTTCGGCCCGAGACTGCCGAGGAAGATACTGGAAGACCTCAACGACTTTTAGGAGGAGGCGAGAGAATAAAACCCGGGAAAAGGGCGATTAAAGCATCTTGCCCTCTTCCTTCATTCTCACGAGCCTGGTTATGTAGCCCGCTATCCTGTTCCTGATGGTCTTGCTGGTGACGTTGGTGAGCTCCTCCACCTTCTTCTTGTTGTGCTCGAAGTCCCTGGTGAACTCGTTCGGGTAGCGGTCGAACAGTTCACGGGCGGTTCTCTTGATGAAAGTCTGCTTGATGTTTCCCATCATCAATCCCCCCATTAGCCTGACTCTGACAACCGTAACCCAAATCATAAGAGGCCTTTTAAAAGTTTTCTATATGGAAGAAAAAGAGGGTTATTGGAATATGATATCATCTTCCCTTGAGGAACTGTGTCAACTTGAGCTGGCCCTTTGAGGAGTTGGATGCTTGAAGAGTTGTTATGTCCTTTCCACTTATCGAGTTTCTCAATTTTTCCTCTTTAATTTCAATCTCGACTTTTTCGTGCATAATGGTCATCACGTGTCTTGCAATGAAGTATGCCAATATCGGAGGGACAGCATTTCCAATCTGCTTTAAAATCGAGCTCTTAGTTCCTAGAAACCTGAATGCATCAGGAAAGCTCTGCAACCTTGCCATTTCACGGGGGGTGATGACACGGTGTTCTTCCGGGTGCACCGCGGGAGCGTTATGATTCTCTTTCATAACGGGAGCTGGCTCGTTCCACTTGAGGCGATACCAGCTATGCTTGAACTTGGGATACACTGACTGGCCCGGAGGAGTGTTCTTTATTTTTTCTATCATCTCTGGAGAATGCCTGGTGGGGATATGGTTGTAAATGAATCTAGAGCCAACTCTCATAACTTCTTGATACGGCCGTTCGGGCGGATGAGCGTATGATTGAGGATCAGCCGGAGTTGGGGTTGGGAGATCACTTATCCCATCCCTCACTGTGAGCGGAATCTTGGTAAGGGGCTTCAGGTGAGATGGGGCCTTCAATGAGGAGCCGAGAATTATGACACGCCTGCGGTGTTGAGGCACCCAAAAGTTGACTGCATTGAGAAGCTTTATGTTCGTCTTGTACCCGTATTCCTCGGCTCTCTCCAGAACCTTCTCAGGCACTGAATCTCCTTCGGGGGTCTTCATCGTAAGCAACCCTGAAACGTTTTCCATAACAAAGTAATCCACATCTAGCTCGTGCACCAAGCGCAGGAAGTGCCAGACCAAGTTGTTCCTCTCATCATTGGGATCCCTCTTTCCAGCGTACGAGAAGCCTTGGCAGGGGGGCCCTCCGATCACAAGCACGGGATCGTCAAATCCCTTCTCTCGTAGCTTGTTCTTTATGTCCCTTCCAGTTATCTTCCTGGCATCTGCTAGGAGAGGAATCGATGATGGGTGATTCATCCTGTAAGTTTTCAAGGCATCTTCCCAGGCATCTAGCCCCAATGCAACGTCAAACCCCGCCATATCGAACCCAAGACTCAGCCCACCAGCACCACTGAACAGGTCAACAGTGACGGGCCTCTCGCCCCTCTTTGTTTCTCGAAGCGTCAACCACGTGGAAACTGCTTTCATTAGTTCATCCCTTGGGAATTTATTCAATTCAACACCCCCCACTTACGTGCGATGACTCTCCTTAAAAATTTTCTGGTAATTGTTTGTTAATCATATGTTAAGCATTTTCTTAAATATCATCATCGATACTTGACGGGGATGAGAAATGACGATCCCGCGGGTGGAGGAAATAGCTCAGAACTTGAGAGAATGCGCGCGTGACTTGAAAGCGCAGGGACTTTCTCTTAGCTGGGAGGGTCTTGATGAAACTGCCTTGAAGGGGGGACGGAACCTCTTCACCGCCCCAACGTGGCGGCAGTTCCACCTAGAATTCTTCAAGTTTAAGACGAACCAGAGGTTGAAAGGAAAAACGGTTGGAAGGAGAGAGTTCCAGGCTGCTACCATTCGGTGGGTACGGAACCAACAAGAGATGCTACTAAAAGCTGTCCTGAACCAGGAGTTCTATGGAAGAGGGAACATCTTGAAAGTAGTCACTGATGATGAGGAAATGAGGAATTTCTTCGTCGATGCCTGGATATCCAAGGAGTACCTTCCACTTACAAGAGAGGATTTCGTGAAATTCGTGAAAAGCGTGACTACTGGGCAAGAAGTTTTCCTTCAGGGAGCTCCAATTCAGTGGAAGAATCCCGAAGCGGTTACCAGGTCCTTTGGTCAAGCGGCTCTTGCGGCCTGGGAAAACGTTGAAGTCATCGGTTTTGACTTCAAGAACACCGTGGCCAACTTCTTCTCGATGACGAAGGGTCGTTCCAGGGACCTCGTTGATAGCACGCGAAGGCTCCTCGATGAGGATGATCCGGAGCTGGAGGTTGGCCTGCTGGAGGCATTGACGAGAGGCTTCTACGAAAATCAAAGCAGGACGCGCCAGCAGGTGACTCCACGCGTGTTCTTCACAATCTTCGTGTATTCCCCTGAGCTTGAGGGTGTTAGTAGAAAGGGGGACCTCTCAGCAATCGAGAAAAGGCTAGTTGACGAGTTCCTTCTCGAGGAAATGGAGAGTGGTATGAAGTCCATAACCTGGATGTATCGCGAGTTCGCCTGGGGAATAATCAATCGTAGCGTGGTCTTTCACAAGTTGCTTCCCGTGAAACTACACTTTCCCGCGGTGGAATCAGTGGTCTTGATAGCCTCGTCGATCGTGCTGGTTGTCGAGAAGACGAGTGACGGGTTCCGACCAGTCAAGGTGCTGGGCGTGTAGAGAGGTGCTGTTATGGATCAAGCAATACTCAAAAAGGCATCATTCGTCAAGTCCTCTGGCGTTAGATATGGCATCATCCTTGAATTATCCCGGAGGGGCTACGCGACTCCCAAGGAAATGGCGATCGCGCTCAACAAGCACTTGCCCACGGTTAGCCGGGCGCTCAGGGAACTTCGGACTGAAGGCATCGTCGAGTTCGTCGAGCACGAGCACTCCAAGAGCAGGTTGTACTACCTGACCAAGGAGGGAAGGAGAATAGTCAAGATGCTCTCAAGTTGCGAGGAGGCATCGTCCAATGGATCTTGACCTCTCCACCCTTGGCGTCACCTGTGAGAATTACTACAAAAAATATGGTAGAAGATTTTTTTGGAGAGTTATGGATCTAACTCCCTTTCAAGTTCTGACGACCGAGTTTCTACTGTGGAAGACGCGCGCGGAGAACGTTGACAAGTACGGCCGTGACTTGATACTGAAGGCGTCGACGCCGGAGGTTCTTCTCGAGATTCCAGTCGAGAAGATTCAAGAGAGCATTCGACCCCTGGGGCTTTACAGGAGGCGCACTCGCTTGCTAGTTAGAATTGCGGAAACGTTGGTCAGCGAGTACGATGGGATAGTTCCAAAAGATGCCCACGAGCTTCTCTCCATTCCGGGCGTTGGTTCTTACGTGACGGCTGCTACGTTGTTGTTTGCCCATGACTTACCATACATCCCCCTGGATTCCAACGTTGAAACGTACTTGTCCAGCGTCGCCGAGAACCTTGGATTCTCAGTGGAGGATAGGAGGTATCCACTCCGGGATGAATACATTGAATTTTCAAGGAAGTTCTTTAACAAAGTGAGGAGTAGAAAATACGCTGGTTGGGGCTTATTGGACTTGGCTTCCCTTCATCGAAGAGAGAATAAAAAGTAGTAACGTCACGTGATGCTAGACCAAGTCGAAGCTCACCGGAGGATTCCCGCTCGGGCCAATGTTGTACCCGAACACCACGTGGTTCTTGTATCTTGGATGATTCTTGATTTCTTGTTTACTGCCATTCTTCCTCCCGTCTTTTGGGTATCCACCAACGATTACTGTGTGGAATTCTAGGTCATTACAATTCTTCAGGAGCAGTGGAGTGAACAAGTTCCTTGCTATTCTCTCGTACGTCTCGACTTCCTGCGAAGCCTGTTCAAAGATGGATCTTGTTAAGTGCTCTCTCTTCAACTCTACCAAAACTAGGTGACAGTGATTGTTTTTCTTAAACAACACGATGAAGTCCACGTTCTTCCCAGTTATCGTGAGAGGATGGTAATTGGAGAACCATAGGATGTTATTCTTGTTGAAGTTGATTCCAATTCTCTGGCTTAGTTGATTCCAGAAGTGATCCATCTCCGGCTTGTCGATGAACATCGAGAACCAAGCCTCAAGAGCTTTCTCCACTACGAACAAGTTGGGATCCTTTGAACTCATCACTGGTAACTGGCTGATGTTTATGGAACTAATTGATTGACCTCGTAATGATGAGGCACTCCCAGTGTTATTGTTCTGAAACAGCCCATAGAACCAGGTCTTGTCCAATTTGACGGCATTGTTTCCTGGAGCGTAATTGTTCTGACACGCTTGGGTGTTGTAGCCACGCGTGTTCCACGTTGAGCTTACCTTTTGAAACGTACTATAAATCCCATTGAGTATCGAGTCTCCATACGGAGGAAGGGAAGTAAGGCTCTTGCCGCGATTCAGGGATTTCTTTCCGATAATGGGCCACAAGAACCCAATGTGCTGGGGTTGGGAATAAACGTAATCACCCGGCAATGGATCTTTCCATAGACCCTGGGGATTTAACTGGACTCGGAATGGATAGTTACCAGGAACGCAATGAGAAGAGGAGCCACAACACTTGGCCACGGTATCGAAATACGGCTCTCCTTCAACTTTCCACGTTCCCAGAAAGTCTTCTTCTTCACCCTGCTCATATACCCAGAAGTATATCAAATCACCTTCCCGAAGGGAAAACACATCGGACAATAGATCCCATACGGTTTTCACCGCTTTATCCTTTAACTTATCTTTTATGCCAGTAGCTAGGAAGTTCATTCCCGCGTGGACTTCCAGGGTCCCGGGAGTCACCATTGATAGGTACGCCTTCTCCATCGGCAAATCACCAAGCCTTGAAGAATCAATGATTACTTATTTTAGTTGTTAACACTTGATTATCACTTGCTTACATAGCCGAATTGTTGTCATCCACAACGTAACTCGAGCAATTTGACAATAGTTTATAAGGCCTCTCGAAAACCCCTTTCCATGCTGAGAGAAGTAATCAGATGCCGCGGTCACGAGAACGTTAAAGCCACCCACAGATCGACACTGGAGTTCACCAAGGAGGACTACCTCACGCCGAGGGGTGACTGCATACTCTGTATCGAAGCTGATAAGGGGATAAACGACCTAAGAGAGGAGTTCAAGGCTGCCCTGAGGACGGGGAGGAGGCTTCGTATAAGGATAAAGGTCGGTGGTCTGGTAGATGAAGTGCTGGCCGAGGGGAGTCCGCGACTTATCCTCGACCACGGGTACTCAATGGTTATTCGGAAAAGCGACTACGTGGACGCCAGAACCCTGGCTATAAGGGCCAACAAGGCCGCCAGGGACATCGACAGGCGTATCGTTGAGCTTCTCAAGAACCCCGAGACGATCGCCGAGATCGAGCTGGTCATAGATGAAAAAGCTTAAAAGGCCCGACTCTTTTTATTTACTTGAGGTGAAAAAATGCTTGAGGGATACTACATAGTTGAGAACACCGGGATTGTCCCCGCTGAGAGGCGCTTCAGGTTCAAGGACCTCAAGGCCTGGGGCTACGACCTGCACCTGGGAACGATAGACGGAGAGGAGGCCTACTTCGTATCGAGGGCCGGAACGAGGGAGGAGGGAGAGACCTACACCGAGAACGGCAGGGAGTACCACATCAGCGAGACCAAGAGGGAGATACCGAGGAACGCCCAGCTGCTCGCCAGGATAGTCATCGAACGCGGTCAGCCCTACCTGGAGTTCTGGCTCGAGGCGGAAGAGACCAGCTACCCGCTGGCAAAGGAGGATCCAAGGTTAATACTCCACCGCTTCTGGAGCGAGAAGAAGTTCAACCAGCTCGAGAAGCACGTGGTCAGCGTCGGCCTGACGACCGACTTCTACAAGAACCGCGTTGAGACACTGAGCGTTCCCCTGCCGTTCGAGGAGTACCCGCCGAAGGTCAGGAGGGTCCTAAGGGAGGTCAGGGACGTTCACCGCGATCTCACAGGCTTCGGGAGGTTCATCTTCCAGTACTACGGCCAGGAAAAGAAGACCCACAACTACCGCCTCTGGTGGCTCCTCCCGACGATACACCTATTCGACGTTGAGGTCTCGAACGAGGTGGACAAGATCCTCGCTATGCTCGACTGATTTTTAAGCCCTTTTTCCAATTCTTGCGCATGAATCCCTGGAAGTTGCCCTCGAACTAATGCGAACTGTCGGAATCCCCTCCGTGATGGTCGAGGCTTTCAAAAGAAAAATGTACTGTCCCACGCGAGCAGGAAACCTATCTGGTGTGCCCTTTTGCTTCTCCTGAAAATCACTACCCTCTTTCCGTGGTGCCTAATGGCCACTTTGGTGTCCCGGGCATCGATCCCAGGACGTCAAGCAGAAGTACCTGTTTTGGTCTCGCTGATTGCGCTCTGGGCGAGCCACGCCGTTCTTACACCTGGGGTCTCACCGGCCATCTTGGCTGGAATTGCACTGGTTGCCACTCTCCTCGAAAGTCTACCGCTCCTTCAGCCTACGATGAGTTCACGGTACCCTTCTCCACGGCATTCCTGCTCCAGCCTACGGAGGAACTCTGCTCTCCCACCTGGTAGGTCATGATACAAGGCTTTTTGACCCGAAGGTTCATAAAGACCTTTTCGGTTTCTCAATCTAAGGTGAACCGGGTGAACCTGGAAGTTCTCCGCCGGCCGGTCAGGTACGCCAGGCTCGAGGTTAGGCCGGACGGAACGGTTGTGGTTACCGCCCCGGAGGGCTTCGACGTTGATGGCTTCGTCGAGCGGCACCGGAGCTGGCTCGAGGGCAAGCTGGCCGAGATCGAGGGCCTCAGGAAGGTAGCTCGGTCAGGCTTTCCAATCAACGGCGAGTTTTACCGGGTCATTCACGGGAGAAGGCCGAAGGTTCACGGGCAGTTCGGGACGGTGGTTCTCTCCCCGAACCCCTACGACGTGGTGGATTATCTCCGGAGACTCCTGCGGAGGGAGCTTCTGCCCATTGTGGATTTCTACGCCGGCAGAATGGGCGTCGAGCCGGGGAAGGTTTATATCAGGCACCAGAAGAGCAGGTGGGGGAGCTGCTCCCCTCGGGGAAACCTCAGCTTCAACGTCCGTCTCGCCGCGGTTCCACCGGAGCTCAGGGAGTACGTTGTGGTTCACGAGCTCGCCCACATGAGACATATGAACCACTCGAAGGCCTTTTGGGAGCTTGTTGGAGAGTTTTACCCGGAGTACCGGGCTGCGAGAAAGGAACTGAAGCGCTGGTGGACGATTCTTGAGCTGAACCCCTACTGGAAGTGGCTGACAGGTGCCGCGTATGAAAGCCGAAAGGGGTCTTAAGCTGATCGCACTGATGGCCGATGAGATAATAGTCGGCGTCTTCCTCTTTTTGGTGCTTCCTCAGGCGGGGGTGGAAATTCCCCTTTGGATAAGCGCCCCCCTGATGGTCGTTCTCCTGGTTAAAGACTTCCTCATAGCGCCTTACGTCCTCGGGGGAGGGCTTGAGAAGAAGCCTTCAACCGGGCCGGAAGCGCTGGTGGGGAGGAAAGCCCTCGTCGTTGAGGAACTGGACCCTAAGGGGATCGTCAAGCTCGACGGTGAGCTGTGGAGGGCCGAATGCGTGAACGGGAAAGCCAGAACCGGCGAGAAAGTTGTGGTCGTGGAGGTGAGGGGCACTAAGGTTCTCGTGGAACGCCAAGGGTAGCGAGAACCCTCGCGACTTCCTCTGGATTGTTGGTGGTGAACGAGACCGTCCAGCCCCTTTTCTGATGTATTGTCACGCAGCCTTTGGCCGGAAGGTTGAAGTGTATCCTCCCGTAGCAGGAGGCCCAGCCCTCACCTGCCTTGAAGCTCGCCATGTTCTCGATGGGAACCGTTTTTCTCACCAGGAGTCCCAGGACTCCTCTTATCCTCAGCTCGCGCTCGTCTATCTCGATTCTAATCGCCATAGCATCGAGGAGTATGATCAGGGTTCCGGCGGTCGCGGCTGCCATTATCCAGAGTCCCTCCCCGGCCCGATACGTCGCGTAGAGGCCGGCGAGCATAGAGACTATCGGAACGAGCATGAAAACCTGAAGCCCTCTGCTCGTCAGGGTCTCCTCGTAAAGCAACCTTCCCACCGATGGAACTTCTCCGCTATCCCTTTAAAGCTTGGCTCAGAACCTTTTTCGGTGGTACCATGGTCAGGATAATGCCGGTTGATAGGTTGAGCGATGAGGAAATCCGCGAGATTCTGACGAAGTATCGGAAGATCGCCCTTGTTGGTGCTTCACCGAAGGTCGAGCGCGATTCCAACGAAGTGATGCGTTATCTTCTTGAACACGGCTACGAAGTCTATCCGGTTAATCCCCGCTACTCGGAGGTTCTTGGCCGGAAGTGCTACCCGAGCGTTCTGGATATCCCCGATGACGTTGAGATAGTGGACCTCTTCGTGAGGCCCGAGTTTACAATGGACTACGTGGAGCAGGCAATAAAGAAGGGGGCGAAGGTGGTGTGGTTCCAGTTTGGGACGTACGACCGGGAAGCGTTCAAAAAGGCCAAGGAAGCCGGATTAAGGGCTGTGGCCCACCGCTGCATAAAGCAGGAGCACGCGAGACTCCTTTAGCCCCTGTACCTCAGCACGTGAATGTCCCTGATTACACGGTGCCTCTCCTCGTAGTCGGTGTACCTTCCAATGACTTCGAAGCCAAGCTTGCCCAGCCATTTTCTCTCCTTTCTGTACATTCCCCCGTCCTTCAGCCGGTATGCTGGGAAGACGAAGACTACTTTTCCGTTCCTTTTGAGGACCTCGCCAAAGCTCTCGAAAACCGAGAAGTAGAGCCTGTCCAGCTCGTTGGCGAGCCTTATCGCCTCCCCCCTGCTCGGGTTCACCTTTAGTGGCTTCCCGAGGTACGGCTCCGTAACTATCGTGTCGAACCTCTGCCTGAAACAGCGCTTTAGCTTCCTCGCGTCGCAGACCTCAATGTGGGCCGAATTTTTGAGCCGGAACTCCTTCCTCAGCCAGGCGAGGTTTCTCTTTGCTTCGCGTATCCTCTCGGGGTCGCGGTCGCTCCCGTAAGCTGAAAGCCCCTGGAGGACGAACTCCTGGAGAATCGTCCCTATCCCACAGAAGGGGTCGAGGAACGAACCTTTTCTCACCTCGGTCAGGTTCACCATTATCCTCGCGAGCCTTGGAGGAATCGAAAGGATAGGCCTCTGGACGGGCCTCTCAACGTCGAGCTTCTTCAGCTCAAACGGGTTGGTGACCTTGACCGTCTCGCCCACTAGGAAGCTCCCATCTTCTCTAAAGATGAAGACGAAGTCCTTTGTCTCGGGAAAACCCTTGAGGATAAGCTCTGCGGGCATGGAGTAAACCTTGGCAGGCTTGAAGAACTTGGAGGGACCCTCAACCTTGAATTCTCTTTTTATCTCACTTCCCAGCTTCCTCCAGAGCTTCCAGTCGTTTTTCCCGTAGAGGCTGACCGTGAAGAGTTTGGTGTATTCGAGATTCTTGATCGCTTCATCTCCCTCGCCGACTATTCTCACGAGCTTGAGGGAGCCGCCGAGCCGGTTGAAGTATCTTTCAACTCCACTTGGTGACTCGAATAACAACCAGTAACGACTGGATTCAATTGGCCTAACCTTAATGTCAAATCTCCTGGCGAATGAATAAAATTCTGCCTCGCTGAGGGCCGGATTCTTACCGAATATGACCGCGTACATACTGCGCTCTTCGAGGGAACCCTTAAAAAAGTTCCGAGGGTTAGGTTAATAAGAGCTGGTAACGTAATATATGGTAAGGTGTGTAAAATCCACAATCCTGCGGGGGATATGCAGTATGATTGTCAAGGAAGTCCTCGCTTCCGTTGAGGTGATTCCTGATCCTTACATAAAATCCGTGACCTACGCTAAAATAGGCGAGCGGCTGGTGAAGGCGAGGGATAGAAACTACAAGACAGCTTTTCTCAAGGCCCTTGAGACGGCCAAGGAAATAGAGGATCCGGTCAAGATGTTCCGCGCCCTCCTTTCGGTTGGATACTCCCTTCACAGGGCGGGACTTAAGTCCTCCAAGAGGATATATCAGGGGGTTCTCGAGGACTCCCGCATTCTTCCGCCTCCCCAGCGCGACGTTATAATGGCGACCGCCGCGCGCTACATGCTGGCCCTTGGGGAGATAGGCGAGGCCATAACCTACGCCCTGGAGATAGAGGATGTAAAGCTCCGCGATGACGTTCTTCTCGAGATAATCCGTGCAAACACGCGCATGATAGAGAAGGAGCAGCTCAAGGTTGCTTATCGCCTGAGGAAGAGCAAGCTTGCCCTTGAGTACATAGAGGAGGAGCCCCACCGCTCAAAGGCGCTCCTTGAGATCATAAAAGCCTACATAGCACTGGGGAGCTACGAGAACGGCATATCTCTGATAAGGTCAATAGGTGTCAAGGAGTGGGCCAGACAGGCCTTCAAGGAGGTGTCCTTCTACCTAAAGGAGAGGGACGTTCTCGGCCACTACATAGATTCCTTGGAGGCCGTCGCTCAGGAACTGATCGAAAAGTTTGGGGAGGAGTTCACCGAGGACTTGGCCCTGGCCTTTGCCCTCAGCGGAGAGGGAGTTCCGGCGATCGAGCTGATACGGGGCCGTGAGAACGGCGAGGAAGTAATGACCAGGATAGCCCTTGAGCTCCTCGAGAGGGACCACGATGTCCTGCCGGCGTTTATAGCGGCCCTCAACGAGCGCGAGGCCGAGATAGTTGGAAGGGCCGTGATGAACAGGATCCTCGAGAAGCCCGAGCTGGGCAACTGGGAGATAATCAAGGCCATAGGCAAGAGCACCCCCAGCGAGGAGATATGGGCCAAGATAGCCAGGTACTACGTCATAATGGGTGAGCTTGAGGGGGCTATGAAGATAGGTAGCATTCTTCGCGACACCCGCCTCCATTCGGTCGTGATGGCTGACGTTGCCCACCACTTCCTCAAGAAGGGCGACGTTGAAAGGGCCATCGATGCTGCTCTCGAGGTTAGGGAGCCGAAGTTCTCATCGCTCCTGATATCCGAAATACTCGTCAAGGCCCTTGAGCAGGAGCTTCCAAGGAGGGTTGAGCAGTGGAAAGGCTCAAGGCGCTGAGGAAGAGGAACGGCAGTCGGGTGGATTTCATAGCCGATATGGTATCCCTTCTCCTCACGGACAAGGAGCTTTACTCCGACGAGGTGCTCTTCAGGGACGCCGTTGAGGAGATCTACTCCACCCTCCGCGAGGAGATAGTGAAGAGCAACCGCAAGGATCTGATGGACGCCTACGAGGCGGCCGTGCTGTTGAAGGCTGTCGTTTCGGGCAGGGTCAAGGGTGCAGAGGAGCTGCTGATGGAGATACGGAAGAACCTTCCCGGGTGATGTGGGTGCTCTTTGAGGTTGATGTTCCGACGAAGGAGCGGTTCGAGATAATCGACATAACCGATGAGGTTCAGCGCATCGTGTACCGCTCCCGCGTTAAGCATGGCATCGTCGTTGTGTTTACCGGGCATACCACAACGGGCCTGCTCATAAACGAGGCTGAGAAAGGCCTCCTCGGGGACATCAAGGCCAAGATGGAGGATCTCGTCCCCAAAGGCGCCGGCTACGCCCACGACACCATTGACCGCAACGCCCACTCCCACCTGAGGGCTGGCCTCTTCCTCAATCCTGAGGTTGTGGTTCCCGTAGATCAGGCCGAGCTCCAGCTTGGGACGTGGCAGAGGATACTCTTCGTCGAGCTCGACGGTCCAAGGCACAGAAAGGTTCGGGTCATGGTATGCCCGTGCCCCAAGTTCCTGGAGGAGTAGTCAGACGTACTGGGCGTAATAGGCCAGCCTCTCGAGCAGGTCGTTGAACCCCTCGTATGTGACCAGCGATAGCGGTATCGCTTCTTGTTCGAGGCGCTTCTTTATGACCTCCCTGATTTCTTCGACCCGCTCCCTGGGGACGAGGTCTATCTTGTTGATGACGACTATTATGGGCTTATCATACCGGAACTTGAGCATGTGATGGAGCTTTTCCATTCCCCTGTGGAGGCCAACGGTGGCATCGACCATATGAATGATCACGTCCGCGGAGACTATCTCGTTCAGGATTTCTCTGAACCTCTCTTCGCTCAGCACCTTTCCCCTTAGCTCCCTCTGCGGGTCGAAGAGGCCCGCGGTGTCTATGAGGACGAACTCGTCGGCGCCGCCGAGCGGGTTCTTCATGCTCTTCGGTATCTTGAGCTTGCCGAAGCGCCTCCTTATGATCCCCTTCGTGGTTCCCGGCAGGTTCTCCACCTCTGAAACTTTGCCACCTATGAGGGCGTTCATGAGCGTTGATTTGCCGACGTTCTCGGCACCGATAATCGCAACCTTTATCATACCCTCACCCCACACCTACTTTCAGGGTCGGTCTATAAAGGTGATGAGCATGCCCAAGAGGGTCAAACTCGGTCACCATTACTATTACATCGTCACGGTCGATGAGCTGAATTCCGGGGCCTTCAGGGGCAAGAACATCGTCATTGAGGGAGAGATAGAGGACAAGCCCCTGGTCGAGTTCCTCCCCATGGAGCTTCCTGGTTACAGGACAACCTTTAAGGTTTCCGGTATACGGGTTGAGTTCTCTGGGAGTCCATGCATTGGGGCCGGCGACAGGGTGAAGGTCTACGGCAGGTTTCTCGGTGACTGCATAATGGCGAGCGCCATCGAGACCGAGAGGGCGGTGTTCACGACGGAGGAATGAAAAATGCCGCTCTTGGACCTCCTTCTTGAAGCGGGCAATCTGAAGAGACTGCCGAGAACCGGCTGGCTCCTCAGGGGAGTCCCGAATCCCGAGAGCATAGCCGACCACAGCTACCGCGTTGCCCTTATCACGCTCTTCCTGGCCGACGAGCTTAAGGTGAAGGGCGTCGATGTGAACGTTGAGAGGGCCCTGAAAATGGCCCTCCTCCACGACCTGGCCGAGGCCAGGATTACGGATATACCCCTGACGGCGCAGTACTATATCGACAAGGGAAAAGCCGAGAAGAAGGCTGCGATGGAGCTGTTCATAAAGACGCCGAAGCCGGAGGAGTACTTCAGGCTCTGGAGGGAGTACGAGGAAGAACTCAGCCTCGAGGGCCGGCTCGTCAAGTTCGCCGATAAGCTGGAGATGCTGATCCAGGCCTGTGAGTACGAGAGGGCCGGCTTCTCTAATCTAGACGAGTTCTGGGGTGCCCTTGATTCCCTCCGCGAGAGCGAGTTTTATGAGCATTTTCGGGAGCTGGTCGATGGACTGGCGGAGAGGAGAAAGGGCAGATAGCCGGCTTTTTGCCGGCCGTTTAAGCCCCGTTAAGCCCTTCTTCGAAATCTTCAAGGTCCCAGGCAAGGTAGCCCTCTTCCTTAAGCCCCTCCTTACCTTCCACTTCCCTGGCAACCAGACCGTAATAACGCCCCCAGCTTTCAAGTCCCACCAGCTCGCTCTTCCTCTCCAGATCTCTAAGTATTCCGCGGGCCTCTTTCTCCCTCAGGCTTTTCCACTTGGCCTCGACGAACAGCGCTTTTTTCTCCCGCTCGTTCAGGGCGAGCAGGTCAATCTCCTCGCTCTTATGCCACCACCTGCCGATTTTCGTGAAGCGGAAGGGAAGCTCCTTGGCTTTGTTGAGCTTCCCCAGGAACTGCCTCGCGATTTCCTCGAAGACCCCGCCCAGGTAAGCGGGGAGATCGTTCATCACGAGCTCCACCAGGGCATCGCCCTGGCCGCTCTCCACCAGGTCGGCGTTCGGGTAGACGTAGCGGAACCAGAAGGTGAAGTAGGGGTCCGTTATGTGGTAGCGCCCCTTCCTGCTCTTCCAGCTGGCCGTTACAGGGACTTCCCTCCTCACGAGGTCAAGCTCAATGAGAACGCCCAGGTACTTCCCCACGGTTCCCCTCTCGAGCCCGGTCTCGCTGGTTATCTCGCCGAGCGTTGTCTTGCCCCTCGCTATGGCCTCCATTATCGCGAAGTAGTTCCTCGGTTCATCAAGTTCTTCCCTCAGTATGAAGAGGGCATCGCCGTAGAGGAACGAATCGGGCCGGAAGTAGTCGAGCAGGTTCTCCTCAAGGCCCCTCCCGTCGCTGAACTCAAGGAGGTAGGCCGGCGTCCCCCCGAGGATGCCGTAGACCTTCACGAAGTCCTCCAGCGTGTACCCCGGAAGGAAGGCCCTCGCCTCGAAGAAGTTCAGGGGCCTGAGCCTCAGCTGAGCCGTCCTCCTCCCGTAGAGCGGACTCCTGTAGCCGAGGAGCCTCTCCATCATCCCCACCGAGGAGCCGCTGATCATCAGGAAAATCTTCCCGCGGGAGAGCTTTAGGTCCCAGTACTCCTGGAGGATGGAAGGTAAGGCCCCGTTTCCCTTCACGAGGTAGGGGAACTCATCGATGGCAACTATGAGCCTCTCCCCCATTGCTTTACCGTGCAGGTACTCGAAGAAGGCGTCCCAGCTCCGGAGGGGGTTTTTCCTCAAGAACTCGTCGTTGAAGTGGGCCGCGAGCCTCTCCGAGAAGCGCCTGAGGTTCTCGGCCTCGCTCGTCTCCCTCGCGAGGAGGTAGAGGCCGCCATGCCTCCCTATGAACTCAAGGAGCAGGGCGGTCTTTCCGATCCTCCTCCTGCCGTAGAGGACGACGAATTCGGCTCTCCCCCTCTTCAGACGCTCTTCAAGCAGTCCGAGCTCAGCCTTTCGGTCGATGAACATTAGTTTACTCACCGGTAAATTACTTGCGAGTAAACTATTTAAGGGTTTCGCGGTTCAGTCTTCGGAGCCAAGAACCTTTCGAAGTCCTTCAAATCCCAGACAAGGTAACCGTTTTCCTTGAGGTTGTTTTTGTTCTCAATCGTCTTTGCCACCAGCCCGTAGATCTTCCCCCACCCTTCAAGACCCACCAGCTCAGCCTTCCGCTCCAGGTCTTTGAGAACTCCGCGCGCCTCTTTCTCCCTCAGCCCCTTCCACTTCACCTCCACAAACAAAGCTTTTTTCTCCCGCTCGTTCAGGGCGAGCAGGTCAATCTCCTCGCTCTTATGCCACCACCTTCCGACCTTGGTGAACCTGAACGGCAGCTTTCCGGCCCTGTTGAGCTCGATTAAAAACTGCCTCCCCACCTCTTCAAAGGCGAAGCCGAGGTAACGGTTGAAGCCGGTGTTGAAGTCCTCAAGCGCCCCCTCCGGAAATCCGCTCTCGATCTCCTCGAAGTGCGGGGCCACGAAGCGGAACCAGAAGGCGAAGTAGAGATCCCTGAAGCGATAGGCCCCGCGCTTCGCCCTCCTCCCAACCGGCAGCTCGCGCTTTAGAATCCCGATGTCCTCAAGGATCCTGAGGTACCTGGCGGTGTTCTTAGGCTCGATGAAGGAGTACTGGGCGATCTCATTGACCCTCGTCTTTCCCCGCGCCACAGCCTCAAGCACCGTGTAGTATGTTTCAGGCTCCCTCAGCTCCTCCTCAAGCAGCGCCTTGGCCTCGCGGAAGAGGAAGGCGTTCGGGTCAAAGAAGTTCCCCCTTATCTCATCCTCGACGTCCCTTCCGCTGAAGAGCTCAAGGTACCTGGGGACGCCGGAGGTCACGGCGTAGAGCTTCACGGCATCGTCGGGGCTTAGGCGTGGGAACCACTCGAAGAGGTGCCTGAACCCCAGGGGCTGGAGGTTCAGCGTCGCGTCGCTCCTGCCGTAGAGCGGGCTCGAGTAGTCGAAGAAGCTTCTCTTGAGCAGGCCGACCGAGGAGGCCGAGAGTATGAGCATCACGTCGCTCCCGCCGAGGACCTCATCGACCACGCTCTGGAACTCAGCCTCCACCTCCGAGTACCTGAGGAGGTAGGAGAACTCGTCGAGGAAGACCACGAGCCTTCCCTTTCCCTGGGAGGCTATGAAGCGGAAGGCGTCCGTGAAGGTCCGGAAGTTTGGAACCGGGATCCCGAAGTACCGCCCGATCTCCCCGTTGAGCTTGGCGAGGTTGTACTCCCAGACCCGCTTCTCAAACTGCACCGCGATGGCCTCTTTGTCCTTCAAGAACTCCCTGACGAGCCTGCTCTTCCCGATTCTCCTCCTCCCCGTGACGAGGACGAGGGTGAAGCCTTCCCGCCGGTAAAGCCTCTCGAGGGTCCTGAGCTCCTCCTCCCTGTCCACAAATTTTCGACTTCTCATAATATAATCGTGAATCGAAAAGTATAAAAGGGTTTCGCGCCTCAGCCCCCGAAGTTCCTTATCCCCTCGACGTCCCTCCGCTGGACGAGCCGGAGGAGCTTAACGGCGTAGGCTATCTCGATGGCGTTCTCCTCGGGGTCCTCAAGGAGCCCGTCTATGAGCTTCCAGAGCTCCTCCTCTGCCCTCTTCATCGCCTCCTCAGAATAGCCCGCAAATTCCAGCCCCTTCGCTATCGCGAGGAGCTCTGGAGCGATTAAACTTTTGCTCGATGCTCTGCTGGTTTCCTCCACCTCGGGGAATTTCTTTGGTGCAACCTTCTTCCCGCTGATCTCCGCCAGGAACTGCCGGAATTCTTCAAGTTCCGGCTCTATGTCGATGCCTGCGTTTCGGAGGATCTGGAAGGGGTCTTCAGCGTCGTTGGCAATTGCTCTAGATGTTGCATCGAGATGTTTGACGCTCGATACGTCTGGAATGAGTTTATCTGCTATTTTTGTTGATTTTTCGAGCGCTTCTCGAATTGTTCTCTTCACGTTTTCGTCAACATACATTCCTCTTCTCTGTAGGATCGTTGCCAATAAGTCCACAAATTGATCTGGATTCTTCTTGATGTCAGGGTATCCGCCCCGTGATAGCCACATGCTCAGTGCTTCTCCAACGGCGTGTCCAATTATTCCGCTTGTGTTGCCCAGCTTTCTTGCGATCGCCAGCGTCAAGAACCCATGGATTATCGGGTAATGCACGCCGTGTGGCGCTTTTTCTCTGCCTGCCTTTTCCCTGTATTCTGAGTCTTCGATGCTCCGTATGTATATGTAATCTCCCCGATCATCTACGTCAAGGGCATTCCACGCATACTTTTCTGAGTTCTCCGGATCCACACTCTTTAGTATTTTGATAAGTCCCCGCCCCGGGCTTCCATACACGTATCCGATGTTCTTTACCACCTCTTTTGGCAATCCCCATTTCTTTGAGAGTTCTTCGTATATATCCCTTCGGGGCTTCTCCTTCTTTCCCCCGAATATGAACATCCCAGTCAAAGCTAGAAGCGACACAGTACCACCTATCAAACTTCGCCGGCAAAAGAGAAAAGGTTTTCGAACCGGGCCGGAGCCCCGGAAAACACATCCATTTACGTTAATCCTTTTGTTTGCTCAAAACGTTTAAATACACGGTTCCGTCCATTGTATCGGTGGTTCCGATGAAGAAAGCGGGGTTCCTTTTGATCGCGGTTCTCCTGCTCTCGGTCGTCGCGGCCGGCTGCATGGGTGGTTCTGGTGACTCCAGCACGAAGGAAGAAACCCTCGTAATCTTCCACGCCGGCTCGCTGAGTGTCCCCTTCCAGCAGCTGGAGGAGGAGTTTGCCAAATACGCGGAGGAGAACCTCGGCTACAAGGTGACCTTCCAGGACGAGGCGAGTGGGAGCGTCATGGCTGTGAGGAAGGTCATCGACCTGGGCAAGAAGGCCGATATAGTGGCGGTTGCAGACTACACCCTCATTCCCCAGCTTATGATGCCGAACTTTACTGACTTCTACGCCATCTTCGCCACCAACGAGATTGTCATAGCCTTCACGGAGCACAGCAAGTACGCCGACGAGATGAAGGCTCACCCGGATAGGTGGTACGAGATACTCGCGAGGGACGACGTTTCCTTCGGCTTCAGCGACCCGAACCAGGACCCCTGCGGTTACAGGAGCGTCATGGTCATGAAGCTGGCCGATTACTACTACGACAAACCGATATTCGAGACCCTGGTCGAGAGGAACACCAACATCTACGCCAACGGTTCTATGGTAATTGCCCCCAAGGATATCCAGATAAAGAACGACAGGGTCGTCATCAGGCCAAAGGAGACCGATTTGACTGCCCTCGTTGAGAGCGGAAGCCTCGACTACTACTTCATTTACAAGAGCGTTGCCGAGCAGCACAACCTCAGCTACGTAACGCTCCCGGACGAGATAAACCTCAGGGACTTCAAGATGGCCGACTACTACGGCAAGGTCAGCATCTACATCGGCTCCACCGGCAAGATTATCCAGGCCAAGCCTATAGTCTACGGCGTGACCGTTCCGAAGGACGCGCCCAACAGGGAGCTGGCTATGGAGTTCCTCAAGTACCTCCTCGGCGAGAACGGGAAGAGAATCTTCCAGGAGAACCACCAGGACTTCATCTGGCCGCCGGTTGCCTTCGGCAGCGTCCCGGACGAGATAAAGCCCCTCGTCAAGGTGGAGGGGTGAGGTTTTTATCTCCTCCCCTCAAATTTTAGGGGATGGCCATGAAACGGGACTACACCCTCTACTTCTTCGCCGCGCTGGGAAGCTTCCTCGTCGTCTACATAGCCCTCCCGCTGGTCGTCATACTGGTCAAGCAGGCCGCTGACCTGGAGATGCTCGTCAAGACCCTCCACGACTCCTACGTAATCGAGGCCCTCATCAACTCCCTCACAACAGCGACTGCAACCGCGCTTATAGCACTCCTCTTCGGCGTTCCCCTCGGCTACGTTCTGGCGAGGAAGGAGTTCCCGGGAAAAAGCCTCGTGCAGGCCATCGTGGACGTGCCCATAGTCATTCCCCATTCCGTCGTTGGAATAATGCTCCTCGTTACCTTTTCGAGCGCGATTCTCGACAGCTACACCGGCATAATAGCCGCGATGCTCTTCGTCTCGGCACCCTTTGCCATAAACGCCGCGCGCGACGGTTTTCTGGCGGTCGATGAGGAGCTGGAATACGTAGCCAGAACCCTGGGCGCCTCGAGGCTAAGGGCCTTCTTCTCAGTGGCCCTTCGGATAGCTTTCCCTTCGATAGCGAGCGGTGCGATAATGACGTGGGCGAGAGCCATAAGCGAGGTCGGTGCCATACTCATAATCGCCTACTACCCCAAAACGGCCCAGGTTCTCGTCATGGAGTACTTCAACAACTACGGCCTGAGGGCGTCGAGGCCGATTTCCGTGATTCTAATCGTGATGAGCCTCACAGTTTTCGTTATCCTGCGCTGGCTCGTGGGGAGGAAGGCCAATGCTTGAGGTTAAGGGAGTCTCCAAGGACTGGAAGGAGTTCCGGCTGAGGGAGATAAGCTTTGACGTGAGCGAGGGAGAGCACTTCATAATCCTCGGCCCGAGCGGAGCAGGGAAGACGGTGCTCCTTGAGATAATAGCGGGCATAATCGAGCCCGACTCGGGCAGGGTTTTCTTGGACGGTGAGGACATAACCGACCTGCCTCCCGAGAGAAGGGGCCTGGCCTACATTCCCCAGAACTACGCGCTGTTTCCTCACATGAGCGTCTTTGACAACATAGCCTTCGGGCTTAAACTCCGGGGCGTCCCGAGGCCTCAGATTGAGAGGAAGGTCAGGGAAATCGCGGACGTGCTTGGAATAGATCACCTCCTCCACCGCAGGCCAAAAACACTGAGCGGTGGGGAGCAGCAGCGCGTGGCGATAGCGAGGGCCCTCGTCATCGAACCGCCGCTCGTTCTGATGGACGAGCCCTTCGCCAACCTCGACGTCCAGACGAGGGCCAAGCTTATGGGCGAGATGAAGCGCTGGAGGAAGGAGCTGGGCTTCACCGCTCTGCACGTCACCCACTCCTTCGAGGAGGCCATAAGCCTGGGTGACCGCGTTGGCGTGATGCTCGATGGAAGGCTCGTCCAGGTCGGCCCGGTCAGGGAGGTCTTCTCAAGGCCGGCGAGCGAAGAAGTTGCACGCTTCCTCGGCTTCGAGAACATCATCGAGGGAACCGCGGAGGGGAGGATTCTCAAAACAAACGGTGTTGAGATAGAGCTCCCGGTTGAGGCAAGTGGAAGGGTCCGCGTTGGTTTGAGGCCCGAGGATATAATCCTGTCCCTTGGGCCCATAAAAACCTCCGCGAGAAATGAATTCGCGGCCGTGGTTGAGTCGGTTGAGGAGCTCGGCCCCCTGGTCAGGGTTCACCTGGCGGTGGGCGGGCTTTACCTCAGAGCCTTCATAACTCGCTCCTCGATGCTTGAGATGGGAATAACCAAGGGAAAGAAGGTTTACGTCAGCTTTAAAGCCAGCGCCCTCCATGTATTTTAGGGGTGAAAATATGGTACCGAATCCACCTGAGGGCTGCGATTGCTACAGTTGCATAGTGCTCGACCGCTGTGCGAGTAGGGAGTGCCTGCTCTGGTGCATGGAGTTCTGGGACGGCGATGACCTCTGATTAGTCTGGGCAGGTCTTGGAGGCTTCAGCTTGTCACTTATCTCAGCGGGTAGGTTTCCGTATACTTCGTTAAGGGCTTCCTCCTCCAGCTCGTCGAGGTGCTCGTCCCTCCTCGGTATCAGGTTTACCTCTCTAATCTGCCATGATGCTTCGATGTCAAGCTCTTCCTCCGGGATCTGCCTCTCCCCGGACAGTCGAGCCTCTCCACGAGTATCTTTATGTCCACGACCGGCGTTCCGTTGTGGGCGTCTATCCAGTCGATATAGAGCCTGTTCCCCTCGATACGGTTTATTCTAACGGCGTAGATGGCCAGGGGGTTGGGTCTGACCGGTGAGCGTGTTGCAAAGACTCCCCTGAGGGGGTTCTCAGGATTGTTGTACGGGTGAACCTTCAGAACGCTCCGTTTTTCAGGGTTGTCACTCTTGTGAAACCAGAGGATCAGCTTTATCCAGTCCCCCTCGTTGAGGCCGTCTATGGCTTCGTGGAACTTCTGTAGAATCTCTATGAAAGTCTCGCCGTTTTTCCTGACGTATCCGACAGGGATAATCTTGAAGGGCTCAACGTCCATAACATCACCAGAAGAAGAAAGGGAGAGGGAGCTAAAACGCTTTATGGAAGGAGGTCGTTGGTGAAACCATCTGCTATAACGGGTGTTTGCTGCTCGCAGTTGGCGAAGGTGTAGTCAAATGCCTCCTCGACAGTGACGTCTGGAGTGGCGGGGTCTCCATCGTGGTCGTAGACATCGGCGTAGCCCTCGTTGATGCCCTCAAGGAAGAAGTAGTACGTGAACTGACCGTGTCCCCACTCGGCGCTCTCAAGTGAGAACTCCCTTTCCCCAGAGGCCATGACGACTATCCTGCCGTCTGCAGCTAAATCGGTCATTCCACCAGAGTAGCAGCTGTCGAAGATGAATATTATCCTGTCGGTCGGGAAGTCCTCGAACCAGGCCCTTAGCTGTCCGTCCCATATAAGGATGAAGCTTCCGTCCGGGTTCCCGTCGTGAGTGACTATCGCTTCGTCAATTACCTCGTCGTCCCCATCATCGGCCCTTCCGGTTGAACCGTGACCGCTGAAGTAGAACACAACCTCATCTCCCGGCTGGACCTTCGACTTGAGCTCCATAACCGCGTTGTATATGTTGTAGAAGCTCGCGTCCATGTTGAGGAGGAGGATTACGTTCTCTGGCTTGAAGCCGTAGACGTTAATCAGCGTATCGTAGACCAGCTGAGCATCATCGTCCGTGTACTGGAGGTCGCTTGATGTGCCCGGATAGTCGGCTATGCCTATGACTATCGCATACTTTTCACCCTCAACTGGGGCTCCGAGGATACCTGTTGCTGCGGTTGTGGTGCTTGTTCCTCCACCTCTTCCGCCGCGGAATCCTCCGGCCTTTGGAATGTAGTCTACAGTTATCTTGTGCCCTATCGTCACGTCCTCTGCGTACAGGGGTTTGGAGTAGTCTATCCCGTGCCTCTGCTGGACAGAGGCGACCATTGGTAGACTTAGCAGAACTACTAACACCACAACTATGGCTGAAAGCTTCTTCATGTGGACCACCGATGTTAAATATAGACTAATGTATAAAAATTTTCCTCTGACGAGGACAACCATTTGCAAATCTTCGCGGGAGCGTTACCTCTCCCAAAGGTTTAAATACTCACGGCATTTTCACATCTTAAGATGTTAAGGAGTATCTAACTTATGCTGCTAATTTGAAAACAATCCCCATATTAATTCGGTGGGGGGATAGAAATTGCTCGGGATTGAACAGGCTCGTGAGATTTCCAGGGAGATAGTTGAAACGATCTCGGAGGTTTTTATTGGTAACGAGGTCGTCGTCAGGAAGACTCTGGCTGCCGCGCTTGTGAATGGGAATGTCCTCTTCGAGGATTACCCCGGACTGGGGAAGACGCTTTTAGCCAAAGCCTTCGCCAAGACTCTGGGATTGAACTACAAGCGCGTCCAATTCACTCCAGACTTACTCCCGGCCGACATTCTCGGAACCAAAGTCTGGCGCCAAAACCAGGGAACCTTTGAACTCATTAAAGGCCCAATCTTCACGAACGTCCTTCTCGCAGACGAGATAAACCGCGCACCTCCAAAAACCCAATCCGCCCTCCTGGAAGCCATGGAGGAGCGACAGGTGACGATTGAGGGTGAAACCTTCCCGCTTGAGAAGCCCTTCTTCGTCATTGCAACCCAGAATCCGATTGAGTTTGAGGGGACTTACCCATTGCCCGAGGCTCAGTTGGATCGTTTTCTGCTCCGCTTGCGTGTGGGTTATCCGAAGCGTTTGGAGGACGAGGTGGCGATCCTTGAGGCGAGGCTGGAGTGGGGCAAGGACGATCCGACGGTTGATTTGAAGCCAGTCATCGATCGGGAAACCTTCCTTGAGATGCAGGGGCTGGTTGAAAGAAAAATCTTCATCAGCGGTGACTTGTTGAGGTACATAGTCGAACTCGTCAGGAATGCCCGTGCCGACGGTCGTGTGGAGGCCGGCCCGAGTCCCAGGGGCGCGATAGCGCTGATGAAAGTCGCCAAGGCGAATGCTTTACTTGAGGGCAGGGACTTCGTGCTCCCCGACGACATCAAGGACTTCGCCCTAGACGTTCTGGCGCATAGGATTGTCATCAAGCCTGAGTACGCCTTTGAGGGGGTGAGTGGAGAGGAGGTCGTCAGGGAGGCCCTCAAGAAAACCCCCGTGCCCAAGGGCGAGGAAAAATGAAGGGGGAACGCGCCGCGCTTCTCCTCCTCACAATGGTGTTTCTGGCTACCCTCACGCTCGGCTACTCCACGCTCCCCTATGCGGGCCCAGAGGGAGGCCTGACTAGGAGTCTGTTAGATGCACTGTTCTCAGACAGGCCGGGTGAGGAGGGCCGTCCCTCCTCTGGGGGCGTCTTCTCTTTCAGGGCCGGCTTTCCGAACTCGGACTTTACCTTTAAGCCCTCCAACATACACGTCGATTGCCCTGTGGCGGTTCTCCCGGACGACCCGATGCTAGTCTGCACAGATGGGCCTGCCAAGAGTCTGCCGGTCCTTCCGAACCGCGAGCCTGAAAACATGGTGGTCTGGTACGACGGCGTCTACTACGTGCCCAGGGTGTACTCTCAGAGGGGAGTTACCATGCTCAAGGGGATCAACCCCGCTCCCTTTACCGTTGATACTGACAGGCCCCTCGTCCTGATGACCTACCTGCGGAGCGCAAGTCTGGAGTTCAGGGAAAACTCCCCCGGCGGGACAGTTAGCGTTTTCAGTGCACTCCCGGTCGAGGAGGAGTCAGTGGAGGAGGAAAATGGGTACAGGATTCACAGGTACAGGCTGGGTCCAGTGAACAGGTCGATGAGGCCAGGATATTACCCCTTTTTCGTCACGGTCAATTCCACGAACGGGACGGTGGCGCTCCTGATGTGGGTGGCACTGCTCGAAAAACCCATCGTTGAGATAACGGACTATCCCGCGGTTGTGGGGGGAGACGGTTCGATCTGGGTCACCGTCAGGGGGACCGTCCGGTATCCCGATGGAAGCCCCGTTGATGGTGGGGTCGTCTGGATAACCCTGAACGAGACCAAGGGAAAAGCGGGAATTTTCCTGGGCCAGAGCACCGTCAGGAACGGCAGGTTCGAGGTCAAGGGCTTCATAGGGCCGGGACAGCCGCCGGGCAGCTATCACGTCATCGCCTACTACCGGGGTTACATGGCTTACCCCTCGAACAGCGATCCCCTTATGGTGATCAGGCGAAAACCTGAGGTGTCGGCGAGGCTTGAAAACGGAACTCTGAGGCTCAGTCTCTACTGGAGGGACGTCCCCCTCGCCAACGAGGCCGTAACCCTGTCCGTGGGTTCCGAGGTTCTCACGCTGAAAACCGACGACGAGGGCTACGTGACCCTCAACCTGACCCAGGAGAACGTAACCTCCATCAGAGTTATGTACGGGGGAAGCACCTACTACCTCCCAATCAACGAGACCGTTCAGCTCGCTGTTGGGGACGGGCCCTCTACCAGGGCGGAAGGTCCATCTCTCCTCGAAAGGCTCCTTGGACTTTTGAAGGCCTTCGCCGGAATCTTTAGGGTCCTGTTCCCGCTGTTGGCAGTCATCGCTATCGCCGGTGCAGGATACAGCGTCTACTCGAAGAAACGGGCCGAGCTGAGGCTCGTTCCACAGTTTAAGCTGTCAATGGAGAGAGTGGGGTTCTTGAAGCCCTCGCGCAGGGTGTTTCTTCCGGGTGAGGCGGTTAAGGTTTCCCTCTCTGACGAGGCGGAGCTGTTCCTCGACGGCGAATCGCTGGGATTCGGAAGGGAGTTCACGCTGGAGCTTGGAGAGGGCTGCCACGTCCTTTCCGCTGGAGGTCAGGAGATCGAGCTGTACGTCCTTCCCCCGAGGGAGGCGGTGATTAAGGCCTACGAGCTTCACTTCCTCCCGTTCGCTTCCTCCAACGGCGTTCCGGAGAGACCTATGACGCCCCTTGAGATCGAGCACCTGCTTGAGGAGAAGGGTCTCGACGGAAAACCTCTGCGCGGGATCACCCGGGTCTTCGTCAGGGCAAAGTACTCGGAACACCCGGTTGGGAAGGACGATTTCATCGCTCTCCTCGAGGGGTTGAGGGAACTGGGGGTGGTTGAATGACTAAACTTAGAATAAGCGACGAACTCAGGAGCTTCGCGAGTAACATGTTCACCTGGAGCGTCTTGGGGTTCATGTCCATGGACTTTCATACTGGCCTGCTCTTCGGTGCCGGTGCGGCAGTTGCCGGAACGGCAAAATACGTCGAGAGGTACAGGGATCTACTGGCCAGGAGTCTTGGTTTTGCCATAATGTCGCTTGCGATTTTCCTGTTCCGCTCCGACTCGTGGTTCCGGCTCTTTGCGGTGTCGTTCCTTGCCTGGGTGGCCATCGTTTACCTCATCGCCTACGTTCTCCGCGTCCGGTACGAAAACGACTTTCTCGAGAGGAACTTCCTTGGGGTTGCGGCCGTTGGGGCGATATCATCGTTTATGCTCGCCTATCCCTCCAGAGGTTCCTCGTTCGTGCTCGTTTCATACCTCTTCACCTCCCTGGCCGTGCTTTATCTGGTATACCTTGTCTCGAGCTACGTCTCCTCGAAGAGAACTGGCAGAAGGAAGATGGGCCTCCTGCCCCTACCCGACCTGGAGCCAAGGAAGGACACCTACTCCAGGGACCTGGGGCGGGTAGTGAGGGCGTTCGTCGAGAAGGGTGACCGGGCGCCTCTGCTGGTGTTCATCATAAGGAACTCCCCGAAGAGACTTTACGATTCCCACCTTGAGGAGATAATACGGCCCGTTGCCAATTACCGGGAATCCCCCGTTTCCCCTCTGGCACCTCCCTGGCTGGTTGAAAAGAAGGCAGAGGAAGAGAAGGAAAGGAGGGCCCTGCTGGTTCAGGAGCTGGTCAAGAGGCTCGAAACCCACGGGGGGATCGGGAAATGGAACGGCTGACGTGGCTGGTTCTGCTCACCCTGGCCCCGTTCTCGCTGGCAATCCTAACGGGCGTCGTCGGGCTGGCCTACGCCAGCTTTATCCCAGCGTCGGTTCTTGTTTACGGCATTCTCTCGGAACCTCCCTCCGGCATCGTCGTCGAGAGGGACGTTGGGAGCAGAAAGCTGGCTGTGGGGGGGACGGCGGAAGTTAGGGTTCGCCTGGTGGTCGAGGGAGGTTCCGGCTTCGTGTTCATTGGAGACGTCACCTCGCCCGGGCTGGAGGTGGTGGGAAAGAACAGGCACGTCTTCTTCAAGAAGCCCGGGAAAAGGCTGGTCGTGGAGTACAGCTATAAGATCCACCCCCTAAAAAAGGGTTCCCACTCCCTTTCGCCGGTTGAGGTAATAGGGCGGGACTTTCTGGGGATAAAGGACGGAACCTACGTTCTGGCCGGGGAGGAGGTGGAGATCGAGGCTTATCCCAGGGTTGGCGGGATTCGGAGGCTGATTCTTTCAAAGCTCCGGACCAGGGAGAGGAGGGCCTCGAACCACGTGGCACCTCTGGGGCCGACTTCGACGGACTTCAGGGAGATAAGGGAGTACCGGCCTGGGGATTCTCTCAGGACGATAAACTGGAAAGCAACCGCGCGGCTTGGGAAGGTTCTCGTCAATGAGTACGAGCCCGAAGGACGCGCCACCGTGATGGTTTACCTGGACACGACGGAGAGTACGGCGGTTGGAAGCGCTTTCCATGGCTCTCTTGAAAGCTCCTTGGGTCTCGTTATGTCCCTCGTGAGCCTTCTCCTCAGAAACGACTTCAAGGTGGGCCTCTATCTCGTGGGCTCCCGGAGAATTATCACGCCGAGAAGCGGGGTTCAGGCGGTATCAACGTTCGCCCGGGCCGTGCTGTCCGCTGGCCCGTCGGTCCACCACGAGGAATCGCTTCCCCTTGCGGTTGAGCGCTCCAGAACCTCGGTGAGGGGAGGGGTGGCGGTGGCTGTTCTCGTGACCAATCTGACCCCCTACAACCTTGATGATGTCAAAAACGCCATCGAGAGGCTCAGGGCCGCGTTCGACTGTAGGGTAGTGGTGGTGGACGTTAATCCGTACGGGCAGTTTGGAGACGTTCCGCTCGCGCTCTCTGCCCTCCACAAGGAAGGACTCTCCGAGGACCTAAAGGCATCGGTGGTTCACTGGAATCCACTGGAGGAGGACGTTGGAGTGGCTGTGAAAAAGGTCGTGGGGGGTGTTTTCAGTGCGCTTTGAGCTTTCGCTCCGCCGTGTTGAGTACCTCCTGGTGGCGGTCTCTTCCCTTCCCTTGGCGTGGCTGTTCTCCCACCGAACGGGGGGTTTCCTGGTATCTGCTTACCTTCACGAGCTCATCGGGGTTTGGATTTCCCCGTTTCCTCTCCTGCTTCTGGTCTCTGCTCTTCTTTCCCTGGGCCTTTACCTGTTCGCGGAGAGCGCTCTGAAGACCGTTGGAATTCAGTTCGCCCTGTACCTCCTCCCCTCCCTCTACGGACTTCCAGTGGGACTGCTCACAGGGTACACGCTGGGAGGAGTTCTCTACATCACCGTCCTGCTGATTGTCAGTCACATTGACTGGATAACTCAGGAAAGCGAGACGGCATTACGCGCCGGAATATCTCGGGAAGAGCTTGAATCCTCCGCGTTATCTGCCATTAAGGAAGCTCTCTTTCCGGTTCCCCTCGGCGCGGGCTACCTTTTCCTGGTCCTCCGCTGGAGCTCCTGGGCAGAATCGCCCGAAAGGGCCTTCCCTTTCTATCTCCTCACACCGTTCCTGCTGGGTGCGGCGGTTGCGGTGGCCTCTTCGTTCTCCCGGGCCAAGGGAGAGAAGCTGGAAGATGCCTCCGAAACGTTTCTCGTGCTGAGGACGTACATGACGGCGGGCGATTCTTTCACCGTCGAGTACCTCGGCAGGGACGAGAGGGGGATTACGCTTGGTTTGATGGGTGGTTCACCGGTAAAAAGGCCTGTTCTGCTCAGGCTTGGCTGGGAGGAGGGCGTTCCTGCGGTGGTGGTGCTTAGATCCCCCTGGGAGACTCGGATTCTCACGAAGGAAAAAGAGTGGGTGGAGGGGGGCAAGAGATACGTTCTCTTTATGGCCTAAGATCAAGTTCCGTGCTCCCAGCTCTCAAGGTATTTTCTCTGCTCCTCCGTGAGCTCCTCAATCCTTATTCCCATCGCTCTCAGCTTGATTCTCGCCACCATCTCGTCGATCTCCCTTGGAAGGACGTAGACCTTTGGCTCAAGCCTCTCGTGGTTTTCCTTTATGTACTCGGCGGCCTTAGCCTGCAGGGCGAAGCTCATATCCATTATCTCCGCCGGGTGGCCGTCGGCCGCGGCGAGGTTCACCAGCCTGCCCTCCGCTAGGAGGTACAGCCTCCTTCCATCTGCCAGCTTGTACTCGGTGATGTTGGGCCTCGGCTCGCTTATCTCAACGGCCAGCTCCTCCAGGTCCGGCTTCCATATCTCCACGTCGAAGTGGCCCGCGTTAGCCATTATAACGCCGTCCTTCATCAGCTCGAAGTGCTCCCTGCGAATACACTTTATGTTGCCCGTTGATGTAACGAAGATGTCGCCTACCTTCGCCGCCTCATTCATGTCCATGACCAGGAACCCGTCCATTCTCGCTTCTAACGCTCTAATCGGGTCGACCTCCACAACTATGACCGTCGCTCCCAGTCCCCGGGCGCGCATCGCTATGCCCCTTCCGCACCAGCCGTAGCCGACAACGACGACGTTCTTGCCTGCCACCAAAAGGTTGGTGGTTCTTATTATCCCGTCCCAGGTCGATTGTCCCGTCCCGTAGCGGTTGTCGAAGAGGTATTTCGTGTAGCTGTCGTTCACCGCTATTATCGGGAACTTCAGCACGCCGTCCCTCTCCATCGCGCGGAGCCTTATAACGCCCGTTGTTGTCTCCTCGCTCGCGCCCCAGATTTCGTCGATAAGCTCTCCCCTCTCTCGGTGAACAACGCTTATCATGTCTGCCCCGTCGTCGATGATGATGTTGGGCCTTATGTCCAGAGCGCGGTGCATGTTCTCGTAGTACTCCTCCCGGCTCTCTCCCCGAATCGCGTAGACCTTCACCCCTGCCTTCGCCAGAGCCGCGACGACGTCGTCCTGCGTTGACAGCGGATTGCTCGCGGCGGCGGAAACCTCTGCACCGCCCGCCTTCAGGGTTAGGAGCAGAAAAGCGGTCTTCATCTCAAGGTGTAGCGTGGTCGCTATCCTTATCCCTTTGAATGGCTTTCTCTTTTCGAAATCGGCCCTTATATGCTGAAGGACCGGCATGAACCTTGACACCCAGTCAATTTTTTTCTCCCCGCTCGGGGCGAGGGAGATGTCCTTGACGCAGTAGTCCTTCGTGCATTCCACGGCCATCACCGCAGGGTTTTTAATCTGGAGGGTTAAAAAGGGTTGGTGTGGCTATGATAGTTGACCTCTCCGTCCCAATCTCAGAGGACACGTCCGTCTATCCAGACGACCCGCCGGTGAGCGTCAGGCTCTGGGCGGTCATCGACAGGGACGGTTACTACATGAACGTTCTGAAGATGGGCGAGCACACCGGAACCCACGTCGATGCTCCGGCCCACTTTGTTCCCGACGGCAAAACCATCGACGAGATGCCACTCGAACGCTTCATGGGGGAGGGCCTCGTTCTGGACGTCAGGAACGGCGATGGAAAGATCAGGCTCGATGAGATACCAGACTCTGGCTACTATGACAGGATCGTCCTGTTCCTGACGGGCGGGCGGGAGCTTTCGCCCGAGGTGGCGCTCTTCCTAGTGGCAGAAGGTGTCAAAGCCGTCGGTACCGATGCGATGAGCATCGGCGATGAGGCCGTCCACAGGATACTCCTGAGTGAAGAGGTCCCCATCTTCGAGAACCTCGTCAACCTTGATTCCCTCATCGGCAGGAGGTTCACCTTTGTGGGTCTTCCCCTGAGAATAGAGGGCGGCTCGGGAAGTCCCGTCCGGGCCGTGGCCATTATAGGACGGGATTGAACGGGGTTTGATGAACTGCCACAGATTCTTCTTTCTTTCCGCGTTTTAACCTCGACGGGCTTTCGTTAAACGCAATTAAACGTTGTGAAACCTTCATTAACGGTTAAAAAATGGAAACCGATTTTCAGAGCTTTTTTCTAAACAATCGCCAACGTAAATTGACGATTTCCTGAAAAAAGCTTAAATAGACCTTTTTTCATAGGGAGGGCTGAGGTGAAGAGCTATGATGGGTAAGAAAGTGGTGGCGGTCCTGTTCGGACTGCTGATGTTGGCGATGCCGTTCACGATCAGCAGCGTCAGTGCTGAGACGAGCGTGACAGTCATACTCGTGAGCGACAACGCGGCCGATAAGGCCATTGCGGAGTACCTCGCCAACGAGACGGGGGCTGTGGTTGTCACGACGACGTGGGGAACTTACGACCCGAACGTTACGGCTGAGATCATGAGCTACGCCCCGGACGAGGTCATCATAATCGGCGGTCCTGAGGCCGTCGTGGAGGAGTACGTCAGTGACCTTCAGGAGCTGGGGATAACCGTTGAACGCTGGGGCGGCCAGAACAGGTACGAGACCAACATTATGGTGATGGAACAGGCCCAGGTCAGGTTCCAGCTCCAGTTCAACGGAAGCGTTGTCGTTGCCGGCAACGACACCCTCGCCATTCGGAACGCCCTTAGGATAGCCGTTCAGAACGGTGCCATGATAACCTACGTGAACGCCAGCACCAACGTGACCCGCCTGATGGAGAGACTCCAGGTCAGGAACGTGACTTTGATTTCCACCAACGCCTCCGAGACCGTGATGGAACAGGTCAAGAACCAGCTCCGCGCCTGCAACTGCACCTCCAAAGAGGTCAGGGCCAACGTCACCAGGGAGGACGTTCTTATGCTAATGGAGCAGGTGAGGGAGAGGCTGATGGAGATTGAGGCGATAGCGAACGTCACCAACTCCACGGGGCTGATGGAGCAGGTTCGTCTGATGGAGCGGCTTATGGAGACCGCTAACCAGAGTATCCAGGAGGGACGGTACGAAGAAGCCTATGGAACCTTGGTTAAGCTCCAGGCTCAGACGGAATTTGCCCTCAAGATGGCAAACGGTGAGATGAGGGTCGCCATGAAAACCAACCAGAGGCTCGCGCTTGAGGTGGAGATGGAGAAGCTGGAGGCCCAGATAAGGGTGATGGAAAAGGCCGGCATAGACGTGAGCGCCATAAACGCCCTGATGGAGCAGCTCAAGGAGGCCATAAAGAACGGTCAGTACGATGAAGCCAAGGAGATGATGAACCAGATAAAGACTATGCTGCGCGAGGCCTACACCAGCGGCCGAGACGCGATAAGGGCAAACGTGCCGGGCTCACGCGGGCCTGGAAAGTTCGGCCCTTGAGGATTCACGCTGGGCACCACCAACGCCTTCCTAGGCTCAAATCAGGGGCTAAAATAACCTAACGCCCCACCCCCTTTCTTTTCCCCTTCTTCTCCCGCAGGTACGGGTAGCGCATTATGTGACCGCAGTTGAGGCACTTGACCACCACGTGGGGGTACGGCCTGCTCCTGAGCCTGACGCGGGCGTTCTTTCCGGGAACGAGGAACGAGTGGCACCGCCTGCAGTACCGCCTCTTCCACTTCCTCGGCATTCTTATCCTTGCCTTCTGCTGAACTGCCAGTGCTATCTCGACGTATCTGTTGGCGAGTTCCGGCTCGTAGGGGAAGGCCCTCTCCGCCAGCGTGAAGAGCGTCTCGATTCTCTCCCGGGCTATTCTCCTCTTTTCCCTCTGCTCCCTCTTCCTGATGAACTTCTTTCCCATTCTATCACCGCACCAGCTTGAGCTTTCCGGGGAACGGCTCGTAAAGGTATCCGGTTTTTATGAACCTCTCCAGCAGTTCAAGGGCGTCCGTCCTGCTGAACCCGCGGCTCACGAGGGTCCGAACGACCTCCTCCGCGGTCATCTCGCCCTCAGTGCTCGTGGCCGCGATGTCGTATATAAGCATGAGCGCCCTCTGTGCCCTGACGTCCCGGGGAACGTACCTCTCGTACTCCCGCTCGAGGGATATTAGGATTTCGGGGTTCTCCTTGATGACGACGGCCCAGTCGTTTATTATGGCCTCGCTTATTCCCACCACTTCCCTGACCACTCGCCTCCCGGGCTTCCCCCGGAACCTGCTCACCGCTCCGAAGAGCCTCGCATCGAGAACGTAGCGGGTTCTGTTGTTGAGGAAACTCGATGGCACGCTCAGGACCTCGAACTCCCTCCCGTACTCCCTCCTTCCCCACTCCCTGAGTTCAATGTACCTCTCCCTGAACTCCCGCATCACCTCGCCCCCAAGGGAAGTAACCTTTGCCCTGTGGAGGAACACGGTGACCAGGAGGTTGGGGAGGAGCTGGCGGAACTCTCTACTCTCCTCGAAGTAAGGCTTCTCCTCCCACGGCACCAGGACGAAGGGTGTCTCTGATATCCTTGCCAGCGCGTCCCGAGGGTTCGGCTCGCGGTTCTCGGGAATTAATCCTACCGACCTCTTGCCCGTCAGGAAGGGTTCCACCCACTTGGGCAGGGCTGAGAGGGCCTTCTTGGTGAGGGGCGTGTAGTACTTCACGTCGCTCCCGTTCGGGTTGCCCAGTCTAAAATCGATTCCCAGGAGTGGATCCTCGGTCTCGATGACCCTCTTCCTGCTCAGCCTCACTTCCCAGGGCAGGCCCTTGTAGAAGTACTTCAGGGCCTTCCACAGGGCCAGGAGGCCCGTTCCTTCCCCGTACCGGTAGACCGTGTACCCGAAGCCCTCCCCCCAGCTCCGCGTCTCCGGTAGGGGGGTGTAGGGCACGCCGAAGAGGGAGTAGATGAGGGCTTTCCTCATGTCATCGCGCAGGTAAACGGTGTTCTCAAACAGCTCCCCCACCTCGCGCCCGCTGAGAGCGAACTCGCTGTAGTCCCTCCAGTAGTCCGAGTAGTCCCTTCCCTCTATTTCCTTTGCGTGCACCATTCTGAGATTGCCCCAGGGATAGGCGTCGGTGATACCCCTGACCAAGACGTGGCTTCCCGGCCTGACCTCGCCCTTCATCTCGGTCATCTCAGTGGCTCTGATTACCAGGTACGTCCTGAACTCGCTCTTCCCGAGCGACGCGAGCTCCGAGGGCGGAATGGGTGAGAGGAGATAGTAGGCACCGTCGAGCGGGGCGCCTGGCGGTTTCCTCCCGATTAGAAATCCTGCTACCTCAACCTCATCGCCGTTTTTCAAACTCTGTATCCTCTTTTGAAACTCTCTTAGCCTTTTCCCCGGACTGAGCGGTTCTCTCGCTCTCTCCAGCCCCAACAGTTCCAGTATTTCCCCCTCCATCGATGCCCACTTTGACCGTAAACTTTATAAACCCTCCGCGGCAGGTATGTATCGGTACGGCGGTCATAGCGGCGGGGTCACACCCGGTCTCGTTTCGACCCCGGAAGTTAAGCCCGCCAGCGATCCCGGGTGTACTGCCCTCCGAGAGGGGGCGGGAAACCGGGGACGCCGCCGGCCACTATCTAACTTCTCTCGGTTCTCTTCGCAATCCTTAAATGTTCCCAAGTTGGTTATCCTTTCATGTCTGACGAGACTGGGTTAAGGCGTTTGTGGGAGAGGACCGTTGAGAGCCTCTCCAGTGAGGGGTTGATACGGAGCGATGCCGTTAGGAGGGCTTTTCTAAAGTACCCCCGCTACCTCTTTGTCGAGAAGAGGCATCAAAAGTATGCCCATCTCGACGAGCCTCTGCCGATCCCAGCCGGGCAAACAGTGAGTGCCCCACATATGGTTGCAATAATGCTTGAGCTGGCAGACTTAAAACCGGGAATGAACGTCCTCGAGATAGGAACTGGCAGTGGCTGGAACGCGGCCCTAATCTCGGAACTCGTGGGGACCGACGTCTATACCATCGAGAGGATTCCCGAGTTGGTTGAGTTCGCGAGGCAGAACCTTGAAAGGGCGGGGGTAAAGAACGTCCACGTTTTCCTTGGTGACGGGACGCTCGGCTTTCCTCCGAAAGCCCCTTACGACAGGATAATTGTAACCGCCGGAGCGCCCGAGGTTCCAAAGCCCCTCCTCGAGCAGCTCAAACCTGGGGGGCGGCTGATAATACCTGTGGGAAGCCACCACCTGTGGCAGGAGCTGTACGTTGTGGAGAAGACTGATGACGGAAGGATAAGAAAAAGGCGCTGGGGCAGCGTTGTCTTCGTGCCCCTCATAGGGGCGCACGGCTGGCGGGGGTAGGCTTTTAAGCTTTTTCCCTCCCTTTTCCATGGTGGTAATGTGGTAAGGCTCATAGCTTTTGACCTTGAGGGAACTCTCGTCAAGTCAATCTCGGGCTGGGTGGAGCTTCATAAGAGGTTCGGCACGTGGGAGAAGGGGAAGGAGTACGCGGAGCTTTTCTTCTCCGGAAAGATTGACTACGCGGAGTGGGCCGAGCTCGACGCGTCCCTCTGGAGGGGGCACACCAAGGAGGAGATAATGGAGTGGGTTCGCTCGGTCGAGTACATGGAAGGCGCGGGGGAGCTCATAGACTTCCTCCGGAGGAACGACTTCAGAATAGCCATTCTGAGCAGCGGCCTCTTGTGCCTCGCGAGAAAAGTGGGGGAAGAACTAGGCGTCGATTACGTCTTCGCCAACGAGCTGATATTCGACGAGAACGGCTCCATAACCGGGAAGGTGAATCCGATCGTGGACTTCAGGAGCAAGGGTGCCATACTGAGGGGCCTGAAGGAGGAGCTTAAACCGGAACTGACGGTGGCGGTTGGAGACGGCTACAACGACCTCAGCATGTTCCGCGAGGCGGACGTGGCAATAGCCATAAACCCGCACGAGGGCGTTGAGGGCGACCACGTCGTCGAGAGCCTCCACGAGGTCAGGGAGATAATCGAGGGCTTAATAGGGGGTCAGTGAAGGGCGTGCTCCTCACCACTCGGCAAAGCAAAAGCTCATCATTCCCCTGTCGGCCCGGCCGGAACCCCCGGTTCACGATTCCCCAGGGAGGGCGGGCGCCGGGCCGTGCCCTAATCCGGTTTGGTGATTAAAAACTTACCCTCACAGCCCGGCCATCTTGAGCTGTATCCACCAGAAGACGTCTCCCCAGAAGTAGCTTATCAGGAAGCCGAGGAAGAGCGCCGGCGCGAAGGGCATCGACTTCTTCCTTAAAAACCTGTTCTCCAGCCTTCCTTCCTCAACGAGGCGTCTCAGCTCCTCTATCTGCTCCTTCCTGAGTCCCTCGGCGGTTGGGGACGCTATGATCCTTCCGTAGTCTGGCCTGAGGAGCGAGGGGTCGGCCATCGCGATGGCCCTCTTGATCCTCGTGAAGAGGTCGTCCCTGTCCCTTCCAACCTCGCCGTCTTTTTCGAAAATAGTCTCCCCCAGTATGTCCCACTCGCTCAGGGCCTCCACCGGAACCTCCTCCATGAGGACGTTCTTCCGCATGAACTTCACCAGCGAGAAGAACACCTTGAACGTGTAGAGCACCGCGAGGAGCCTGAGGAACGCCTCGGCCATCGGCACTGGGTCCCTATACAAGAGGTACGCCAGAACGGCCAGGCCCACGAGGTCTCCAACCCTCCTGAACTTGCCCAGAACGTATATCACGGCCACCGTGAAGATCCACGACCAGAGTCCCACTATCTCTATTCCCGCCGTATCATAGATTACGAGCCTGAATCCCAGGGCGGCAATTATCCAGAGGGACACCTCGACGGTAAGCCTCGCTCTCTCGGTGAGGATCCTCCTGAGATCGTCGAACTGCTTTCTCAGTAGAATAACGCCGAGGGAGTAGATGAACACGAACGGGAACACCGCTATCAGGCTGTTGAGGAGTATTGTCAAGGGATACAGGGGATAGCTTAGGGCGTACGGCGGCACCGTGGAGGCACTCGCGGGGGGGTAGGGCAGGAGGGCCGAGAAGCCCGCCAGAATGATCGCGTCACCGCTCGCCCAGGCGCCGATGTAGTAGAGAAGCAGTCCCAGGGTCAGGCCGAGGAGAAATCCGAGGACTCCGGAGGCGGCCAAAAGGAGGTCGTTCCCCTCGAGACCGCGGTAGAGGTAGTAGAGAACCCCAACCTCGACGGCGGGAATGGGGATCCTGTCGAGCGTTCCCTCGCTCTCCTCGCCCTCCCAGCCGCGGAGCTTCCCGATGAGCGCGAGGGTGGGAAAAACGTGTATGTCGTCAATGAACCCGGTCTTTAGATCGGTGTAAGAAGTAACGGCTCCCATAACCAGCCCCAGAAGGAGGGGGACGTATTCCATGATTCCACCTCAAAGGTCTTCGAGTATCTCCTGCCTGACCTGGGTTACGTAGTCGCTTATTGCCTCGTTCATGTTCTTTACTCCGTTGAGCACCACCCTGGTGGCCATGAGCACGAGCACCAGCACCGCAGCCAGCATGAAGAGGTACTCGATGGCGCTCTGGGCACTCCTTCTCATCTCTCACACCTGACTTTACTTCGGCGCTAAAGGATTTAAAAGTTTCCATCAGCCTTTTAAGCGGGGCGGAAAAGTGGGGTGTGATGAAAGATGAGGATTTATCACCTGAAAGTCCGCGACGAGTACCTCGACTTCATAAAGTCCGGGGAGAAGAGGATAGAGGTTCGCGTAGCCTACCCCCAGCTCAGGAAAATTCAGCCCGGCGACAAGCTCATATTCAACGACTCGATTCCTGCCGTTGTAACTGAAGTTAAACGCTACGAGACCTTCCGTCAGGTGCTGAGGGAGGAGCCGATAAAGAAAATCTTTCCTGATGAACCTAGCTTCGAGAGGGCCGTAAAGCGGTTCCACAACCTCTACCCCAAGTGGAAGGAGAACCGCTACGGCGTCATCGTCATAAAGTTCAAGCTCCTCGGTGAGGGAAGATGAAGCACCTCGAGTTCGACGGGAGGTATAGGGAAGCGATACTGAAGGGTAAAAAGAGGGCGACGGTGAGGCTCGGCAGGAGGCCGAACCTGAAGGAGGGCGACACTGTCCTGATACACTCCGGCGGCTACGCGATAGGGAAGGCCGTAATCGAGAGGGTCGAGAGCAAGACGGTGAAGGAGCTGACCGATGAAGACGCCTTCCTCGACGGCTTCTCGAGCAGGGAGGAGTTAATCAACGCTCTGAGGGAGCACTACAGGTGGGTGAACGACGACTCGAAGGCCCACGTCATAGTCTTCCGCCTCGTTGAGCGCTTTGATAAACCGGTTATGAGCTCCGACTACGCCTATGAGGGGAACCTGCCGGTCGAGATAGCGGAGAAGGCCCTAAAGCACCTCAACCTTTCCGAGGAGGACAGGAGGCTAATCGAACTATTCCTCAAGACTGGCAGTCTCAGAAAAGCGGCCTACAGACTCGGCGGTCTTAACAAGAGACACCTCATAAGGGAGGCCCTGAGGCGGGCCTACGAGGAGCTGAAAAGGAAAGGCATCATGGGGCCGAGGCTTTGACGCTCTCCAGGAGCGTAACCGTCTCTTCTCCCCCGACCTCCCTCTTGATTGCGGAGAGCCTGACGGGCATGAGCTTGAAGGTGTTGCCATTGATTAGCCTTCTGAGGACCTTTTCAAACTCCTCCATTTCCCTCTCGCTCGCGAAGTCCACACTGGCTATGAAATCGTACTCCCCGTAGAGCCAGTAGCCACTCACGGGGAGCCTTTCCAGAACCTCGTCTCGAACCCCCCAGACGAGGAGTATAGCCTCGATTTTCCTCACCTCCTGCACAACAGGAAGTTGATTTATGATAAAAACCTTTCTCAACTTTTTCTGTCAGACGTCCAACTTATCGAAAGTTTTTTGATGGCCGTTCGTCTCCCCGGCGGGAAGCGTTTTAATCCTAAAGGAGAACGGGAAACGGTGGTGGAAATGAAGGCCGTCTTCTTCGACTTCGTCGGGACGCTCATAACCAAGGAGGGCGAAAACGTAACCCACCAGAACATAGTTCGCGAGGTTCTGAAGAGGGCCGGGAGGGAAGACCTGGACTACCTGCGGCTGTGGGAGGAGTACGAGGAGGAAAGCTCGGTGATGTTCAAGGAGCTCGCAGGCAAGCCCTACGTCAAAATCCGGGACGTTGATATCGAGGCCATGAGAAGAGTGGCCGAGCGTTACGGCTTCACCGTTCCTGAGGACTTCTGGGAGATTAGTCTTGAGATGCACGCGAGGTATGGAAAGCTCTTCCCCGATGCCGTCGAGACGATTAAAGCACTTAAAGACCTTGGCCTGCACGTTGGCATAATCACCGACTCGGACAACGACTACATAGAGGCCCACCTAAAGGCACTCGGCATCTACGACCTCTTTGACTCGATAACCACCAGCGAGGATGCCGGCTTCTACAAGCCCCACCCGAGGCCTTTCCAGCTCGCCCTTGAGAGGGCCGGCGTTGAAGCGAGCAAAGTTCTCTACGTCGGCGACAATCCTGCCAAGGACTGCGTCGGGGCAAAAAATGTTGGAATGCTCAGCGTCCTTCTCGACCCGAAGGGGGCGAGGAGAGAGCTCTGGGGAAACTGCGACTTCGTGGTCTCAAAACTTGGCGAGGTCGTTGAAATCGTTAAGGGGTTGATGTGAGGGGTCGGCAACGGCAGGGGTCTTCATCGCCCTGGCGGCTCGTTTAGCGAAATTTTCGTCATTCCCCTCTTCTTCACTCCCTAAGCCTCTGGTAGGCGGCGTAAAGCCTCTGGAGGACGGTTATCCACGCCAGGACTGCAACTGCGTAAACACCGTACTCAACATGGCCGAAGAGCGCGGTGATGATTATTATCAGTAGCCTCTCGGCCCTCTCGGCTATCCCAACGGCCAGCCTTCCGGAGCCGGCCAGCTCGGCCCTGCAGCGCTCGTAGCTGACGAGGTAGCTCCCCATGAAGGCAATGAAAGCAACACGCCAGTCGGCGAGGTTGCCCAGGGCTATCCCGAAGAGAACCGCACCATCGCTTATCCTGTCGAAGGTTGAATCCAGGAACGCTCCAAAGCGGCTCGTCTTTCCTGTCAGCCTCGCGAGCGTTCCATCGAGGGCATCGACGAGAGAGCCGAAGAGCAGAACGAGAGCCGCTATGATCTGCTCGCCGCGGTAGAAGAGGTACGCCCCGGCGAGGCTTACCAGCAGACCGAGGACGGTTATCGTGTTCGGAGTCACTCCCGCCCTCGCGAGGGGTCTAACGATCGCTTCCAGGTAGCCCTTAACGTTCTCGCGGTAGCGGTTGAGAACCATGAGCATCCCTCACTTCAGCTCGATTACCCTCTTCCCCCTCTCCTGCGGGATTATCTTGAGTTTTGCATTCTGGAACTCCTTCCTCAGGCCCTGCCCTTCAAGGAGCCTGTCGAGGAAGACCGCCAAAGCGGCAACCTCGCTGTGGGGCTGGTTCCCCACGCCGACGTTGTAATCTGCGATCTCATAGACGTCTCGGGGCACCTTCTCGGCACCGACGACGACGAGCACGTCCCTGCCTTCCTTCAGCTCGTCCCTGATTCTTGGCATCGCGTCGTCGATGTGGATCCCGTACATCGTGAGGTGGACTATCATTCCTCCTCGCTCCTTCCACTCCCTCATCAGCCGCTTCCAGCCCGGGTCGAAGGTTATCTCGAACGGTCCCCCCCAGCGCCTCACAACGTCCTCGACGCTCTCCCTCACGTGCTCGTCTTCTTCCGCAGCTATGACGATTTTATCCGCCCCAAACGCCCTCGCCGTCAGAGCGACGTGGGTCGTTATCCTCTTGTCCCTCTCAGGTCTGTGACCAAGGCGAAGCACGGTTATCATCTCACATCACCCGCGAATATCCTCCAGTACTTCGTGAAGTCGTCGCTCCACGTCATGTCCCTGTAGAACTCGTACATGGTTTTTACGTTTTGCTCCATTCTCTTGGTGCTGTACTCCTCCACCACCCTGTTGAGCTCTTCATCGTTCGGGGCTGAGGCCAGGAGGAAGAGGGCGTAGAGCCTCTCGTTCTCGTTCAGGTTGTTGAGCACCATAGTGAGCTTGGAGCGGAGTTCCGGCTTCAGTCTGTCACTAACGACGCTCAGGAGCCTGTCCTCCAGGTTGGCCGTGAAGTCCCCGGTTATATCAACGTGGCCGTGTCCGCTGAGGTCCGTTGGGTTCTGGGCGACTATCCGGTATCCTTCCACCGTTATCATCTGGTACAGCCGCGGAAAGTAGGGGCTGGCGAGGTAGTCCTCCAGGGAGCCGATGAACGAGTGCCTGATGTCTACGACGTACCAGCCGTCGGTCGTGTAGAACTCCGTCACCGGCCTTCTGGTGCAGTCCGTTCCGTTGTACACCGTGACGACCCTTGCCGGGACGTCTATGGAGCGGAGCATCGCGGTCAGGAGTATCTGACCCTCGGCGTAGCTTATCCTGTCCTGGAGGAGTATCTTTTCCGGTTCCAGGGTCGAGGTGGTGTCCCCGAGGGAGTAGTTGCTTACCAGCCAGCTTAACAGCCTCTCCGCGGCACCCTCCTCCGAGCTGGTGTTCCCGATTATCCTAAGGGTAAGACTCCTTATCTCGGCCCTGTCGAAGGAGGGGGTTGAGTTGTAGAGGTCTGCCCAGTAGCCATCGACCAGATACCTGTCCGTTATCCAGTGGTACTTCAATCCGTAGGCTTCCCTGAGGGTTTCCTCGCTCTTCTCCCAGGGCCTCCACGTTATCTCAAGGGGTACGCTCTCGACGACGCTCTTCTCGGCGTCGCCTATCCTGTACCTGAGTATCGCCGAGACGTATCCCTTTCTGTAGGCGTAGGGTGCCTTGACGGTGTACCTGAGGGTAACCGTTTCCTCCCCGTTCAGCTCGTCCGGCAGCGCGTCGGCGGCGGTTACTTTCATTCCATCGAGGAGGTCGAGTCTAACATCAAGGAGATCCACCGGAACCTCCAGCCGGTTCCTTATGGTGACGGTTATGGTCGAGACCTCTCCTCCCTCCAGCACTCCCGGCCCCTTCACGTCCAGTTCGACTTCCTCTGAGGGAAGAACGTCCCGTGAGACGGAGATCCTGAACTGTCCGTAGAAGCCCGTCCAGGTTCTTTTAAGCTCATCGGTCAGCTCGAGGGAGAGCTTGAGGTTGTAGTAACCGGGTATGGCAGGGGCCTTGAGTATCCAGACCAGCTGAACGGACTGGCCCACGGGCAGAACGTCCGGGAACTTTGGCTCCTGGAGTATCTGGAAGCTGTCGTCGCCGAGAACGAGGGTTGCCCCCGTCAATCCGACCTTGCCCGTGTTGTTCACGAAGACGATGACGTGGAGCGTTCCGTCGGGAGCCACTACTGTTTTATCAACCGAGAATCTGACCTCGGCGGGAGGTTTGAAGAGACAGCCCGAGGCAACCACGATAAGAATCAGGAGCAGGGTGAGGGCGAGCCTTCTCATGGTCATCTTCCAAACCCTTTAAAGCCCGAACCGTTAATAAGCTTTAGGTGGTGGGAATGATAACGCTGACGACGGACTTCGGGCTTAAGGGGCCCTACGTCGGCGAGATGAAGGTGGCGATGCTGAGGGTCAACCTTGACGCGAGGATCGTCGATGTGACGCACGCGGTAACGAGGCACTCCATCATTGAGGGCTCTTTTGTGATGGAGCAGGTGGTCAAGTATTCCCCTGAGGGAACGGTTCACGTCGGTGTCATAGACCCCGGCGTCGGAACCGAGAGGAGGGCGGTAATAATCGAAGGCGACCAGTGGCTGGTCGTTCCGGACAACGGTTTAGCCACGCTCCCGCTCAAGCACGTAAACCCCAGAAGGGCCTGGGCCATAGATTTTGAGAGGATAAGTCGCTTCACCGGCTGGAGGATAAGCTCGACCTTCCACGGGAGGGACGTTTTCGGTCCAGCGGGTGCGTTAATCGAGAGGGGCGTTTCTCCGGAAGAGTTCGCGGAGGAGATTCCTCTCGACTCGCTGATTAGGCTTGACGTCGAGCCGAGGAAGGAGGGCGAATCATGGCTCCTGAAGGTGATTTACATCGACGACTTCGGCAACGTTATCCTTAATTTGGAAAACTACGGAAGGCCAGAGGCCGTTGAACTTCCGGATTTCGGCTTGAGTATCCCCTACCTCGACGCCTACGGCTACGTAAAGCCCGGAGAGCTTTTGGCCCTCCCCGGAAGCCACGACTACCTTGAGATAGCAGTCAATCAGGGGAGCGCGGCGGAAAGGCTTGGTCTGAAGGTCGGGGACGAGGTGAGGGTGAAGTTGATTGGAGGTGATTGAATGGTAAGGCGCGGACTCTTCGTCGGCCGGTTTCAGCCGGTTCACAACGGGCACATAAAGGCCCTTGAGTTCGTTTTCTCGCAGGTTGATGAGGTCATCATCGGAATTGGGAGCGCCCAGGCGAGCCACACGCTCAAGAATCCCTTCACGACGAGCGAGAGAATGGAGATGCTGATAAGGGCCCTGGACGAGGCTGGGGTTGAGAAGCGCTACTACCTGATTCCGCTCCCGGACATAAACTTCAATGCCATCTGGGCGACCTACGTGGTGAGCATGGTTCCGCGCTTCGATGTGGTTTTCACGGGCAACTCGCTCGTTGCACAGCTCTTCAGAGAGAAAGGCTACGAGGTCATCGTCCAGCCGATGTTCAGGAAGGACATACTCTCGGCGACCGAGATAAGAAGGCGCATGGTCGAGGGGCAGCCCTGGGAGGAGCTCGTGCCGAGGAGCGTGGCCGAGTTTATCAGAGAGATAAAGGGCTGTGAAAGAATAAAGATGCTCGCCACGAACCTGGAAAAGAACGAGAAGGAGCTCCAGGCGCCGATTAGGATTCCGGAGTTTTAGAAGCCTTGAATCTCTTTACCTTTGAATTAGGGGGTATGTATGGAGGCAGACTGGAAACTCGCTTTGGAAAAGTTTATTGAGGGCTGGAAAACTAAGGACTTCGTCGAGGCGGCCCTGCTAACTGGGAGCTATGCCCTCGGCCTCCAGACGGCGCGCTCGGACATAGACGTTTACATCGTGCTCTCCGATGACGTGGATTGGCGGGAAAGGGGAAACGTAGTCGTGGACGGCTTCCTCATCGAGTACTTTGCAAACCCGGCGAGGCAGATAAGGCGCTACTTTGAGAAGGAGCTTGTCCAGAACAGCAGGAGTACGGCGAGGATTATCACCATCGGAAAAGTTCTCTTCGACAAAACCGGAATAGCTGAAGCTCTCAAATCGGAAGCGCTGGAATACATGAAGAGACCCTTTGAACGGCCCGATGAGACTTGGGTGGAAATAGCTAAGTACTTCCTCTGGGACATGCTCGACAGTCTGAAGGACGCTGAAGACAGGAACGATCCCAGCTCTGGCTACCTCTACAACTTGGCTCTCAACAGAGCCCTTGAGGTTTATTCGAAGTTCTTGGGTGTTGAAATTCCTCCAGCGAGCAAAGTTTACCGCCTTTTCAGGGACGAAAACTTTAGAAGGGCTTACCTCTACCTGGACTTCCCGGACGAAAAGTTCGTGAATCTCTTTCTCAGGGGCATAAAAGAGGTCAGAACCGAAAACGTCGAGGCTTTGATAAACTACATCCTTGAACAGATGGGTGGCTTTAGAATAGACGGCTGGAGGCTCAGAATGCGGGTTTGATTCTTTCCTCGATGGCCTTCAGAACGTCCTCCAGTGAAACCTCCCTGGAAGGCTGAACGTTATCCTTGGAGCCGACGTGCTTATGATGTGGGAAAGTCTCTACATCCCTGTGGTGCGGCGCGTTATCCCAGCGAACTATAAGCTCCCCATTCCTCTGCCACTGGAACGAGTAGTTGTAGTCATCCTCGGAGACGAACTCCCTGATGTACAGAACGCTCCCGTCTATTAGCTCTGCCTTGATTTTCAGGAAATAGAAGCTCTCTCCTTCTTTGTAATCGAGAATCTCGTAATCCTTAACAACGGGACTGCCATCAAGCAACTCTAACTCTCTGAGCATGCTCAATCTCCCTGAGCCTGCTTTTGAGTTCTTCCAGTTTCTTTACGTAGGCCTTCCACTCAATGTAGTCGTCCCATGCCTCGAAAGACTCCTCCGAGCTTTTGAGTTTTTTCTCGAACTCTTCAATCGTCATCCCATATTTCTCCTCGAACATCCTGATTTTCTCGCGTATCGGAGCAAGCTCGGAGATTACCCTCAGCCTCTCGTGGGCCAGCACGTCCCTCTTCGAAATCACGACCTCGCTCATCGCCATCACACCACTAACTTGACCCACCGGAATAAATACCTTTTCCCGCCAGCCACCAGAACATCACTCCCGCCAGCAGGAACATCGCTAAGCTCGCCGCGTACGGGAGAGTTGCGTGGATGCTCGCTAAAGCACCCGCGATGAACGGCGTGACGAGGCCAAGAACCTTCCGGTAGCTCGATATCGCCGCGTGGAACTCGCCCGGTGGGGCCTGGAAGAACGCAGGCGGGCGTTCATGGCCATCGTGGCTTAAACCAGCCTCTTCCTGAACGCCAGCACGTTAGGCTCCTCTGCCTCGTCCCAGAGGAAGAGGCCGAGCCGTTTTAACCCCGGCAGGAGCGGTTTAACCCCGCTCGGAAGCATCACGTCGAACTCTTCCCTGCCCCTCTCCCTCGCTACCCACGCCATCGCTGGAAGGATAGCCTTGAGCGTCGCGAGACCGACGTCCAGAGGCGTGAAAGTTGCTCCCTCCTTCGGGACCAAAAAGTGGAAGCCGTTGATGTCGTAGAGCTCGGCGTTTTCCTTAATCCACTCTAAGGCCTCCCTGCTCCTCCTCACGAAGCGCCAGCCGACGGGAACGGTGCCGAGCGTCAGGTCCTCAAGGGTCGGCTCTATCCGCTCAGGCTCCTCCGGCTCGAAGCTCTCGGTTTTTGCCCCGAAGACGAAGAACCTGGCCCTCACGTGGAAGCCCGTTCTCTCGGCCATTGCTATGCTCTCGCGGTTGAGGAAGTAAGTCGCGAACTCAAGGGCCTCAATCTTCCCCTCGCGGGCGAGCCTCTCGCCCAGTTCAAGCATAAAGCCGTGGAGCTTCCTCCCGTAGCCCCTACCTCTGTAATCCGGGTGAACCCTCAGCCCCTCAAGCCAGCCGACCTTTCCCGGGAGAAGCGTCAGCTTCGCCGTGCCGATTACCTTTCCATCAACCTCCAACACGTAGAAGTGGCCGTCTCTAAGCCATTCGTCGAAAACCCTTGCCAGGTAGTCTTCCCCGCCCCACGTGAGCCTTGAAATCTCCTCGATGAAGGGTCTGTCATCAGGTCTGGCTTCCCTTATGAGAGGTTCCATACCACCACCCGTTGCCTGATTGGAAAAACGCTCTTAAGCACCTTTCGTTATTACGTTTGGTGGTGTTAATGAATCGCCTCCTCGCGCTCGCCGTCGCGTTGCTCATCATTTCCGCCTCCCTTGGCTACGCATACCATCAGCAGGAAAGGGAGTTTGAGGCCACTCTGAATGGCATACTCGATGTTTCAAACATCGCGGTCTTCTGCCTGGAAGACATGAACACCATCGGGATAATGCTCGATGGCAACGTGAGCAATGATGTCCTTAGGGAAAGGCTGAGCCGGTACACTTACTGCTCCGTGATGATGGAAAAGGCAGCGTTCTCCCTCTATCTGCTGAATGAAGATGAGAGGTACTGGAGGCTCCATGTGGCGGCCAGTAATCTGGAGGTCTACCTCCACACGGCCATGAACAGTCCAAATCCCGATGAAGTGCTCTCGGACGACGTGAAACTCCTCGATGAAATCTCAAGAGAACTGGGTGCGGTGCTCGAAAACGGAGGGGTGGGTGAACTGTCCCCCGCCCGCGCGGAGAGGCTGTTCAACCTGACGCAGAGGCTATCAAGCTGAGGCGAGGTTTTGGAGGTATCCTAATGGAGCGCTGGGACTTCGACGGTTGGGCCAGGAGCTACGATGAAGATGTAAAAAGGGAGGACTGGATACACAAGGATTACTGGAAGGTCCTCAAACTCGTTGCTGAACGAGCTAGGGGCTTGTTGTGGACATCGGCTGCGGCACCGGGAACGTTCTGCGCTTCCTCGACCCTGAGAAGTACATTGGCGTCGAGCCTTCCGTCGGAATGCGTGAGAAGTTCAGGGAGAAGCACGGCTTCGAGCCCCTCGACGGGCACTTCTTAAGGATTCCCCTCACGGACGAAAGTGTGGACACCGTGATAACGACCTACGCCTTCCACCATGTTCCCGATGGGGAAAAGACGGACGCGATAAAGGAGATGCTCCGCGTTCTTAAGCCTGGCGGGAGAATCGTCATCGCCGATGTGATGTTTGAGTCAGAGGAGGAAAAGATGAGAATCGGGGAGGAGGACGGCCTAAAGAAGGAGATGGAGGACGAGTACTTCGCGACCGTCTAGGGGCTGGGGAAAATCTGCACCGCGCTCGGGCTGGAGTGCCGGTTCGAGAGGGCGAACCGCTACGTCTGGATTGCAGAAATTGAACTGCTCACCCCTGACCGGAAAGGCTAAAGGATTGACCACCCTACCCTTAAACATGGCCGACGAGGAACTCGCCAGGGAAGTACAGGAGCTCAGAAAGGCCCTTGAGGAGCTCAGGGAGAGCTTTGCGGTGGTTTCTCAGATGGCGCAGGCCTACCTCAGGCTCATCAACCTCTACGCCCAGTACGGGGGGCTCGGGATAGAAGTGGCCGTGCCAGAGGTTACCGACCCCATAGCGCGTGAGATAGTCAGAATTCTCTTCGACCTGAAGAGGGCGAACGTCAGCCAGATAGCCCGGGAGCTGAAGGGGAGGCGCGGAAAGGCCTCGCGGAACACGGTTCGGGCAAAGCTGAGAGAGCTGGTTGAGCTTGGCATCGTCGTTGAGGTTCCCGGCGAGAGGGGAAAGGCCTACGCCCTCTCAAAGCGAGTGGTCAAAAGGTGGCTCGAACTAATCGGAATGCCGATTAGGTTTGACCAGACTAATGATTACTGAGGTGGTTGATATGGTGGACGAAAGGACCGGAGCCAGGAAGCTGGAGGAGCTCCTCGACGAGCTGGTCGAGGAAATAAGGAACGCCCAGAGTGTGGAGGAGGTAGAGGTTCTCAAGAAGAAGGCCGAGATCGTGGCGGATCTCATCGAGGCCTACGAGGGCGACAAAGACCTCGACAAGATACCGGCCCTCATGGATAAGGTTGGCGAGATGGTGGAGGACATACTCGAACCGCTCAAGGAGCTCCTCAACGAGCTCTACAGCCCGGAGAGAGTTCAGGCGATGGGAAAGAGCGTGGCGGAGTTCTACAAGAACCTGGCCGAGGCCGGAATGGATAGGGACGCTGCCCTTGAACTGACGAAGGAGTACATGGACGCTATAAACCCCGGCAAGAAGCTGATGGAGATGCTCGGCGAAATGGTGGGTGGAGGACGGCACCTCGGCCCCATTAACATCGTCCAGGGCGAACCCGGGGATAAACGAAAGGAGGACGGCGAGTGAGGTTCCTCCGCTCCGCCCTTTATCTTCTGTTTCTTCGCGTCCCGGTGATTCTGTTCAGGGTGGCGGGCATAGCTAGGGTGACCGGCAGGGCGAAGCGGCGGTTCCAGAGGGCGCTCGCTGATTACGATCTTCTCGACGATGTTGTCGAGGTGCTCGTGGAGCACTTTGACCCCTCCACGCCGCTCAGGGAGATACTTTTCAGGTTTTCCAGGAGATAGCCACCTCCCTCTCACCTCCACATTGCCCTGGCAGAGGTTTTGACACCCGGCTTGTCCCCGTAGAGCAGTATCAGGACGTCCATGTCCCCGTAGGTGGAGATCTCGATGTAAACCGCTTTTCCGTTTTTCTCGAAGAGGTCGTTGGCCACCAGGTGTCTCCTCTCATCGTGGGAGGGAAGCTCGACGTAGTCCCTCTCCACCCACCCTGTTTCGAGGAACGCTTTCTTGAGCTGGAAGTAGACTTCCATGCCGAGCCGGGCAGGATAGAACAGCACCACCGCTTTCGTGTCACCTGAGGCGTTCCCCTCCAGCTTGTATATGTACCCGTCGAACCTCAGTCCAGCCTTTTCCGTCCAGTTCCAGGGCCTCACGTCGTTCCTCAGTTTGCCGAAGGAGAGCAGCGCACCTGGACTTGCTTCGCCCGTGCCGACCACGTGCCAGAAGAAGTCGCTGGTCGAGTACCTGGGCTTCTTGATGACGATGGCGAGGTAGTGGTTGTAGCGGTACTGGACGAAGGCCGTTAGGGTGTCTGAATCCCGGGCGAAGGTTCTCGCGTAGGGTTCCCTTCCGTCGTCGGTTCTCTCCCAGCCTTCAGCCAGGAGCTTTTCGGTCAGCTCGTCGAGGGCTTTGAGATAGGCGGTGGCGTTCGGATAGATGAGGAACATGAACTCGACGTCGGCAGTTCTTCCGCTGTACCAGGCTGCCGCCGGGACATCGGGGATATCCACAAAGTCCGCCGTGATGTTGAAGTCCTCCCTGAGGTCATCGAGGACCATCGATATTACCATTTCAGGCTCCACGCTCCTCCCGCTGGCCGGCCTGAAAACGCCCCCTGGCACCTCTGCCCCCCGCTCGAAGGATAGCCCCTCCGTTGGGTCTCCTTCGGACCACAGGTCGTTTACGATGGCTTTGACCTCTCCGGACTTTCCGCGCAGGAGGGTGACGCGCTCCACGCCGGTGATCCTCGCCAGCTCTATGTAGGCCCCCGTGCCGTTGGCCTCGAAGTAGTCGCTCGCCACGAGATGTCCCGCCGGATCCCGGGTGTTTGTGTTGATGTACTCACCCTCAACCCAGCCGTTCCTGAGAAACGCCTCCTTGAGCTGGAGATAGACCCCTCTGCCCTCGCCTGGCCGGTAGACGAGAAAAACCGCGCTGACGTTGGTTCCCTTAACCTTCCCCTCAAGGGCGTCCAGGTAGCCCGAAAACTTCAGACCCCTCTCCTCGCTCCAGTTCTCCGCGATCACTTTGGCCGGCAGGAAGGGGCCGAGAACCTCGCCGGGCCCGGGTCCGTAAGCGATGGCACTCTCCAGGAACCCCGAGAGTTTTTCCCTCCTTTCTTCTGTGCTCCCCCCGGTGACTCTCGCCACGGTCAGGACGTAAAAGTAACGTTCGTAGAATGGGAACACCAGGTAAGTCTCGTTTCCCTTCTCCCAGAAGATATCGTCTCCCCGCTGAAAGCCGTTCTCCCCCAGGAGTTCCACTACGTGATTCATGGCTTCTCTGGCCGCCGTTGAATTGGGATAAACAAAGAGGCCGAACTCGGTGCCGTTTGCCGTTCCGGTAAAGCTTGAGAGGCTCCTCTGAGGTTGGGGTATGCTCACCCTCCCCTCGGTGACGTTGTACCGTTTCGATAACCTGGAGACGACGTCAAGGATCGCGTACTCCGGCGGGTATGCGAACCAGTCCACTGTTTTCGGTTCGAATGTCCCTGCCGGAAACGTGGCTTTTACAGCCTCCGTAGGGAAAATGTTCACAGGGGTTCCATGTTCTCCACTTTTGAAGGCCTTTTCCGTTTCAGGGCTTCCGATTTCTTCTCCAGGCGGACCGTTGATGCACCCGCTGGACGTTGTGATCAGAATTATAAGGATCAGTGAAACAATAAGTTTGATGTGCCTCACAGGGATCCCCCGATACTTTTGGATTTCAAATTATAAGTATTTTTCCCTTGCAAGTTGTTGTCCAAGGATTGGCATTCGTCCGGTTCCCATTGCGGGGTTTAGGTGAGTTATTGGGGGATTAAGGGGATAAGGGCTAGAGGAAGGCAATGACCATCTCAATCCTCTCCCCCTCCCTCACTCCAAGGGCAACGCCTTCCCCCAAAACCTCTACCGAGCCGTTCTCCCAGGGCTTTCTCCTGCCCACCACTTCTCCCCCTCCGGGGAGTTCAACGATGACGGCGTTTCCTTCGAGCTCCCCGCCGACGAGAATGCGGTCTCTGGTGGCGAACATCGAAGTGGCGGTTCCCTCCCCGAGCGTGATGCCCCTCTTCCCTACCCGAACCCAGAAGTTCTCGCCGCGGTAGCCCGCGAGGACGAGCTTTTCACACCACAAACCGGCAGTCAGCGCTATCCCCTCCGCGAGGGCTTTCTCTCCGAGAAACTCTCCGCTGGAGCCAAAATCGAAGACCCTGACCTCCCAGCGCCCGGTTTTCACGCTCCCGATGAGCTTGAAGCCGTTCTCAGATGGAAGAAGTGCCGTGAACCACGTCTTCCCAGTGCCCAAAGTCCCTCAGCCAGAGGAGTTCACCTTCGAGTGAGAGCCTTCCGAGGAAGAAGCCCTTGTCGCCGGGCCTTCCCGTCTCGCCGGCGATGAAGAGACCTTCCTCCGCTGGGAGAACCGAATAGGCCGCCCCGTTCTCCCTCACATCAATCTTCCGCTCCCAGAGGACGTTTAAGCTTTCGTCGAGTCTCGCGACGTAGGCCTTCCAGCCCTCGCCGCCGTCCGGTGTTGCAACGCCTTCGACGGCCCCGCCGATGATGTAGCCGCTGTCCAGTTCCGCTGCGCTGTGGCCCTCCCAGTCGTTTTCTCCAGCCAGAAAGCGGGTTTCAATGATTTCCTCCCATACAACCCTCGCCAGCATTATCCTGTAGTTCCTCCCGTCGTGGACGCTTCCAACTATCAGGTCGTCCGCTAGAGCTGCCGGAACCGTCTCAACGCCGAAGGAGTAGGTTCTCATAGCTCACCCTCCAACGGCCATCGTTGTTACCACTCAAAAAAGTTTTTAAGGCTTATCCATGACGATGAATTCAGGTGAAGCCAGTGAGGGAAGGCCTCTACGCCGCTGTCGTCTTGTTGGTGATAGCGGTATTCTTTGCCCCCACCATCATTCTTGGGCCGGTTTACCTGGCGCTCGTCCTCCTGTACCTTATTGTCCTGTATGCCTGCGAAAAATTTGCCCCGCAATGGGTTCAGGAGGCAGTCTCGGTGGTTTTCGTTCTAACCTCTGCCCACCTCCTGATGGAGAGGCTGGGGAGGTGGGACGTGAGGCTTTTCCTCCTCGTTGCCGTTCTCGCCACCGCATCTGCCCTCAGGAGGCTGAAAAAATGAAGGTTGTCCTAATCCCGATGCGCGTTGAGGTTGGAAACTTCAAAGCCAACTGGAACGAGTTCAAAAAGCGCTTCAATGAGGCTTTGGAGTACGAGCCAGACTTCGTGGTCTTCCCCGAGTACTGCCTCACCGGCTTTGAGGAGTGGGACTTCAGGGGGGCAAAGCTGTACGATGAGATAGTCGGGCGGGTGAGTGAACTGGCCAGAGAGAACGGCGTTTACGTTGTCTTCGGCCTCCTTGAGCCCTACAAGAACTGCGTCTACAACTCCGCCCTGCTGATCGGTCGAAACGGCGAGGTGCTCCTCAAGCACCGCAAGTTCCAGGAGCCGATGAAGTTCTGCACCGGCAACACTGTGAGAACAACCAAAACCGAGTTCGGAAAGGTGGCGATAATAATCTGCGGCGACCTGTACAACAAGAGGATAGCGAAGTGGGTTAGACGGAAAAGGCCTGACTACCTCTTCGTGCCGATGGAGTACTCGCCGGAATATGGAGAAATGACATCAGAAAATGTCGAGGCGATGTCTGAGCGCGTTAAGCTCCTTGGCGTCAGGACCTTTGTTGTGAACAGCTTTCCGCCGGGCGGTGCGTGGGCCTTCAATGAGAACGGGACGCTCCTGGCCTCTTCACGGGGAGAACGGTTGCTTGTGGTCGGGTGAAAATTGAAAGAGAACGGCCAGTCACGGCCCCTTGCCCATTCCCTGGCCCGTCTCCATCGGGCTGTTGATTATTGCCTCGAACTCGTCCTTCGGCAGGACCTGCGGCTCATAGCTCACTCCCCTGCTCTCCAGCTGGCCGACGAACGAGCGAAGGTGGTTTCTCGAGCCCATCATCAGGTTCTCGTAGACCGTGATGATGTCTATCTTGTTTGTCTTTGATATCCACTCCTGGAGGTCCTTTATGTCGGTCTCCTCTATGAGAGCGCCGACCTTGAGGGCATCGATTTCGCTCTTCATGCCCATCTCGATGAGCTGGTCGTAGAGGGCCTGGAGCTCCTCGTTCTGGAACTCACCGATACCCTCATCTGCCGTTGGATCTGTTAGATTGTACTTTTTGAGGAGCATTCTCACGGATTCCACGTGGGTGGTCTCGCTCTTGGCGATGTTGTTGAATATCGGAAGCCCCCACTTCTCGTAGAGCTTGGTGTAAACGTCGTGGGCGAGCTTCTCCTCCTCGACCATATAGAGGAGACCCTCTTTTTCTGCGTCAGTAAGAGGTTCCGCCGGAAGCGAGTCTATATACTCCTGAAGATCCTGAGTGTTCAGGTCCCCGTTGGTGTCGCCCACGAGCGGAACGGTGTTGGTGGGCGAGGGACTCGTCTCGGTCGGTGTCTGGGTGCTGCTTATGCACCCTGCTACTGTGATGCTCAGCAGGAGCACTGTTAAGACGACAAGATAACGCCTTCCTCTCATGGTGGGTCCCCACGCAATAATCTTACCGAAGGTTCATAAATACCTTTTGGTTCATCGGCCCATTTGAAATGGGTATTCCGTCAAAAGATTTATCTGTAAGTCCCCGGAATGTTCAGAGGTGGTAGTATGTGGAGCTCTGCCAGGTTCATCGATGAGGGCGTTGCCTTCTCAAGGATGCCGACGGTGGGTGAAATCGATCGGGTTGCGGAGACGTTCGACGCGGTAGTTGTCCTCGTCGAGGAGTTCGAGCTTCCTTATTCCATCGAGGAATGGAAGAAAAGGGGCGTTGATGTTCTCCACAGCCCGATACCCGATTTCACAGCGCCGACGTTGAGCCAGCTCCTTGAAATCCTGCGCTGGATTGGGGGGAGGGTGAGGGAAGGCAAGAAGGTTCTGATTCACTGCCTCGGTGGCCTCGGAAGGAGCGGAACGGTGGCTGTGGCGTGGCTGATGTACTCCAAGGGACTCCCGCTGGGGGAGGCCCTTGGGAGGGTCAGGAGGATACGGCCGGGGGCCGTGGAAACCCCTGAACAGATGGAGATTTTAAAAGAACTGGAAAGCTTCCTCAGAAGCCGTTGAATCCCACCACGTCCTCCAGCTTCTTCCTCCCGTACTTCGGCTTCGGGTCGGCGGGGTAACCAACGGGCAGTATCGTCTGGAGCTTGTATTCCGTAGGAGCCTTTAGAAGCTCCTCTACCGGTTTTGGGTTCGGCGGCGTGTAGGTCACGGTCCCGAGGCCTAACTCTTCCAGGGCCAGGAGAAGGTAGCCGACGGCTATCCACGTTGACTGGAGCCAGTAGGGGGCTTTTGTGTGCCCGAAGACGAGTATCAGGTAGGGGGCCTCGCTGAGGAAGGGCTTCTCCGGCGTGAAGCCCTTCGCGGTGAGCCACGCCATCAAATCTCCCTTAGTTCCGGAGTAAAACTTCCTCTCTTCCCCCTCGCAGAGCTCCCTTACCTTCCCCTTCAGCCAGGGGTCGTCTATCACCACGAACTTCCAGGGCTGAGCGTTCATGCCGCTCGGCGCTTCCTTGGCCACCTTGATGGCCGTCATTATGTCCTCCCTTGGAGGCGCATCCGGGAGGAACCTCCTCACCGTCTTCCTCCGCCTGGCGAGCTCAAGGGTCCTCATGGCCACCAGCTCCATCAAACTCCATGAAATCTTCCAAATCCCATGCGAACCAGCCCTCTCTCCTCAGCCGTTCTTTTCCCATAACCTCTTTCGCGACGAGCCCGTAACCCTTTCCCCACCCTTCAAGGCCCATCAACCCTGCCTTGCGCTCCAGGTCCTTCAAAATTCCCCGGGCCTCCCTCTCGCCAAGTTCCTTCCACTTCACCTCCACGAGGAGGGCCCTTTTTTCCCGCTCGTCGAGGGCAACGATGTCTATTTCCTCGTTTTTATGCCACCACCTTCCAAGCCTGCTGGGCCTCAGCGGGAGCTTTCCCTCCCTTCCCAGCCTGACGAGGAACTCCCTGGAAACCTCCTCGAAGACTGAACCTAGGTATGTGCTGTATCCCTTCAGAAACTCCTCCCAGAAGTCGAGGCTCTCGAGCTCTATCTCGTCCCTGTACCGCTCAACGAACCTGAAGTAGAAGGCGAGGTATCTGTCAGATATTCTGTACCTTGTGTGCTTGGTCTTCGGTGGGGCGGTAACCGGAGTTTCCCTCCTTACAAAGCCGAGTCTTTCGAGGACTTCCAGGTACTTGAAGAGGTTCGAGCGGGGGATTCCTGTGTAGGTGCTTATCTCGTTGAAACGGATTTTACCCTCGGCGATTGCCTTCAGGATGAGCTTGTACGTCCGCGGTTCCCTCAGCTCGCTTGAGAGCAGGAAATCCGCCTCGGCGTATAGGAATCCGTGCTTGCTGAAGGCGACCCGTTTGATGTCCTCAAAGTGGCTGAAGAGGAGAAGATACGCCGGAACCCCGCCGGTCACGCCGTAAATCTTCACGGCTTCTTCAACGCCAACACCGAGCAGCTTCCAGGAGCTGAAGAAGTCGAGGGGGCCGAGCTTTATCTGGCCGTCTCTCCTGCCGTAGAGCGGGCTCTTCTGGCCCAGCACGTGCTCCTCCATCATACCAACGCTCGAACCGACGAGTATGAGATAAATCCCGGAGTTCCTGACGATTTCATCGACTATGTACTGAAACTCGCTCAAAATCCTTTTGTCTGACTGGATGAGATATGGAAACTCGTCTATGACAACCACGACCTTCCCCTTCTCCGCGATGTACCTGAAAGCCTCCTCGAAGCTCGAGAACGACGACTCGTTCAGGAAGGGGGAGGAATGCACCTTGAGAACCTCCCGCGTGAACCCCCTCAGGTTGTCATGGTAGGTGCTGTTTCTGGCGAGGTAATAAACCGACGGTTTGTCCCCCATGAACTCCCCGACCAGGCGGGTCTTTCCCACGCGCCTCCTCCCGTAGATGGGAAGGAATGCGTTCTCCCCCTCCCAGAGTCTTTCCATGAACTCTATCTCGGACTCCCGGTCAACAAAAGTTATTGGCATAGTATGATACTCGACTTATAACTTTTTAAGCATTGCGCTCACACGTAGAACACCATGCCGTCGTAGGCGACGAGAACCCTGTTTCCCCACCTTTTTCTAACGTACTCCGTCAGCTCAAGGAATGGCAGGTTCTTGTGGGAGATGTGGCTTAGAACCGTCCTCTCGGCGAGCCTGAGGCCCAGTTCGGCAGCTTCATCAACGTTGTTGTGGTAGGGATCCTTAATTCCCGGCGGGTAGGTTGCATCGACGATGGCGAGCCTGAGGGGAGCCTTCCCCTTCAGGAACTCCTCCGTCTCCTCGGGGAGGCCCTTGGTGTCGTAGAGGATTGCGATGGTCTTCCCGTCCTCCTCGATGAGGTAGCCGAGGGTTTCAACTTGGTGATTGAGCCTCAGGGCCGTTATCCTCAGCGTGTCCAGCTTAATAACGTCACCCGCTTTCACCACCCTTGGCTGGAGGTTCTTGGGCTCGCGGAGGATCAGGGCGTCGGCGTGCCCTTCCGGAGCGTAGAGCGGGGTTTCAAGTGCCATCCAGCGGAGCTTGTAGAGGCCGTAGATGTGGTCGTGGTGCCAGTGGGTCAGAAATATTGCCTCGAGGGGGACGTTGAGGTAATCCCTTATGTCCGTGCCCACGTCGAAGAGAACCGCTTTCCCCTTTTCGGTGATCACGGCGAGGGTCGAGGGCTTCCTCTGGGCGAAGCCGAACCTTCTCGCCTCGGTGCAGGTCGGGCAGGTGCAGAGGTGGGCGGGAATCCCCTCGCTGCCGCCGGTGCCTATGAAGTAGACTATCAAACCCACCACCTATTTCACGGCTGTGAAATAAGGCCCTTATAAGGGTTGCCTCAACTTCCCAATATGAGGTTCATCGCCGACATGATGCTCGGCCGGCTCGCGAGGTGGCTCCGGCTTTACGGCCACGACACCCTCTACGGAGTGGAGGACGATGATGAGATAATCCGGGTTGCCCTGCGAGAAGGCCGGATAATCCTCACGCGCGACTCCGGCTTGGCCGAGAGAGCGAAAAAACTCGGCGCGGAGGTTTTCCTCCTCTCATCGAACTCCCTCGAGGGGCAGGTGAAGGAGCTGATGGCCTCGGGGGTTGAGTTCAGCGAGCTTTTCCCGGCCAGCGCGCGGTGTCCTAAGTGCAACGGGCCCATAAAGCGCGTTTCGAAGGAAGAAATCAGGGAGAAGGTTCCGGAGGCGGTGTATTGGAAGTACGACGAGTTCTACGTTTGCACCAAATGCGGCCAAATCTACTGGCCCGGGAGGCAGTGGAGGGAGATGGTAAAAATGGACAGGAGGCTGAGGGATTGAAATGAGATGGGAGGACTGGAAGCCGTTCTACGAGCGAATCGTGAGGGAGATGGGCTACTCGGTCGAGGAGGACAGAAAATCTGCCGAGCTTTTGAGGGCGCTCCTGCTGGAGGGCGACGAGTACATTCTGCGGGAGGAGCTCGCGACTGTGGTTGGGAGGAAAGCCTACGTCTTCGGCGCCGGCCCGAGCCTTGGGCTGGCCTTGGAGGAGTTCGACTTCTCGGACGGAACGCTAATAACTGCCGACGGAGCGACAACGGCACTCCTCGATGCCGGGCTACTGCCCGATGTTATCGTTACCGATCTCGACGGCAGGATACCCGACATAAAGCTCGCAAACGATAAGGGCGCTTTTTTGGTCGTCCACGCCCACGGCGACAACGTGGAGAAGATGGGCGTTTACGTGCCCATGTTCTCGCGCATACTCGGCACGTGCCAGACCGAGCCCCTCGACATCGTTTACAACTTCGGCGGCTTCACCGACGGCGACAGGGCCGCTTTTCTGGCCGAGGAGCTGGGCGCAAGGGAGATAGTTCTGGTGGGCTTCGACTTCGGCGATACCGTTGGGAGGTGGAGCAAGCCGGGTCTCAGGGAGCACGCGCGGGTGTGGGAGAGCAAGAGGAAGAAGTTCGAGTTCGCCAAGGAACTGCTGGAATGGCTGGAAAAGAATGGAAGGGCGAAGGTTGAGTACCTCAGACCAGATCCCTGAGCTTCTTGACCTTTCCGGCCTTTATCTCGACGTAGCCCTGTCTCTTGAGGAAGCGAAGCACCTCCTCCAGGGCCTTTGGGGAGTAGTTGATGACCAGGGTTCCCTTCTCGGTTGGAATGGCTATCGGTGAGGCCCTCACGAAGCCCTTCACGAGCTCCTCCAGCTCCACCCTCTCGTCCCCTATGGCCTTCAGAACCTCCCCCGCCAGTATGGCCCTTCCGATGAGGGCGAAGTAGACCTTCAGCAGTAGCTCCTCCGGGAAGTACCTCGCCGCCACCTTCCCGAGGGCGTTTATCTTGCCTATGTCCAGCTCCAGTATCTCGAATTCGTACTCCATCGTGAGGTCGGCGAAGGCGAACTGCTTCGCTATCCTCTCGGCGCTTTCCGGGCTGTGGACGAGGTTGAAGGGGAACTTGAACTCGAAGCGGAGCTTTGTAACGTCCACCCCATCGCGGAGCCTTATCACGCCGTCCTGGTAGTCTATCGCCCCGTTCCTGGTCAGCTGGTCGAGGAGCTCAGCCACCCAGGGGCCCTCCTGCAGGAGAGCCTCGAACCTCTCCCCGACCTTGATGTGCTCCAGTATGTGGTTCAGGCTCTCACGGAAGGACGTGAAGCCCTCGAGGAGCGCCTCCCTGTCGGCGCCCTCCATGACATCTATCTGCGACCTTATCTCCTCCAGCGTTCCCTCGAGCATGTAACCCACGAAGCTCTCGTAGCCCAGTCTCTCGTTGAGCTCGAACCTTATCCCTTCCCTCTTCAGATCCTCGAGAAACGACCTCTTGACGGCCTCGTTCTTGGTCACGAACCTCATTCTATCACCGAACCGGAAACGGTTAAAAGCCTTATAGGCTTTTGGTCTCTGGAGGTGAGCGCATGGGCGAGAAGCAGTACCTCCTTGACAGGACCCTCGAGGCTTGGAAGGGGAAAAGGGTGGCCTTGGCCGTGAGCAACGATCACTCCTTCACTGGAATACTCAAGGACTTCGACGAGGAGGTCATACTCCTGAGCGACGTCGTGGACATAGCCGGGAACAGGGCGAAGGAGCTGATAATCAAGATAGACGACCTGAACTGGATAATGTTGCTGTGAGGTGTTGAGATGAGGGCCGTTGCTTTCGTCGGCTTCAAGAAGAGCGGGAAAACCACAACGGTTGAGGCGGTTGCGAGGGTTCTGAAGGAGCGCGGTTACCGCGTTGCCATAGCGAAGAGCATGCACGCCGACTTTGACAGGGAAGGGAGCGACACCTGGCGCTTCTCAAGGGTCGCCGATGCCGTTCTGGTTAGAGCTCACGATACCGATGCGGTTCTCTTCAAGGCCAAGGACATCAACGCACTCTTCTCGATGGTTTCAGCCGATTTTCTTCTGCTCGAGGGCTTCAAGTCGGTCCAGCACGTGCCCAAGGTGATATGCGCGAGGAACGAGGAGGAGGTGAGGGAGCTCAACGGCGGCCTGGCGATAGCGGTGAGCGGGGTCGTAGCCTCCATCGGCGTTGAGGAGATAGACGGGTTGCCCGTTATAGACGCGACTAAAGAGCCAGAAAAGCTCGCCGATCTGGTGGAGAAGAGGGCCTTCATGCTTCCTAACATAGACTGCGGCCTCTGCGGCTTCCGCTGTGCGGAGATGGCGAAGATGATTGTTAGGGGTGAGAAAACCCTGAAGGACTGCGTTGTGCTCAGCTCGAAGCCGAAGGTCACGGTGAAGATAGACGGTCAGGTTCTCCCGATGAAGGACTGGGTTCAGGAGCTCGTCGAGAAGACGATTAAGGGCATGCTCTCTGCTATGAAGGGCTACCGCGAGGGCAGGAAGATAGAGATAGTGATAAGGGAGGATTGAGTTAGACAAGTTTAACTTCCACCTCCCGGATTTTGTCTCCCTCCAGCACATAAGCCCCGTAGTTTCCCCTGTCGTCCACTATCAGCCAGACCACCGGCCAGAGGTTCATTCCCTTCAGATCGTGGCCGCTAGGTCTCGGTGGACACTTCAAGTGGGAGTGAAAGATGCCAACAACCTGCAGACCTCTCGCCTCGGCATCATCGATGGCCCTCACCATCTCCAGTGGCTCCATCTCGAAGGCATTGGGTGAGTCCAGCCGATTGGTGATAAAGCTGACAATCTCGACACTCGCGTTCTCTCCTTCCCGCTTCCCGAAGAGGAAGCCGCATATCTCAACCTCGCTCTTTTCTGCCGTTTTGATAATCAAACTTAAATCCCCTTGTCGAATCATCAGCCGCATACCTAAATTTGGCCCGTTAGATTTATAAGTTTTGAACAAGTGACAATGGGCTGTCGGTGATAGGATGAAGTGGGCCCTCACACTTCACGGTGGTGACCACCACGGGACCACCATAGTCTTTGAGGCGGAAACCGCGGACGAGGCAAGAAGACTTGCCGTTCAGGAAATGAGGCGGAAGGACGCGAGGGTCTTCGAGCTGGAGAAGCTTGAGTGATTCTCCTTCCTCAGTTATTCTTACCAGTGCCCTCCGCGGTGAAGCGACACTTGTGATCATTGGGATAATGTTGTACATTAATGCATATTTTGGTTCGTACTGTTGTGTACTTTGCTGTTGAAATCAGTGCAACAATGTTTTTAAATCTCTCGAACTCTTCTATCACTCGCAGTGATATATTGGGGTGATGGTATGCTCGTGAGGATCGTCTACTACATGAACAACACCCTTCCCAAGGAGAAGATAGTCGTCACCAACGACATAAAGAAGGCCGAGAGGATAGCGAGGGAGGAAATGGAGAAGCTCCGCGCGAGGGGCTACGAGCTCGAGTGGATCGCTTAGCTCTCCCCCTCGATCTCTATGACCTTGACGTTTATGGGGAGCTCCCTCAGCTCGTTGGCTATCCTCTCGGCCGCCCTGCTTGAGCGGGCGAGCATGACGAAGGCGACGTCACCCTTGTAGCGGGCCTCGGTGAAGCTTATAACGTCGCCCCTCGCTATGCCGTGTCCGATGACCTTTCTAACCTCGTCCTCGTACTTCGGCACTAGCTTCTTAGGAATGCTGAGCAGCACGCCGTATATCATTCCCATCACCTCCCCGTTCCATTCCGATCAGCAGGAGCAGCAGGCCGAGCCAGGTGAGGGCGAAGTAGACCGTCAGGCTGAGGAGGTGGAGCGGGACGGCCGCGAGCATCAGAACGCCCCCGATCCGGGCCGTTCTCCCGAGGCCTCTCGATACGAGGTAGATGTGGTAGACCGCCAGCGTCTGGAGGGCCGTGAAGGTCAGGTAGACCCCCCACCAGGCCACCGGCGAGACCTCCAGCGGCGTTATCCCGAGGGTCTCGCTCCAGCCGGATATTCCAAGGGCCACCTTTGCGACGTATAGGGGTATTGACAGGCCGATGGCCACCGCGGCCCTGCCCAGTTCTTCCCTGAACCCTGGCCACTCCCTCCTCAGCAGGAGGAGAGGTACGATGGACAGCGGGTAGAGGTACATCATCAGGACGACCGTGAGAAGGATCAGAAGGGGCTTTCTCATGGAACCACCTTAAGGGTTTGGAAGAAGGGGGATATAAGGTTGCCCACCCCCCGTTCTCCGCTCACCCGCGGGCCTGCTTGAACTGCTCCTGGACCCTTCTGTAGTACTCCATGGTCTCCTCGCTCACGCTGGGGCCTATCTTCTTCATGGCCTCCTCGAAGTCCTTCATCGTGACCTTGACCTTGGCCCTTATCTCGTCCGCCCTCATGCCGGGCCTTATGATGCCCTTCTGGAGCGCTCTGCGCATGGCGAGCATCGCGGCCTCTCTCACAACCGCCTCGATGTCGGCTCCCGTGTAGCCCTCGGTCCTCTTCGCCAGCTCCTCGAGCTTGACGTCCTCGGCGAGCGGCACGTTCCTGGTGTGGACCTTGAATATCTCCAGCCTGGCCTTCTCGTCCGGCGCCGGCACGAGTATGAGCCTGTCGAACCTTCCAGGTCTGAGCAGGGCCGGGTCGATGATGTCCGGCCTGTTGGTGGCGCCTATAACAACCACTCCGCTGTTCTCCTGGATTCCGTCCATCTCGGTGAGGAGCTGGTTGATGAGCCTGTCGGTGACGCGGTTGACGTCGGTTCCCCTCCTCGGGGCTATCGCGTCGATCTCGTCGATGAATATCACCGTCGGAGCCGCCTGCCGGGCCTTCCTGAATATCTCCCTGATGTTCTTCTCGCTCTCGCCGACCCACTTGCTCAGCACCTCTGGGCCTTTGATGGCGATGAAGTTGGCCTCGCTCTCGTTGGCAACTGCCTTCGCGAGGAGGGTCTTACCGGTTCCCGGCGGGCCGTAGAGGAGTATTCCCTTCGGCGGGGTTATGCCGAGCCCAAGGAAGGCCTCCGGATACTTGAGCGGCCACTCGACGGCTTCACGAAGCTCCTCCTTGACGTCCTCCAGGCCGCCTATGTCCTCCCAGCGGACGTTCGGAACCTCGAGGAGCACCTCTCTCAGCGCCGACGGCTCGACCATCTTGAGGGCCTCGTAGAAGTCCTTCCTCGTGACCTTGAGATCCTCAAGGACCTCCTTGGGTATGTGCTCGGCCTCGAAGTCAATCTTGCCCTCCTTGATGAGCCTCCTGAGCGCCGCCATGGCTGCCTCCCTTGCCAGCGCCGCGAGGTCGGCACCGACGAAGCCGTGCGTGACCTCTGCCAGTTCCTCAAGGAGAGCATCGATGAGCCTGGCCTTGACCTCGTCGTAGAGCTTCTCATCTATGCCCCTGAGTATCTCGGGAATCTCCTCCTCCTTGGCGTCCTTGACCTTCATGAGTGCCCTCTCGGCGCTCTCGCGGTAGGCGTCGTTCCTCTCAAGCTCCTCGAGTATCTCGATGACCCTGCCCTTCCTGAACTCCGGCTCGATGGGCATTCCCCTCGTGTGTATCTGGAGTATCTCCTTCCTGCCCTGCTTGTCCGGAACGCCGACTTCGAGCTCGCGGTCGAACCTTCCTGGCCTCCTGAGGGCCGGGTCGATGGCGTCGGGCCTGTTGGTGGCGCCTATGACTATGACCTTGCCCCTGCTCTTCAGGCCGTCCATGAGCGTGAGCAGCTGGCTCACAACCCTCTTCTCGACCTCACCGTGGGTTTCTTCCCTCTTCGGAGCAATCGCGTCTATCTCATCGATGAAGATTATCGCCGGGGCGTTCTCCTCGGCCTCCTTGAAGACCTCCCTCAGGCGCTCCTCGCTCTCACCGTAGTACTTGCTCATTATCTCCGGCCCGTTGATGGCTATGAAGTGGGCGTTGGCCTCGTTTGCAACGGCCTTGGCGAGGAGGGTCTTACCGGTTCCCGGCGGGCCGTAGAGGAGAACTCCCTTCGGTGGCTCAATGCCGAGCTTCTCGAATATCTCCGGGTGCTTGAGCGGAAGCTCTATCATCTCCCTGACCTTCTGAATGACGTCGCTCAGTCCACCGATGTCCTCGTAGGTGACGCCGAGGGCTGCGGTCTTTGACACCTCCTTGACGGGCTTCTCGCTCACCTGGAACTCGGTGAACTCGGTTATCTGGACTATCCCTGCCGGAGTCGTTGCGGTGACCACGAAGGTCAGCTCCTGGCCGAGGATTCCGATCTTGATGTAGTCTCCCCTGACCACGGGCCTCCCGACGAGCCTGCTGTGGAACCACTCGACGAAGTCGTGCCCGAAGCGGATCGGCTCGGTCGGGGCGACTATGACCTTCTTCGCCTCCTTGACGTCGGCCCTCCTGACGGTCACCTCGTCACCGAGGCCAACGCCGGCGTTCTTCCTTATGGTTCCGTCCATTCTGATTATGCCGAGTCCTTCGTCCTCGGGGTAGGCCGGCCACACCACCGCGGCCGTGTTCTTGGTTCCGATGATCTCGATTATGTCACCGCTCTGGACGCCTATCTCGCGCATCGCCTTGCGGTCTATCCTAACTATTCCCCTCCCAACGTCCCTCTGGTAAGCAGAGGCGACCTTGAGCTTGACCTCTCTCTTTTCGGCCATTTTTCACCACCTCCAAACTTTTCGTGACCGATGATCGTGAGATTCAACGTTCTTATTTTACCCGCTTGTGCGGGCAGCAGCGCGGGTTTGATGACAGGGAGGACGGAAGGTAGTCCCCCTCAAAAACGAAAGGGTCGTTACTCGATCTTCACCTCGAAGCCCTCTCCCTCGGTCTTCTTCGGAGCCTTCTTGGGCAGCTCTATCTCGAGGACCCCGTTGTTGTAGCGGGCCTTGGTCTTCTCTGGAATGACTTCCTCCGGGAGCCTGATGACCCTTCTGTAACCGCTGTAGTAGCGTTCGATCCTTATCGCGCCCTCCTCCTCGAGCTCCTTCTCGCGCTTCACCTGGGCCTCAAGGTAAACCGTGTCCTCGGTGACGCGGAGCTTGATGTCCTCCTTCCTGACCCCTGGAAGCTCGACGGTTATGACGAACCTGTCACCGCGGTCGAAGATGTCCACGAAGGGCTCGCGCCAGGTCTCGCTGACGGCTATGCTCTCGCCGGGCTCGCGGTAGCCCCAGAGCCTCGGCCCGCGCATGACGTCCCTGAATATGGCGTCGATCTCCTCCTGAATCTCCCTCATCAGGTCGAAGGGGTCCCAGTAGCGGTCCCTCCTCCAGACCATGCTCTCACCCCCCAACCCTTTTGGTTACCAGTAGTAACTAAAAGCTGACCCTTTATAAACTTTTCGATTTTAGTCCCCGGTCGTTACTAAATCCTCAGCCCCGTGTTGGGCTCTATGGACTCGGCAGTATAACCGAGTCCCCTCAGTATCCTCGCGAATTCCCGGGCGAAGCCGTAGACCGTGAAGACCCTTTCCGGGTTTACCTTCTCCACAATCCTCATCAGCTCCCAGAAGTCGGCGTGGTTGCTGAGCTTCAATCTTCCAAAGCCTGAAACCGTCAGTTCCCAGGGAGATAGGGAGTTCTTCACGCGCGGAGAGCGGTAGGAACGGAGAACGACCTCGCCATCGGGATCGATGTTTCCAAAGGTTACCCCGAACTTCGAGTAAACGCGCGCCACCTTGAGAATCTCCCGTGAGGTCTTGACGGTGTAACCGTGTGCCTCCAGTATCTTCATGACCTCCTGAGCCTTTCCGGTCTGGTTCACATAGAGAACCGGCCTTTTTCCCCTGTCGAGGGCCTCCTCCACGAAGGCTATCAGCTTCTTCTCCGCCTCCCTCGGAGCTGGAAAGGTGAAGCTCGGAACGCCGAAGGTGGCCTCCATGACCAGGAAGTCCGCCCTCGGAAACCTGCTCCTTTCTGCCGTCCTGAGCTTGAACCACTTGGTGTCACCTGTGTAGAAGAGCGTCCCGTTTTCCAGCCAGAGCTTTATTCCTGCCGAGCCGAGCATATGACCCGCTGGATAGAGCTTCGCCCTGAATTCATCGAGGTAAAAGGTTTTCCCGAACTCGATTTCCCTGTAAAAGCCGCCCTTCCGGAGGTGACTGAGGAATTTGGTCGCCTTGGTAGCGAAAATGGCCTCCCCGCTGACGAAGTGGTCTGTGTGGGCGTGGCTCTGAAAGGCGAAGCGCGCGGAGCTGTCGAGGCCTACGTTACCTATTATCATCACATTGAATAAGGGTTAGTCGGCCTTATTTATCTTCGCCCGGCCTCGTTGGACTGATGGACAATTTATCCAAAATCAAGGCCGGCCTTGAGTTATGTAAAAGCTTTTTATAGGCCGGCGCCCAAATAGGGGCAGGTGGTAGGCATGACCTTCGATAAGGAGAAGCTCGCGAAGATTAGGGAGGAGGAGAAGCGCTGGGAGGAAACGACCGTTAAAAAGTTCATCGAGAAGAGGCCCGAAAGAAAGGAGAAGTTCATGACAGACGACGGTTTTGAGATAAAGCGCGTTTACACTCCCGCCGACCTCGGGGAAGACTGGGACTACCTTGAAAAGCTCGGCTTCCCCGGTGAGTACCCGTTCACCCGTGGAGTTTATGCAACCATGTACCGCGGAAGGTTCTGGACGATGAGGCAGTACGCCGGCTTCGGAACCGCTGAGGAGAGCAACAGGCGCTACAAGTACCTGCTTGAGCAGGGTCAGACCGGGCTTAGCGTTGCCTTCGACCTGCCCACCCAGATAGGCTACGACTCCGACCACCCGATGAGCGAGGGCGAGGTCGGAAAGGTCGGCGTCGCCATTGACTCCCTCTGGGACATGCGCATACTCTTCGACGGAATCCCGCTCGACAAGGTTTCAACGAGCATGACCATCAACTCGACGGCCGCCAACCTGCTCGCCATGTATATCCTCGTGGCTGAAGAGCAGGGGGTCCAGCCCCACCAGCTCCGCGGAACTGTTCAGAACGACATCCTGAAGGAGTACATAGCTAGAGGGACCTACATCTTCCCGCCGCAGCCGAGCATGCGCCTCACGACCGATATCATAATGTACTGCGCCGAGAACGTCCCCAAGTGGAACCCGATTTCGATAAGCGGCTACCACATTCGCGAGGCAGGCGCGAACGCCGTCCAGGAGGTCGCTTTCACCCTCGCCGACGGTATCGAGTACGTCAAAGCCGTCATAGACAGGGGCATGGACGTCGACAAGTTTGCCGGAAGGCTGAGCTTCTTCTTCAACGCCCACAACAACTTCTTGGAAGAGATCGCCAAGTTCAGGGCTGCCAGAAGGCTCTGGGCTTACATCATGAAGGAGTGGTTCAACGCCAAGAACCCGCGCTCGATGCTCCTGCGCTTCCATACCCAGACGGCCGGCTCAACTCTCACCGCCCAGCAGCCTGAGAACAACATAGTGAGAGTTGCCATTCAGGCCTTAGCCGCTGTCCTCGGCGGGACGCAGAGCCTTCACACCAACTCCTACGACGAGGCCCTGAGCCTGCCCACCGAGAAGAGCGTCAGGATAGCCCTCAGGACCCAGCAGATAATCGCCTACGAGAGCGGCGTCGTTGATACGATAGACCCGCTCGGCGGTTCCTACTACATCGAGTGGCTCACCGACCACATCTACGAAGAAGCTTTGAAGTATATCGAGAAGATCCAGAAGATGGGCGGCATGATGAGGGCCATCGAGCGCGGCTACATTCAGAAGGAGATAGCGGAGAGCGCTTACAAGTACCAGAAGGAGGTCGAGGAGAAGAAGCGCATCATCGTCGGTGTGAACGAGTTCATCGTCGACGAGCCGCTCGACGTCGAGATACTCAAGGTTGACCCGAGCATCAGGGAGAAGCAGATCGAGAGGCTCAAGAAGCTGAGGAGCGAGCGCGACAGCAAGAAGGTCGAGGAGGCCCTCGACAGGCTCAGAAAGGCAGCCGAGAGCGAGGACGAGAACCTCATGCCCTACATCATCGAGGCCCACAGGCACCTCGCGACCCTTGGAGAGGTCACCGACGTCCTGCGCGAGGTCTGGGGCGAGTACAGGGCGCCGCTGATATTCTGATCCCGCCCTTTCCATTTCTATCCCCATTCTCCCAGAAACCCTGAAACCCCACGAAAAAGCTTAAAAAAGGATAGCCAAAGCATCAACAGGCATCATGATAATCCCCGGAGGTGTAGTTATGGCGAGAAACAAGCCGCTTGCGAAGAAACTCAGGCTTGCAAAGGCCGCCAAGCAGAACAGGCGCATTCCGGTCTGGGTCATAGTCAAGACCAACAGGAAGGTCATGACCCACCCCAAGAGGAGAATGTGGAGAAGGACCAAGCTCAAGGAGTGAGGTGAGTTAAGATGATCAAGCCCGGAGAGGAGGTCATATTCGTCGTTCCCATCAAGAAGATAAAGAAGCGCGTTCCGCGCTGGAAGAGGGCCCCGAGAGCAGCTAAGTTCGTCCGCGAGTGGATAGCCAGGCACGCCAAGGCCGACGAAGTCATCATCGGCACCGACGTCAACGAGAAGCTCTGGGAACGCGGAGCGGAAAAGCCGCCCAACAAGCTCCGCGTCAAGGTCATTGTGGAAGAGGAAGAGGGCAAGAGGATAGCCAAGGTCTCCCTCGCCTGATCCCTTTTAATTTAACGAGGTGACGAGATGCACATAGAAAGACTCGATTTTGAGAACTCTCCGTACCTTGGCGTTTACGGTACCGCCACCGATAAGTTAGCCCTGATCAGGGAGGGCCTCGGCGAGAAGAAGCTCGGGGTTCTCAGGGAGGTTCTCAAGGTTCCGCTCATTGAAACGAGCATAATGAAGTCCCGCATAGTCGGCATATTCGCGGCCGGAAACTCCAGTGCCATAGTCGTCCCCTGGTACGTCTGGGACGCCGAGCTGGAGCACATCAACGGTCAGCTTAAGGAGTACGGAATAGACACCGAGATAGTCCCGTTCCAGAGCACGCTGACGGCCTTCGGCAACTTGATCCTCGCCAACGACAGGGCCGCGCTGGTGAGCGCGAAGTTCACGCGAGAAGAGGCTAGGAAGCTCGAGGACATACTCGGCGTCGAGGTCGAGAGGGGTATGATAGGGGACTACCACGCCGTCGGGAGCGTTGGAGTGGTGACCAACAGGGGCGGGCTGGTTCACCCCGAGGCAACCGACGAGGAGCTGGAATGGCTCCGCGACCTGTTCAAGGTTGACATCTACGTCGGAACCGCCAACATGGGCGTTCCCTTCGTTGGCTCCTGCATGCTCGCCAACTCTCACGGTGTCGTCGTTGGGCACCTGACCACCGGTCCGGAGATAGTGAAGATTGAGGAAGCCCTGGGCTTCCTTGACTGATGATGGAGGTGTGAGCTATGGAGGTTAAGGTCTTTCGCGTTAAGGGCGTTTTCGAGAGGAACGGGAAGAAGGAGAGGTTCACCAGGGAGTACCGCGGCCTCAAGGCCGAGGACGTGCTCGAGATACTCTACTCCGAGATAGGCAGCAAGCACCGCGTCCCGAGAACCAAGATATGGGTTGAGAGCGTCGAGGAGATAAAGCCCGAAGAGGCCGAGAATCCGATAGTCAGGAAGCTCAGCCTCGAGCTCTAATTTCCTTTTCCTTCCACCCCATAACCCTCGACTGGTAGTGCTTCTTCGGAAAAATCGTCAGCGGGTCGATTCCATTCTCCCTCAATATGTGCCTCAGCTCTACCTCGTAGTCTGCTTTTTCCAGCTCCTCGCTCTCTCGAATTTCAACGATGAAAAGCCTCTCCGTCAGCTCGCGGATAGTTTTGTAACCCAGGCCGAGGAGGGGCCTTACGTAGGCGACGTTGAAGCGGTCTTCAAGAGATCTCGTCTTCGGCAGGTCGAGGAGTGGAACCCTGTCGTCCCTTCGCGTTCCGTCGCTGACCCTTTCTACCTCCGGGAGAGAAGCGAGCGCTTCTAATGCCCTCTCGTGAAGGAACTGTATGGCATTGTTCGGGTGGCTGTCTCTAATGGCAATCTCGGCCGCCTTTTCCAGAATTTCCCTGGGCAGGTAGAGGACATCGTGCTCGAAGCCGAGCTTCTCGGCGGTTTCCCCGGCGAAACGCCAGTTGTCGAGGAGGCCGAAGCTCACCGTTACGAGTTTAACCTCGTAGCCGAGCCTGGTTAGAATCCACGCGGCTAAACTTGAGTCCTTTCCGCCCGAGTAGAGATGGTGAACGAGCATAGCCTCACCCCTTCTCCGTAGGTTATTGTTGCCAACACCTTTAAAAGGCCAACCTTTATAAGGCCCTCACCCGCGAGAGGCTTAGGGGTGAGAGAGATGGAGAAACGCTTGCCTGGTAAAGTGAGACGCGCCATGAGGGCGAGATACTACGACATTCCCCCGCGAGCCTGGATAGGTAAGAGGGGACTTGACGAGGGCGTGATAGAGGAGATAAACACCCAACTCGAGAAGGACGGTGTGCTCAAGGTTGAGATTCGGAAGGGCGCGCTCATAAGCACTGGCCTGGACAGACAGGAGCTGGCAAGGAGGGTTGCCGAGCTGACCGACAGCGAGCTAATCGACGTGCGCGGCAAAAGGTTTATATTGTTCAAACCGAGGGAAGGTTGGGAAAAGTATTTAAGGAAGCTCCAGAGAAAGGAGCTTTCGAAGGAAAAGCGGGAGGAGAAGCCCGTTAAGAAAGTCAAGCTCGACATCGCTCAGTTCAGGAGGAAATTCAAGAAGGGGAGGGATTGAAAGTGGCGACCGTTTACGACGTTCCCGGTGATTTGCTCGTTGAGAGGGTTGCTCAGAAGCTCAAGGAGATAGAGGCGATAAAGCCGCCCGAGTGGGCCCCGTTCGTCAAGACCGGGAGGCACAAGGAGAGGCTTCCCGAGCAGGAGGACTGGTGGTACTACCGCGTTGCCAGCATACTCAGGAAGGTCTACATCGATGGGCCGGTCGGCATCGAGAGGCTCAGGACCTGGTACGGCGGCAGGAAGAACCGCGGCCACGCCCCGGAGCACTTCTACAAGGCCGGTGGGAGCATCATTAGGAAGGCTCTCCAGCAGCTCGAAGCGGCTGGCTTCGTCCAGAAGGTTCCGGGCGAGGGAAGGGTCGTTACCCCGCAGGGACAGAGCTTCCTTGACAAGATAGCCACCGAGCTCAAGAAGGAGCTCGAGGAGCAGATACCCGAGCTCAAGAAGTACTGAGCTCGGCCTTTTTTCAAACCTCTGCCCCCTTCTGCCGGCTTTCTGTGCCAGGAAACGTTTTTAGGGCCACCTCGAATTTTTCTATGGGTTTCGATTGATACCCCGAACGCTACCTAAGGTGAGGACATGTCGCTGAGGAAAACCCTCACGGTCCTCGCTGTGCTGTATCTGCTCATCCTCCCTCTTGATAGTGCCGGAGAGTTCCGTCTGAGCTCCATAACGGTCATCTCCAACGGCAAGGACGCTTTCCTGCTGGCCACCTGGTGGCTCTATGACTATCGGTGCCAGTGCCCGGGAACCGAGCCGTGCTGTTCCCCCGCACCGGTCTCCGCCTGGGTTGACATCTACCACTTCAACGGCACCTCCCTTAGCTACGTTGGAAGATCGGGATACGCAGGGGACTTGCCGGTCGCCTTTGTACCTCCGGGTTTCCCAGATCTGCCCTCCAACGCATAGCTCGTCTTCAACGGCACCCACCTGTTCTGGTTCATACCCGGAGAGAAATGCGTTCGCACGCTGGGCGAGCTCCGACAGGATTCAGGAAGTGTGAGACTCAATCCTCCGGACGTTTACGTTGCCCACCGCAACGGGACGTTCGAGGTTTACCGCGTTACCGAAGACGCTTCCTTCAGGGTAAACGAGCCCGCCGGGGAGCACGTCTCTTACGTTCCACCCTGGTTCAACGTCAGCATCTACGGTCAGAGCCTCGTGGTTGAGGGCGGTGGAGAGCGGTACGAGATACCCATCGCGGAGCTGGAGGAATACTACTCCAGGCAGGACCTCGAGCATCTCGCGGCGGTTCCGGTCGCCGGTGGGGGTGCTCATCTACTACGTTCCCGGTCATCACCCGGACAACAGTTCGATTCCCATTGAGAACCCCTCCGAAGTTCCACTGCTCTTTTATCGCGGCGGAACTCCCGCGGTGTACACCCTCGTAGAACCCGCTTATACGGGGTCGTCAGCTTCTTGGCCCGGATTGGTCAGTTTCAATTATTCCTTATGTCCCAGCGGCCCTGAACCCTCTGAAGATTTCACAACGGCGGTGTGGCTCATCGTGGCGGTCCTTGGGGTAATGGCTCTCGTCCTGGTCCTGGGGAGAAGGTGAAGCCCTGAAACGCAAAGCCTTTTAACCCCCTCCCCAATCTTAACCCCGGAGGTGAGGGCCATGGCCGAGGACATAGAGGAGATCAGGAAGCGCAAGCTCATGGAGCTCCAGAGGAAGTACCTCGAACAGCAGAAGGCCCAGGAGGAGGCTCTGAGGCAGGAGATGGAGCTCGAGGCCCAGCTCGATGCCATAATGAGGAGGATTCTCACGCCCGATGCCAGGGAGAGGCTTGGCAGGGTTAAACTCGTCAAGCCAGAGCTCGCGAGACAGGTTGAGCTAGTTCTGGTTCAGCTATACCAGGCGGGCCAGATAAGGGAGCCCATCGACGACGCCAAGCTCAAAAGGATTCTGGCCCAGATAGACGAGAGGACGCGCAGGGACTACAAGATTAAGTGGTAACCAGAAGGTGACTCCATGGACGCCAGGCAGATAGTGGAGATTCTCGACGAGAAGGGAGAGGTTAGTCTGGACACTTGGAAGGCCGTCTCGGTTAAGAAGAACAAGGACGGAACGGTCGATCTGCTCTACCGCAACCTTCACGTTGGGAGTGATGACGACCCAGTGTTTCTGTGGATCTATGCCAACATCGTTGAGGAGGACTGGGACGTCCGTGTCCTGGAGAGGATAACCTTCAAGCGTGAGGACCTTGCCTGGTTACTCCGCTATGTGGTTAAAAAAGGCGAAGGTTTATAAGGGCCATATAAAATAGCCGGCCGGTTGGGGGTGTTGGAGTGAGCAATCGTAGGGTTTGCCCGGTCTGCGGCTCGACGGAGTTCATCTACGATCCGGGTAGGGGCGAGATAATCTGTAAGGTCTGCGGGTACGTTATAGAGGAGAACGTCGTTGATATGGGGCCGGAGTGGCGCGCATTTGACGCGAGCCAGAGGGAAAAGAGGGCCCGTGTTGGCGCCCCCGAGAGCATTCTTCTTCACGATAAGGGCCTTTCAACCGACATTGGAATCGACAGGAATCTCTCCGGGCTGATGCGTGAGAAGATGTACAGGCTCAGGAAGTGGCAGAGCAGGCTCAGGGTGAGCGATGCCGCCGAGCGTAACCTCGCCTTTGCCCTCAGCGAGCTGGATAGAATAGCGAGCCAGCTCAAGCTCCCGAGGCATGTGGAGGAGGAAGCGGCAAGGCTCTACCGTGAAGCCGTCAGGAAAGGCCTGATAAGGGGCCGCTCGATTGAGAGCGTTATAGCGGCCTGCGTCTACGCCTCCTGCAGGCTCTTGAAGGTTCCCAGGACGCTCGACGAGATAGCCGACATCTCCCGCGTTGACAAGAAGGAGATAGGCAGGAGCTTCCGCTTTATCGCGAGGAACCTCAACCTCACGCCGAAGAAGCTCTTCGTCAAGCCGACCGACTACGTGAACAAGTTCGCGGACGAGCTGGGCCTGAGTGAGAGGGTGAGGAGAAGGGCCATCGCGATACTCGAGGAGGCCTACGAGAAGGGCCTCACCAGCGGAAAGAGTCCTGCAGGTTTGGTTGCCGCGGCGCTCTACATAGCCGGTCTCCTGGAGGACGAGAAGAGGACCCAGCGCGAGGTGGCCGAGGTGGCGCGCGTCACCGAGGTCACCGTCAGGAACAGATACAAGGAGCTAGTGGACAAGCTCAACCTGAAGATACCGGTTTGAGGAAAAGAAAAGGTCAGCGCTTCCCGAACCAGCTTTCCAGCGTTGCCTGCTTTCCTGCCTTCACCGCCTTCTTCAGCCTTTCAATGCCGTTCTTAACGCGCTCTTCACTGAAGTCGTGCTCGTCGCAGAGGAACCTGATGATACCCTCCTCGTCCGGCTCGCGCCACTTAAGCTCGTATTCATCGGTGACCGGGGGGTTGAGGAAGAACTCCTTTATGGCGTACAAATCAACGTCGCTGTCCTTCTGGTACTTCCTGAGCGGGTCCTTGGTTCTTTTGACTATGGTCAAAGCCTTCTTCGGACCGATACCCTTAATTCCGCCGGGGTTGTAGTCGGTTCCAACGAGTATGGCCATCTCGATAAGCTTTTCCCTGTCTACCCCGAGCTCCTTGAGAACTTCCTCCAGAACCACGAGCTCGGGCTTAACTTCGACGTAGGCGTTCTTTCCAGGGAGCTTCCTCCTACCGGTTATGGTTAGGTTTCTAACCAGCCTCGGCGCGCCGAAGAGGAGCGAATCGTAGTCCTGGCTGGCCGAGGCGTAAACCTTCTTTTTGGCGGCCATGTAAGCTGCCTGGGCCTCTCCCTCGCTCGGTGCCTGGATCACCGGAATCCCCATCAGCTCGAGCAGTTTCTTGGCGTCGTTTATGAGCCCCTCGTTCACCCTGGTGGCGCGCATCGCGTACTTCTTGGCCTCCTCAAGGTCGCCCCTTTCGAGGGCCTCGTGCCACCTCTCCTCGGCCTTTTCCCTCGCTTCACGGCGCTTTTCAATCTCCTTTCGCTTGAATTCTGGTGGCTTTCCGTCGAAAACGTAAGCCGGTTTTATACCAGCCTCCATGAGATTGATGGTCCGGTAGAAAAAGCCGCTCAGGTGGGAGGTTATCCTCCCTCTGGAGTCCATGAGCGGCGTCCCGTCGCGCTGCCTTATCGTTGAGAGGAACTGGTACATCGCGTTGAAGGCATCTATCGCCACTTTCCTCCCGTACAGTCCTTCTAGCTCTATCTCCTTCCTCGGAACCAGCTCGCCAATCTGAACCCCCATACCACCACCCCTCACGTGTTCTCCTCGATCCCGTGTTCTATCATGAACTCCGTGTGGGCGTCCTCCCTCTGCCGCTCTCTGGTGTAGACCCAGCCCATAGCCGCTATAAGCGCGGCAATCCCGAAGAGCATCTGCCAGCCGAGCTCCGCCAGGTCAATGTTCACGAGAAGTTCCTTCACCAGCGCTAGGACGCCTATCTCGACGACGCTCTTCATGGGCACGTGGTGGTAAGCGATGTACATCACGATTATCTCGAAAACCTCCAGGAATATCAGAATCAGCACGATCCCCTGGAGCGCGTCCTCTGGAACGAAGTGCCTGAAGGAACTTATCGCGAGGTCGATGATCATTCGAATGACGTACACCATAGTGAGCGTTCCCAGCGCTATGACCACGAAGTCGAAGAGAATGCTGAGGACGTGCAGGGCCCTCTTCTCAGTTCGGCCTTCAAGCGCTTTCACGTTATCACCTCTCCTTGATTCGAAGGCCGGGCTAATAAGAATTTTGGAGAGGTTCTGAATCTTCGGTGCTCAACCTTCGGTTCTTTTAACGTCCGTCGATTCGGCTATCGTCAAAACGAGAAGAGAAAAGTTATAACCGCTTTTACTGACCGGAAAATGTGACTCTCATCGAAGTGAGGTGATTGAGATGGACAGGAACCTTGAGGCACTTTTCAGGCCGAAGAGCATCGCCGTCATCGGCGCTTCTGAGAAGCCAGGCAAGATTGGCTACGCCGTCATGAAGAACCTCGTGGAGTACGGCTACGAGGGCAAGATCTACCCCGTGAACATCAAGGGCGTCGAGATAGAGATAAACGGGAAGAAGTTCAAGTCCTACAGGAGCATTCTTGACGTTCCGGACGAGGTCGATATGGCCGTCATCGTCGTGCCGGCCAAGTTCGTCCCGCAGGTCGTTGAGGAGGCCGGCAAGAAGGGCGTCAAGGTTCTCCCGATCATCAGCTCGGGCTTCGGCGAGCTTGGCGAGGAGGGCAAGAAGGTCGAAAGGCAGATAGTCGAGACCGCGCACAAGTACGGCATGAGGATCCTCGGCCCCAACATCTTTGGCGTCGTCTACACTCCCGCCAAGATGAACGCCACCTTTGGTCCCACCGACGTCATGCCAGGCAACCTGGCCCTCATCAGCCAGAGCGGTGCACTGGGAATAGCCCTCATGGGCTGGACCATCCTTGAGAAGGTCGGTCTCTCTGCCGTGGTCAGCGTCGGGAACAAGAGCGACATCGACGATGCCGACCTGCTCGAGTTCTTCAAGGAGGACGAGAACACCAAGGCGATACTCATCTACATGGAGGGCGTCAAGGACGGGAGGCGCTTCATGGAGGTCGCCAGGGAGGTCAGCAAGGAGAAGCCGATAATCATCATCAAGGCCGGAAGGAGCGAGCGCGGTGCCAAGGCTGCCGCTTCCCATACCGGTTCCCTCGCCGGCGCCGACAAGATATACGAGGCGGCCTTCAAGCAGAGCGGCGTTCTGAGGGCCCTCACCATCGGCGAGGCCTTCGACTGGGCCAGAACGCTGAGCAACCTCCCGGAGCCCGAGGGGGAGAACGTCGTCATACTCACCAACGGCGGTGGAATAGGAGTCATGGCCACCGACGCCGCCGAGGAAGAGGGACTTCACCTCTACGACAACCTCGAGGACCTCAAGGTCTTCGCCAACCACATGCCGCCCTTCGGAAGCTACAAGAACCCGGTTGATCTTACCGGTATGGCCGGCGCGGAGAGCTACGAGGGTGCCGTCAGGGACGCCCTTGCCAACCCGAACATGCACAGCATAGCGGTGCTCTACTGCCAGACGGCCGTGCTTGACCCGCGCGACCTTGCGAAGATAGTTATCCGCGAGTACAACGAGAGCGGCAGGAAGAAGCCCCTCGTCGTTGCCATCGTCGGCGGCATAGAGGCCAAGGAAGCAATAGACATGCTCAACGAGGAGGGCATTCCTGCCTACCCGGAGCCGGAGAGGGCGATAAAGTCCCTCGCGGCCCTCTACCGCTGGAGCAGGTGGAAGGCCAAGCAGAGGAGGGAGTGATTTTCCATTCCTTCCCATCTCTTCTCGGTTCTCTTCTGTATTCGGTAAGTGTTTTTAACGTGCGTTTCCCATGTAAACGGGGGAAGTGTCATGCTCATCGCCCTCGTAAGCGACATTCACTCCAACCTTGAAGCGCTGAAAGCCGTTTGGCGGGAAGTCAGAAGGGCCGACGCGGTACTCTGCATGGGCGACCTCGTCGGATATGGAGCCAGTCCGAACGAGGTTGTGGAGTTCGTAAGGAAGCAGATGGAAAAAAGAACTTTCCTCTGCGTCCGCGGCAACCACGACAACGCGATAGCCTTCGGCGCCGAGTGGGGCTTCAACCCCCACGCGAGGCAGGCTGTAAGGTGGCATCAGCGCGTGATGACGAGCGAGAACCTCGAGTTCCTCAGGCGCCTTCCGGTAAGGCAACTCTTCACCGACGATGCCGGGAGGAGCTACCTCCTGATCCACGGCTCCCCCCGGGCCCCTCTGGACGAGTACCTCTTTCCCTGGCTCCCGGAAGGGGAGTTCCGCGCCGTTCTGAGCTACGTTAAACAGGACGATCTCCTGGTCGGCCACACTCACGTCCCGATGCTCAAGATAATCGACGGAAGGAGGATAATAAACCCCGGCGGCGTTGGTCAGCCCCGCGATGGGGATTGGAGGGCCGCCTATGCACTTATCAACACGGAAGAAGAGACTTCCGACAATCTTGAATTCCACCGCGTTGAGTATGACGTTGATGATGCCGCCAGAAAGATACTGGAGGCGGGACTTCCCCGCTTCCTTGCGGAGAGGCTCTACGAAGGATATTAACGGGGAGCCGGAATCACTCGGAGGGCTTCGGTGAGGGCGGCCTTCTCAGCTTGGACTTGACCGCGAGCTTGGTGGAGTCAATTATTATTACCTCGCCTATGCTCTTGACCGCGCTGATCGGGACGAGGAGGAGTCCCTCGTGGTCGGTGACGAACTCGCTCGTGTCGAGGTCTTCGTCCGGTTCGGCAACTATGACGAGAATGTCGCCGGTTTCTTCGTCAAAGCTGAGGTCGTAGACCCAGCCGAGCCTTACACCGGTGTCGGTTATGAGCTCGACGTCCCTAAGCTTGGAAGCCATTATCTTGACCATCTTCGCCACCCCTCGGTTTAATCGTGTAGCCTCTTGGGCACCAACGTATAAAACTTTTTCCAAAAGGTGAGGAAAGTCAGAAGGTGTAGTAGTCTGGCCCTCCCTTCCTGCCCTCCACCTTCTTTCTGTTCTCCTCGAAGCTGCGGTAGTACTCCACCATGTAGGGGGTTATGCTCGGGCGGACCTTCTTGAGGGCCTCCTCGAAGTCCCTCCGCGAGACCTTCAGCCTCTCCAGGAACTCCTCGCTCTCCTCTTCGACCAGCTCCTCCGGAAGCTCCGCTATCGCCCTGCGCATCGCCAGCAGGGCGGCTTCCCTTACAAGGGCTTCCAGGTCTGCACCGGAGTATCCCTCGGTCTTCTTCGCCAGCTCGCGGAGGTTTACGTCCTTGGCCAGAGGCACGCGCCTGGTGTGGACCCTGAGTATCTCCAGCCTCGCTTTCTCATCGGGTGCCGGAACGAGTATGAGCCTGTCGAACCTTCCAGGCCTCAGTAAAGCCGGGTCTAGTATGTCAGGTCTGTTCGTTGCCGCTATCACAACGACACCACTGTTCCTCTCTATGCCGTCCATCTCGGTGAGGAGCTGGTTGATGAGCCTGTCGGTGACGCGGTCGCCTTCCATTCCTCTCGCTGGGGCTATTGCGTCGATCTCGTCGATGAATATCACCGTCGGAGCCGCCTGGCGAGCCTTCCTGAATATCTCCCTTATCCTCTTCTCGCTCTCACCCACCCACTTGCTCAGAACCTCCGGCCCACGAATGCCGATGAAGTTGGCCTCGCTCTCCGTCGCCACTGCCTTGGCGAGGAGCGTCTTACCGGTTCCAGGCGGGCCGTAGAGGAGAACCCCCCTGGGCGGCTCAATTCCGAGCCTCTGGAAGGCCTTTGGATACTTGAGCGGCCACTCTACCGCCTCCTTCAGCTCCTGCTTGACCTCATCAAGGCCGCCTATGTCCTCCCAGCGGACGTTGGGCATCTCGATGAGCACTTCCCTGAGCGCACTTGGGTCCACCATCTTGAGGGCCTCATAGAAGTCCGCCTTCCTAACGCGGAGCTCCTGAAGAACTTCGGGAGGAATCCTCTCCTGCTCCGGGCTTATCTTGCCCTCGTTGATGAGCCTCCTGAGCACGACCATAGCGGCTTCCCTTGCCAGAGCCGCGAGGTCGGCCCCAACGAAGCCGTGGGTCTTGTCCGCTATCTCCTCCAGCATTCTGTCGATGAGCCTCGCCCTGACCTCGGGGTAAATCTCGCTCTCGCTCTTGAGTATCTCCTTGATTTCCTCCTCGCTCCTGGCCCTCTCGACGCGTTCCGTCAGCTTTCTGAGGGCCTTTTCGTCGAAAGCCTTCCTCCTGGCGAGTTCCCTCAGCACCCTCAGCACGGTCTCCCTGTCGTAGTCCGGCTCGAGCGGCATGCTCCTCGTGTGTATCTGGAGTATCTCCTTCCTTCCCTGCTTGTCCGGAACGCCGACCTCGATCTCCCTGTCAAAGCGCCCGGGCCTTCTCAGGGCCGGGTCGAGGGCGTCGGGCCTGTTGGTGGCGGCTATGACTATCACCTTTCCGCGTCCCTTGAGGCCGTCCATCAGCGTGAGAAGCTGGCTCACAACGCGCTTCTCGACCTCACCGACAACCTCCTCCCTCTTGGGGGCTATAGCGTCAATTTCGTCTATGAAGATGATGCTCGGCGCGTTCTCCTCGGCTTCTTTGAATATCTCCCTCAGGCGCTCCTCGCTCTCACCGTAAAACTTGCTCATTATCTCCGGCCCGTTGATGGCTATGAAGTGAGCGTTGGCTTCGTTGGCCACCGCCTTGGCGAGGAGCGTCTTACCCGTTCCCGGCGGACCGTAGAGGAGAACTCCCTTTGGCGGCTCTATTCCAAGGCGCTCGAAGAGCTCGGGGTGCTTTAGGGGAAGCTCGACCATCTCACGGATTTTTTGAATCGCGTCGCTTAGACCTCCGATGTCCTCGTAGGTGACCTCGGGGATAGCTTCCTCGCGGACTTCAACCGCCTGGGGGAGGACTTCAACCTCCGTGTTGTAGGTTATCTGGACTATGCCCTTGGGGTTCGTGTTCACGACCACGAACTTCAGCTCGCCGAAGCCGAGGGGCATCGTCTCGAAGAGCCCTCTCAACAGTTCGTCGAAGGGCGAGCCGCCGTAGTAGGTCTCGCTCCTGCTGCTGGCCACTATGAGGTCGCCCTTAACGACCGGCCTTCCGAGGAGGTTCTGCTTCACCATGTCGCCGGGTATCTGAATGAAGACCCCCTTCTGGGCCGGGGCTAAGACAACCTTCTTCGCCTCCTGCACCTCGGCCTTGGCGACGGTGACGTAGTCTCCTATGCTCACTCCAGCGTTCCGCCTGATGTAGCCGTCCATTCTGATGATGTCCAGCCCGCGGTCGTCCGGGTGGGGGTTTGCAACTATCGCTGCTGTAGTCCTCTCCCCGATCAGCTCGACGATATCTCCAGGCTCGACTCCAAGCTGCTTCTGGTACTTTCTATCGAAGCGTACTATCCCCCTTCCTACGTCCCTCTTCAGGGCCTCGGCGACGCGGAGCTTAATCTTCTCGTACCTCTCCTCATCTTTTCCAAATATCATCGTGACCTCCTCCCGATCCCCTTTTTGTGCCTTTCTATTGCCTCCTCCAGCGTGATGTTGCCCAGGGCAACCTCCCGCGCCAGTCTGGAGGATATCGTGATGTTCCCGCTCAGCTCCCGACTGCGCCTCTTTATGTCCTCTATCTCCCTCTTGGTCGGCTCCCTGACATCGAGCAGCTCGCCGATTGGAACGGTTCTTCCCTCGCGCAGGCCGATGTTTATGGCCGCCACTATGTCCTGAACCTGCGAAACCTCGACTCCCCCCACCTTGGGGGTCGTCCGGTACTCGTTCACCACTATGACGGGATAATCGTAACCCAGCAGGTCGGCGAGGGCCTTCAGCATGAGCACCCTCTGCCTCTTCGCCCCGTGGCCAATCTTGATTTTAGCGCCTGGATACTTCTCCAGCAGGTCGAGTATTATTCCAACGTCCCGGGGACTTTTGAGGTGGTGAACCTCAAGCACGCGGTTGTCGGCGACGACGCTCAGCCCGGGCCTCTCCCCGGGGTCTATGGAGATGTAAATCCTCTTAAACCTCTCCCTTCCCTCGAGCTTTGCTAAGAGCTCGTCTATGAAGTTCTCGTCCTTCACGACGACCTTGACAGGAAAGCGAACACTATCCCGGTCCCTCTCGCCGGTGAGAACAACCTCGACGTCAAAGGGTATCCTCTCACCAACCCTGAGGCTGTGGAAGGGAATGCCATACTCCTTCAGCACCCGTGCGGCGGTGTAGTAAACCCTAGCATCGCTTGTTACAATAGCAACCCTCATGGTCTTCACTTGGTCTGACCAATTAAAAACCTTTCTAACCGTCCCAATCAGAAAATTTGGAGACGAAAGGCTTTGATTCGATAGAAAAAAGTTTATAAGCCATTATCGGAATGTGGGAACGGGGATAGTGATGCAGCCTCCCAAGAAAAAGAAGGACGTTGAGGAGTTCGACGAGGAGCTCTTCGAAGAGGAAGAGGAGTGGGAGCTCGAGGAGGACGAGCTTGAGGACTGGGAGGAGGAGTGGGAGGAGGAAGATTGGGAAGAGGACGAGGAGTGGTGAGCTTTCCTTTTCTCGTTAAACACTCCCGCTTACGCAACCCATTTATAGAGACGCGTTTTCTTTTCTCCGGGTGATAGAATGGCGTTCCTGAAGGTCGTTCCCCTCGAGAAGGCTTTGGAGGTAATCGACTCATTTCCCTTAGAGCCGGAAACCGAGAAGGTCCCCCTGAGCGAAGCCCTCGGCAGGGTTCTTGCTGAGGAGGTAGTTTCCCCAGTAGATGTCCCGCCCTTCGATAGGGCGACTGTGGACGGCTACGCCCTTAGGGCAGAGGATACCTTCATGGCGAGCGAGGGCGAGCCGGTGAGGCTGAGGGTCGTCGGTGAGGTGAACGCCGGTGACTTCCCCGACTTCGAGCTCAAGCCGGGCGAGAGCGTTTACATATCCACCGGTGCACCCCTTCCGAGGGGAGCAGATGCGGTTATACAGTTCGAGGACGTGGACAGGGAAGGGGACGAGGTAATCATTTACAAGCCTGCTTATCCTGGTCTCGGTGTCATGAAGGCCGGGGCGGACATTCCGAAGGGCAGGCCCCTCCTAAGGAAGGAGACAAAGCTCGGCTTCAAGGAAACCGCCCTCCTCTCCGCCGTTGGGATTTTTGAGGTCCCCGTTTTCAGGAAGCCCAAGGTGGCGGTGATAAGCACCGGCAACGAGCTCGTTCTCCCGGGGGAGGAGCTAAAACCTGGCCAGATTTACGACATCAACGGCAGAGCAATAGCCGACGCCGTGAGGGAGCTTGGAGGTGAAGCCGTTTTCCTAGGCATAGCAAGGGACGACCGCGAGAGCCTCAAGGCCCTCATCGAGAAGGGAGTCGAGTGCTGTGACATCGTCCTCCTCAGCGGTGGCGCGAGCGGTGGGATCAGGGACCTCACCAGCTCGATAATCGAGGAGCTCGGGGAGGTGAAGGTACACGGCATAGCGATTCAGCCAGGAAAGCCGACGATAATAGGCTTAATCAACGGAAAGCCGGTCTTTGGCCTGCCCGGCTATCCTACGAGCTGTCTCACCAACTTTACCCTTCTCGTTGCACCGCTCCTCAGGAGGCTCCTCGGCAGGGAGAGCGAGGTCAGGAAGGTGAAAAAAAGGCTCGCCCACAAGGTCTTCTCGGTTAAGGGCAGGCGTCAGTTCCTCCCCGTCAGGATAGATGGGGGGAAGGCAGTGCCGATACTCAAGGGGAGCGGGGCGGTCACGAGCTTCATCGATGCCGACGGCTTCATTGAGGTGCCGGAGAACGTCGAGATACTCGAGGCTGGAGAAGAGGTAGAGGTTACGTTCTTCGGCTGAGGCTGTCGTTCTTCCAAATCCCTCATCAAAACCTTTTTTAAACTCCCGTTCCTTCTTCTCCCAGGTGTTGGCGATGCTGGACATAAAGCTCATTCGTGAAAATCCAGACCTGGTCAAGGGCGACCTCATAAAGCGCGGGGAGATTGAAAAGCTCAAGTGGATAGACGAAATCCTTGAGCTTGACAGGAAGTGGCGTGAGAACCTGAGGAAAATCAACACCCTCCGGAAGGAGCGCAATCAGCTGGCGGTTCAGATAGGCAAGCGCAAGAAGGCCGGCGAGCCGATCGATGACCTCCTAGCGAGGAGCAACGAGATAGTGAAGCAGATTGAGGAGCTTGAGAAGGAAGTTGAAGAGCTCAGGAAGAAGATAGACTATTACCTCTGGCGCCTGCCGAACATCACCCACGAGAGCGTCCCTGTCGGGGAGAGCGACGAGGACAACGTTCCCATAAGGTTCTGGGGCAAAGCCAAGGTCTGGGAGGGCTTTTTGGAGAGCTTTAAAGAGCAGAGCCTTGGAAAGATGGACTACGAGGTTTTAAGCTGGAGGCCGAGGCTCCACGTGGACATGCTGGAGCTCCTCCGCGGTGCTGACCTCGAGAGGGCCGCGAAGGTGAGCGGTTCGCGCTTCTACTACCTCATGAACGAGCTCGTCATACTTGATTTGGCACTCCTACGCTTCGCCCTTGACAAGCTCATCGAGAAGGGCTTCGTCCCGGTCATACCGCCCTACATGGTGCGCAGGTTTGTAGAGGAGGGAGTCACCAGCTTCGGCGACTTCGAGGACGTCATCTACAAGGTTGAAGGCGAGGATCTCTACCTGATTCCGACTGCCGAGCACCCCCTCGCTGGAATGCACGCCAACGAGATAATCGAGGGGAAGGATCTCCCGCTCCTCTACGTCGGAGTGAGCCCGTGCTTCAGGAAAGAGGCAGGAACCGCTGGAAAGGACACCAAGGGGATATTCCGCGTCCACCAGTTCCACAAGGTCGAGCAGTTCGTCTATTCGAGGCCCGAGGAGAGCTGGGAGTGGCACGAGAAGCTCATAGCTAACGCAGAGGAGATTTTCCAGGAGCTTGAGATTCCTTATCGCGTCGTGAACATCTGCACCGGCGACCTGGGCTACGTGGCTGCCAAGAAGTACGACATAGAGGCCTGGATGGCCGGCCAGGGCAAGTTCAGGGAGGTTGTGAGCGCGAGCAACTGCACCGAGTGGCAGGCGAGGCGCTTGAACATACGCTTCCGCGACAAGACCCATGAGAAGCCAAAGTTCGTCCATACCCTCAACTCGACGGCCATAGCCACCTCGAGGGCCATCGTGGCAATCCTCGAGAACCACCAGACGGAAGAGGGCGTCGTGAAGCTTCCAAAAGCCCTGTGGAAGTACACGGGCTTCAAGGAGATCCTGCCCGCGAGCATGAAGGAGCGCTGTTGCGAGGGCTGAGACTCCCCTTTCCTTTTCTCTGCATCTTGTACTGTACGGAGTACAAGAATTTATAAAGGGTTGTACTGTATGTAGTCCATGATGGGCCATGATTGAAAGGGAAACTTGGGCCGAGGTGATTCTCGATTACCGTTCACTGCCCTTCGAGGGGGTGGAACGAGAAATCGACGTGAGAATCCCCAACACCCAGATGGCACTGGCGATAATCGGGCCGAGGAGAGCAGGGAAAACCTACCTCATGCGTCAAATCATCGAGAAACTCAGGTCGGAGGGTGTTCCGGAGGAGAAGGTCGTCTACGTGAACCTCGAGGACCCGAGGCTTGTGGGGGCTTCCCTTGAGGATTTGATGACACTCTTGGAAGTCCTGAGGGAGATGGGTGGGGAGAAACTCCACCTCTTCCTCGACGAGGTTCAGGCCGTTGATGGCTGGGAGCGCTTCGTCCGCTACCTCCTCGATATGGGTAACATGGTCTTCGTATCAGGCTCCTCCTCAAAGCTCCTCTCGAAGGAGATAGCGACCCAGTTAAGGGGGCGCTCGGTATCGGTTCGCGTCTTTCCCTTTTCCTTTGGGGAGTTTTTGAAGGCAAGGGGATTTGCGGTTAAGCGCTACCTCTCAAGTGCTGAGAAAGTGGAGCTTAGAATTCTTCTGCGGGAGTACCTCGAATGGGGGGGCTATCCAGAGGTCGTGCTCAACCCCCACATGAGGATTGAAGTCCTTAGGGGAATCCTCGACCTCGCAATCTATCGCGACATCGTGGAGCGATGGGGGGTCAGGAACGTCTCGGCTTTGAGGCTTCTTTTGAAAATCCTGGCCCGTTCAAGCCATCTCACACTTACCAAGGCGTATTCGACGATGAAGAGCCTTGGAGTTTCGATAGGCAAGGGAACCCTCGCCGATTACCTCGAATACCTGAGCGATGCGTTCATTCTGCACCGTCTCCCTCCCTATGTGAAGTCCTACAAAAAGGCGGAACTGCTCGGCTTCAAGCCCTACCTCGTTGATAACGGCCTGCTGAGGATTACTGGGGTTAAGGACAGGGGAAGACTGCTTGAAAACCTCGTCATGGTTGAACTTCTGAGGCGGGGCTTTGAGCCGGGAGAGGATTTGTTCTACGTTCCCGGCGATGACTGGGAGGTAGATTTCCTTGCTGGAGACGAGCTGATTCAGGTCAGCTACGAGCTTCATACCCTTAACCGGGAGCGCGAGCTTAAAGCCCTTGTTAGTGCCTCGGAGCGGATTGGTGCGGAGAGGCTTACAGTGATTACGTTCGCCGACCGGGAGAGGGTTGAGCTGAGGGGCAAAAAAATCGATGTCGTTCCCCTCCAGGATTGGCTTCTTCGCTAAACCCCTCCCCGCTCCCTCACCTTCCTCCTCACGTTGGGGTCGCGGTCGGCGATGATTTTCAGGGCCTCCTCAAAGGTCAGCCAGTCTGGGACCTCTTCGTTCAGATAGATGCCAGTCCTCCCAATCGCGTCCCTCCTCGTTAGAACGTGGACGCGCTCGGTGACGATGTCCACGCTCACGCCGAGGGTTCTGGCAACTTCACTTTCCCTTCCGACAACTTCCCTCTCGATGTGGCCTTTCTCCGTCGGAATTATCAGGATGAGCTTTTTATTCACGCCGGGAACGCGCTCCTCCGTCTTCACGCCCCGCAAATCAACCGCCCCGCCCCACCGGTAGAAGTCGAGCTCCCTGTCGGTAGGCTCTATTAACGGGAACGTTACGGTCGTTTCCTCGTCTATCTCGATGACCCCCTTGATGAGGTGCCAGGGCGTCGCCATGACTATCTTCCTTCTCCTCACGAGCCCCTCAAGGGCTAGCTCCACCAGGTAGCTCGGGACCCTGTAGGGTATGAAGATGTCCACGTCGCTGTCCTTTCTCACGTCGCCCCTTGCCACGCTGCCGTAGAGGAGGGGGTCGAACTGGCTAAGCCTCTCCATTATCTTGAGCGCCTTCTCGCGCTTCTCCCGGAGGTAGTGCCACCTCTTTGGGGTGTAGATTACCTCCCTCTCGTCCCAGATCCTAACGACTTTTTCCCTGGCCATCGCTGGAAGTTGGGGGGAAAGTTTAAAGCCCTACCGATAGCGTTTTATATAAACCGATCGACTTCGGGGTGGTGAAAGAAAATGCCAGTACTCGGGTTCAACATAACCAAGGTTGAAATGGAAAAGCTCGGTGTCTCCGCTCCGTCGGGCCAGATAGAGGTCAGGCTCTCCCCCAAAGTTAAGGAGATGCGCCTCGGGGAGATACGCACCCCGACCGGAAAGATGAACGGCATCGAGGTCCTCTTCAGGTACGAGATTGACTACAACCCTAGAATCGCCCAGGGTGCCATAGAGGGCGCCATACTCTACCTTCCGCCGCAGAAGGACAAGATAGATGAGATACTTGGCCTGTGGGAAGATGAAAAGAAGATAGACCCCGTCACCTTCGCGGAGGTCGTGAACTTCATAACCAAGGAAGTTTCCCCGATGCTGATGCTCCTCGCGAAGGAGATGCGCCTTCCGTACCACATACCCATTCCGAGGGTTGAGGTCAAGTCCTCTCCCTGATTCTCCTTTTTCAGCCGTACCCCTCGGCCGCGTGTATCTTCTCCAGCACTTCCACGAGCCCGTCCCTTCTCATGGCCTTTTCCGCCAGCTCCAGCGCCTTGGTGTGTTTGTTCCTGCCGAGGTAGTATTCAATGTTCTCGATGTCGTCGAGGACGTCCTCCCTGCCGTTCTCGGCGGCGAACTTCTTGAGGACGGCTATTCTAACGCGAACCCTTGCCGGCATCGTGCTCCTCGTCTCGAGGGCGCTCTTGTAGGTTCCCATCGCCTCCTCCAGCTTCCCTATGCCTATCAGCGCCTCGCTCAGCTCCACGAGCTTCTCCGCCGCCTTCTCATAGTCCCCCCTCGAGCGGTGGGAGCTTATGACCTGGTAGAGCATTCTTGCCGTGTTGAGGCCAATGAGCTTGGCCCTGTTGAAGTTTCTGGCTAGGAGGTACGCATATTGGGCCTTCACGAGACAGCTCGTCGTCCCATCGAGGTCGCCGTTGGAGTAGGCGGTTTTGCTGGCCTTCTCGAAGTTCTTGGCGGCGGTGTCCATCATTTCTATGAAGTGTATGTCGTAGCCGAAGAGCGCCCTTGTGAATCCTGCCAGGTGGTAGAAGGCTTTGGCTGCCCCTTTCGTGTCTCCACTCTCCAGCCTGCTCTCGGCCACCTGGCCGTAGAGGGTTATAAGTGTCTCTGCTATCCTCTTGTACGCCTCCTCGTTGCCCATCAACTTGTAGTACCTGTAGGCCGTCTCGTAGGCCCGTATGGCAATTTCTAGATCGTCGTTCTCCTGGTAGGAGTTGCCAAGCTCCTCGTATATGCCCGCAAACTCCTCGGCATACTTCTCAAGGTTCTTCTGGTCGTTCAGGGTGGCGAATATCTCAAGAACGCTGAAGCAGTACTCGTCGAGGGTGTCTATGTCCACGTCCGGCTTGGATATCTCCCTATCGATTAAATCCAAGTAAAGGTAAGCGCTCTTTAGAAGGGAGGGGCGGGCCTTTTCGATGGACCCTGTTCTCTCGAGGAGCACGTAGCCCAGGTATTTGAAAAGCCTGGCGGCGTCCTCAGCCTTTCCCTCCTCCTCGTAGCCCTTTGCGGCTCGGAGCATGAGCTTGAGGCCCTCTTTTAACTCGCCGCTGTTGATTTTCTTGATGGCGAGCTGCTCGAGGTCCTCCGGCCCCTCCAGTCCCATATTGCCCACCAAATCTCTCACCTCACATGATTCGAGTCCGCGAATGTTGCCTAAATCTTGGCAATCACAATATTTAAGCGTTGTCTATGCCCAGACTATCCTGTATCCGGCCGCCTTCCTCAGCCTGTTCATGACCGCGAAGCCCAGGCCTTTCTCCTCAACGCCCTCCGCGATTATGACGTCTACCCCTCGCCTGTCGAGCTCCCTCAGGGCCTTGAAGAGGTTTCTCGCGACTTCTTCCTCGCTCCTCCCGAGGTGGAAGAACTCGTCGGCCTCGAACTCCTCCGTTGCCATGACCCCAACGCGATAGCTTTTTGAGCGGTACTCCCTCACCAGCTCCTCGATCTTTGCCCTCACCCGTTCCCTGCGCCCTTCCACCACTATGACCTGGGCGTTCGGTGAGTAGTGCCTGTACTTCATTCCCGGGGCGCGGGCGACGTCTATCAGCTTCCCCCTCACCGCCGGGTGTATCTCCACTGGACCTATCACCCTCTCGATCTCCTCCAGCGGCAGGCCTCCTGGTCTCAGGAGGGTGGGTTTCTCGGAGCTGAGGTCTATCACCGTCGATTCCACGCCTATCCTCGTCTCTCCCCCGTCTATTATGGCCTTGATTTTTCCGTAGAAGTCGTCAATCACGTGCTCCGCAAGTGTTGGGCTAGGTTTCCCACTTATGTTGGCGGAAGGGGCAGCAATCGGCGTGCTGGCCCTTATTAGGGAGAGTGCTATCGGGTGGGAGGGCATTCTAACCGCGACCGTGTCAAGACCCCCGGTGGTTACGAGCGGGACTTCTTCCTTCCTGGGAAGAACGAATGTCAGGGGGCCAGGCCAAAACTCCTCGGCCAGAAGTTTCGCCTCCTTCGGAACCTCTGACGCGAGCTTTTTCAGGTCGCTGAAGTCCGCTATGTGGATTATTAGGGGATTGTCTGCCGGCCTGCCCTTCGCCTCGAAAATTCTCCTCACGGCTTCCCCGTTGAGGGCATCGGCTCCCAGTCCGTAAACCGTCTCGGTCGGGAAGGCCACCAGCTTGCCCTCCAGTATGAACCTCGCGGCGACCCTTATCTTTCTCTCATCGATCCCGTCTCGCATGTTGATTATTACCGTCATTCTCTCACCCTGGAGAGGGCGAGAAAAAGCGGTTAAAAACCTATCCCAGGACGGACTCGTAAACCTTCTCAACTTCCCTCGCAACCTTCTCCCAGGAGTAGATCTTTGAAACGTGCCTTCCGGTTGAGCCGGCTTTCCTGTTTGCCTTTGGTTCGAGGAGCTTCCCCACAGCCTCAATGAGTTCGTCGAAGCTTTGGAAGGTCAGTCCGTTCTTGCCCTCGCGTATCAGCTCGGGAACCGCGCTCACCCTCCTTCCAACTGCCGGAACCCCAAGGCTGTTAGCCTCGATAATAACGAGTCCGAAGCCCTCCCTCCTCGAGGGGAGAACCAGGAGCCTGCTCTCCGAGAGGATTCTATCAACGTCCTCCCGGTAGCCGAGGAAGCGGACGTTTTCCGGCGCTTCCCTCTCAAGCCTCTCCCTCAGCGGGCCGTCGCCCACCACCAGGAACTCCTCGCTCGGGAAGTGTCTGGCAAGCTCGATGAAGGTTTCCGGGGATTTGTACTCTCTGAGCGCACCGATGAAGGTTACGTACCTCCTGGCTCCAGGAACACTTCTCAGCTCCCTCACGCCGTTCGGAATGACCCTGACCCTCTCAGCTCCGAGGTCGAGCGCTTTCCTCGCCAGCCAGTGGCTGACCGCTATTATCTCGTCCGCCGCGGCCAGGGTTCTTTTCACGTAGAACCTCCCGAGTCTCAGCTTTGCCGTGTGCTCCAGGTCGCTCCCATGGGCGGTCACGACGAGCGGGAGGTTTAGCCTTTCCTTCGCTAGAACTCCGGCGAAGCTCGTTGTTCCAACGAAGTGGGCGTGGATTAAATCAAATTCGAACTTCCCCTGGAGCCTCGTTATCCTCCCTGCTCCCAGGAACGCGAAGCTCGTCCCCCTGAGACCGTAAACCCGGGGAACCTTCACCTGGTGAACCAAATCCCTCTCGAACTCCCTCGGCTTGATTGGGCCGTATGTGAGAACGTGGACCTCGTGCCTCTTCCTCAGCTCCCTCACGAGGCCGTCGAGGTGGTTAGCAACTCCTCCCCCGTGCGGCGGGTAGTGGCCGACCATTAGAATCCTCATTGTGACCGGAAAAAATTGGGAAGGGTTTTAAAAAGGCTTATGGTTTCCCCTTATCCCTTCCAGATGGCGGCCCGGGAGGCCTCGGAATGCCTCCCTTCCAGACGGTCTCCTCGGCTATCTTCTCCTTGATCATCGGTATGAGGTCGTTGATGAGGTACGAGTAGTCGCCCCTCTCCAGGGCCCCCCTTGCCTCTTGGAGGAGCTCCTCGGCCTCGCTCACGTCGTAGCCCCTGGCTTTTAAAACTTTGAGCATAGCCTCGAGCTGGGAGAGCTGAACCTGGAGCTTTATCTTGGCGGAGCCTTGGTATATCGTCCTGACCTCGCTGTAGGCCCTCGCTATCACGAAATCCGCTTCACCACTTGCCCTGACGGATAGAGCGTAGGCTTCCACGTAGTCCCCGGCGCCGTAGGCTTCCCTCGCTTTCTGGAGGAGCCCCCTTGCCTTCTCAAGCCTCTCCCTTGCTTGGGGTATCTGGAGGCCGTCAAGAAGCTCCTCCGCCCTCGTGGTTCGGTTCTCGGCAACGGCCAGCTGTATCAGGGCATCTCTCGGTCCAGGAGGAGATGTCCTCTCCTCCACGCTGACGTTTCCACCGAAGTGTTCCCTAACGAACCCCTGAATTGCCCCCTTGTTGAGGGGAAACATCGGCCTTCCATCGTCCTCCGTCGCTATGTAGCGGATTTTTCTAATTTCTGTCAGCCGTGATAGGGCTTCGAGGGTCTCATTGGTCTTTCCCTCGTCCGTGAGAACGAGGAGCGGCTTCTCTCCCGTGCCAGCGGTGATGGAATTTGCGTACTCCCTGAGGGCGAGGGCGTCTCTCCCGTTGGCCACGACCACCGTGCTCACGTCCCTTAGAACCTCTGGGAACTCCCTGGCGAGTCCTTGTATGACGGCGAGGTTCGTGCCGTACCTGGTCTCACCGTACCAGCGCTCGTAGGGTATTCCGAAGTCCTTCAGGTCGCCCGTGTAGTCCTCCGGAAGGGCCACGGGACCGCCGATGATTATCACCATTCCCGGTGCGGCGCTGAGTATCTCGGCGCTCACCTCGGGGCTGTACGTTCCCCAGGGACTTACCACAACCTCCGCCCCGAGAAGTTCCGCCGCACCCTTGGCCACCGCCAGATCGGCCTCGTTGTCCGTGACGAGTATCACTATCCCGCTCTCCGCGCCAGATGCGCCCGGCAGGGGGAGCAGTGACAGCACGATGAACCCTATGAGAATGACCCCAGTTGCCTTTCCCTTCACCTTCTCTCACCACTCTATCCATCGAAAAGGGCCTATTTAAGCCTTTTTCACGAAACCGTTTGCCCCGGTTAGCTCTGCGAGCGGGAAAAAACGTTGAGATGCCCCCTTTGGGGCGGAAACATTAAAGAACGTTCAGGAACGTTTATCCCCGTTTAAACGTCTCAATGAAAAGTTTCTCAGCGTATTCTCTCAGCCTCAGCCCTTCGCTTTTTGCGAGCCTCTCGAGGATTTTCTGCGAACCGCTGCCGTACTGGGCGGCTTTCTTCTCCCTCCATGCCACTTCCTCTGGGAGTCCGAGCTTTAACGCCGCCTTTCTGAGGACGACCTTCCTCCTCCCGCCGGAAATCTTGGCCTCCAGTGGCGTGTTCAGCGCCGCCGAGACAACCGGCAGGGAGAGGAAGGGGAAGCGGCCCTCGACCGAGTTGAGCATCGCTATCTTGTCGTCGCGCGCGAGGTTCTTCTCACCTATTTCCTCCAGGTCGCGCTCCATCAGCTCGGGCCTCTCGAGGTACTTGGCGTAGCCGCCGAAGAGCTCGTCCGCCCCCTGCCCGCTGAGGAGCACCCTGGCCCCGTCTTTCCTGGCCAGCTCCGTGGCGAAGTAGAGGGGAACCCCTATGGCCAGGTTCATCGGGTTCGGCTCCTCAATGGCGAAGGCGACCCTGGGGACGGCATCTCTCACGTCGTCGATGTCGAAGACCCTCTCCCTCAAGGGAAGCCCCAGAAGGTCGGCGACCTTCCTCGCCCACTCGAGGTCCTGGCTCCCCTCGGCCCCGGCGGTGTAGAGGACGACGTCCGAGTACTCCGAAGCGATGAGGGCGATGGTCGAGCTGTCCAGCCCGCCGGAGAACAGGATCCCGGTTCTCTTCCCAACCCGGTGCCTGGTGGCGCAGGTAAGGGCTCTGGCAACCGCTTCGACGGCCCTTTTTGGGTCGAGGGGCTTTCTCCTCAGCCGGGCTAGGGAAAAAACTGTCTCCCGCTTGATGGTATTTCTGTCGATGATGACCAGCTCCCCGGGCCTAACGGGAATCGCCTCCTCGCCTATCGACCATAGAACCTTCCTCTCGCTGGCGAAGAAACCCCTGGGCGAGAAGTATAGGGGCCTTATCCCAATGGGGTCGCGGAAGAGGTATATCCTCTCCCCGTTGGAGAAGGCAACCGCGTAGTCCCCTTCAAGCATTCCCATCGCCCTTCCGACGGCCTCAGAAACGCTCATTCCCCCATCGAGGAAGAACTCGATGAGCCTCAAAATAACCTCGCTGTCCACGTCGCTCTCGAAGGAGACGCCCTTTCCCTCCAGCCAGGCCCTCAGCTCACGGTGGTTGTATATCTCGCCGTTGTGGACCAGGGCCAGCTCGTTCACGAAGGGCTGGGTAAACGCTTTGGAGCCGGTCATGGCAAGCCTGCACTGGAGGAGACCTATCCTTCCGTCCGGAATCTCCGAGACTCTGGAGAAGTCGCCTGATTTGAACACTCCTCCGTCGGTCCAGACGCCGAAGCTGTCTTCTCCCCTGTGCTTTCCTGCGAGTATCATCGTGACGAACCTTTCCCTCAGATTTGAACCCACTCCGCCGGCAATCAGGCACATCTCTCCCACCGCGTTAAATACACAGTCGCCGAGATAAGGCTTCCCGCTTTCGATGTGGTGTAGTGATGAAACGGAACCGGAAACGCTGAACGTTCGTCCAGAAAAGGGACGAAAAACTGAACCTGGAATTATGTGAGGTCGCCGCAGGTGCAGCGGTGCTCGTGGGCGAGGGTTTCAAGCTCGTCGAAGCCCTCCCCCGTTCTTGCCGAGAGGTAGACCACCCTCGTCGGCGGCGCCAGCTCCGGCAGGGCGGAGCACATCTTGTGAGCTAGAAGCCCCTGTGTCGAAGGTTCCAGCTTTAGCCTTGCGGTCAGGTACTCGATATCGTCTAGGAACTTTCTGTATCCCTCAAGGTCCTCCACGGTGTCCACCTTGCTGAGGGCCGGAACCGTCGTCGTGCCCAGGCGGAGGTCTATCATGAGGCTGAAGAACCGGACGAAGCAGAAGTCGTGGGGCTCCTTCAGTATCTCCGGGCCGAAGAGGTAGACCGCGAGCGGCTCCGGGAGGCTCTCCATCAGCCTCACGCCGAACTCGTGGAAGAGAAACGTCTCCATCTGCCCCGGCGTGTCCACCATGATGTAGTCCCTCTCCCCGTCCAGCCTGGCTATTCTGGAAGCGTACTCGTCCACCTCCGGCAGAAGTCTGTCGTAGCTCTCCACTATGGCCCCGTTCGGACCGAGGCCCTCCTCCATAAGCTCCCATGCGGTGACGCTCTCCCTCACGTCGACGTCCGGCCGGTAGGGGAGGCTCTTGACCCCGGTGTCCAGGTTCACGTACCCCACCGAGTATCCGTTCTCCTCTAGGTACCTTCCGAAGGCCGCGCTGAGGGTGGTCTTCCCGCTTCCAGCGGTGCCTATGAACACCAGTATCATCGCATCACCCTCGCCTTGAACCCCGCTATCCTCGTTATCCTCTCGGCCAGCTCCATGAAGGCCTTTGCGCCCGGCGAGTTGGGCTTGTACTCTACCACAGGAACCCCCTCAAGCGTTGCCTCCCTGACCGGCGGATCCTCGGGAATAACCGCGAGGAGAGGAATCTCCATAACTTCCTCAGCGACGTCCGGAGGTATGTCGTTATCGCTCCTGCCGTAGCGGTTGAGGACGAAGCCAAGAACAGCTAAGCCGGCTTTCCTGAGAACCATTCCGACCTTCATTGTATCGGTTAGGCAGGAAATCTCGGGATTGGTGACTAGGAGAACCTCCTCACCGCTCAGCATCGCGTTCATAGCGTCCATCTGGAGGCCGGCTGGAGAGTCGATTATAACGAAGTCGAACTTGCCCTTGAGGGGTTTTATGGTCTCGGGAAGCCTCCTCGGGTCGGCCCTTATGACGTGCTCCCAGTCGATGGCGGCCGGGATAACGTGAACGTTCTCGTAGGCGGTCGCGTATATTGCGTCGTTTATGTCCGCCCGTCCGGCGAGGACGTCGTGAATGGTCGTGTAGGCGTCGTCTATTCCCATCACGAGGCTCAGGTTGGCCATCGTCAGGTCTGCATCGACGGCGCACACCTTGTAACCCATCTTCCCGAGGGCTATGGAGAGGTTCGCGGCGGTGGTGGTCTTTCCGGTGCCCCCCTTGCCGCTCGCTATGGAGATGAGCCTTCCCATCTTCCCACCCATTCTATTTCTGGCTAAACCTTTATGAACCTTTAGCCACACCGACGTTAAGAGGGAAAGAGGTGGGAGAGATGAAGGTGTTCGTAGCTGATACGAGCGTTATCGTCGATGGGAGGCTCACGCAGTTCCTTTCAGCGTTCGACGAGAAGGTCAAGGTTGTGATTCCGGAGGCGGTCATAGCGGAGATAGAGCACCAGGCCAACGAGGGGAAGGCGATAGGCCACACCGGCCTGGAAGAGCTTAAAAAGCTCCGGGAGATGGCTGACAGAGACAGGATTCTCCTCGAGTTCCACGGGGAGAGGCCGGAGCTATGGCAGATAAGAACTGCCAAGTCGGGTGAGATAGACAACCTCGTCCGTGAGACGGCTCGGGTCCTTGGGGCGACCCTCATCACCGGCGACCAGGTGCAGAGGGACATCGCGATAGCCAAAGGCATCGACGTCATTTACCTGACCGCTAAGAAGGAGGTCAGGCACCGTCTCGAGGACTTCTTCGACGAGACCACGATGAGCGTCCACCTGAAGGCTGGCCTCCGGCCCCTAGCGAAGAAAGGCCGCCCGGGAGAGTGGCGGCTCGTTCCCGTTAGGGACGAACCGCTCAGTGATGAGGAGCTCGAGGAGATTGCAGATGACATCGTCGAGCGCGCAAGGCGTGATCCGGAGAGCTTCATAGAGCTCGACGAGCCCGGAGCAACGGTGGTCCAGCTCAGGAACTACCGTATCGTCATAGCAAAGCCGCCCTTCGCCGACAGGATTGAGATTACCGCCGTAAGGCCCGTCAAGAAACTCGGTATAGAGGACTACGAGCTGAGTGAGAAGCTGTTGGAGAGGCTCAGGAACAAAGCGGCTGGCGTGCTCATTGCAGGAGCCCCCGGAGAGGGAAAGACAACTTTTGCTCAAGCCTTGGCCGAGTGGTACGCCGGAATGGGAAGGATCGTCAAGACGATGGAAAAGCCCCGCGACCTTCAGGTGGGTGAGGAGATAACGCAGTACACAGCTTTAAAAGGTAGAATGGAGCTGACCGGTGACATACTCCTCCTTGTGAGGCCGGACTACACGATATTCGACGAGATGAGGAAGACGAGCGACTTCAAGATTTACTCGGATTTAAGGCTTGCCGGCGTTGGAATGGTCGGTGTCGTGCACGCGACCAAGCCGATAGACGCGATACAGCGCTTCATCGGAAGGGTCGAGCTGGGGATGATACCCCAGATAGTTGACACGGTGATATTCATCAAGGCCGGAAGGGTTGCCAAAGTTCTGACGCTCGAGTACCTCGTCAAGGTGCCGAGCGGGATGAAGGAGGAGGATTTAGCGAGGCCAGTCATAGAGGTCAGGGACTTCGAGACGGGCGAGCTTGAGTACGAGATATACACCTACGGCGAGGAGATAAGCGTCGTTCCGGTAAAGAAGGAGGAGAAGGCTCCGGCATTAAGGCTCGCCGAGAAGAGGCTCAAGCAGGAGATAAAGAAGTTCCTGCCAGATGTCTACGCCGAGGTCGAGATAGTCAGCCCGCACAAGGCGGTGATCTACGCGGACGAGTTCGACATTCCGGCCATAATCGGCAAGAAGGGCAAGCGCATAACCGAGCTGGAGAAGAGGATTGGCATAAGCATAGACGTCAAGAGCTTCGCCGAGAGGGAGGCGGAGAAACCCAAGGAAAAGATACCCGTCGAGGTCGAGGAGAAGAAGAAAACGATAGTGCTCAGAGTTTCCCCTGACTACGCCAAAAAACCTCTCAAGTTCTACGGCGGCGAGCAGTACGTCTTCACGGCAACGCCGAGCAAGAAGGGCCTCGTCAAGGTCAGCAAGAGCACACCGATAGGCAAGGAACTCAAGAGGCTCATCGAGGCAGGGATACCCATCTGGGCAAGTGCTTGAGAAAATCTTTTATAGTTTGTTTTCTTCTTTTCTATGGTGGTAAGCTTGGGAGCGGCCGACGTCCTGGCCACCCTAGTGGCGGTGTTCTTCCTCGCCCTCATACTTGCCCCTTTCATTCCTGGCGGCCCAGCGCTGATGCTCCTCCTGCTCGGGCTCCTACCCCTTGCGATTCTGGTAGTCCTTCTAGTCAAAGTGTGGCAGCTCAGTGATGAGGTCGAGGTTTTGAGGAAGGAACTCGAGTCGCTCAGGAGGGAGAAAGAAGATGGAAAGCCGCTATGACCCCATGGAAACCCTCGGGGCGATCCTGAGCGCCCTCGGGCTGGCGGGTATTATAGTAACCGAAGGACGTGTCCTGGGGTTTGGCCTCCTTGTGATTGCCTTTGGTATCGTCATCTGGAAGATGGGCGAGGTTCGGAGGGAGCTTAGAGGGGAAATCGAATCGCTTAGAAGGGAGATGGAGGCGTGTCCCGGAGAATCGGGGAGTGGTGAAGATGCCCGTGCTCTGGAGGGATAGACTTTTCTGGAGTCTTGCCATCGGTGGCCTGCTGGCTCACCTCTCCGCGCTGTGGGTTGGAACGGAGGGCACGGTAGTTGGCAACTTCCTGTGGATCATGGCCTTTGTCTACCTTTTAATCTCGAGCATCAGGAGATTGCTTAATCCTCGCAACGTTTTTTAACCCTCCACCGGAGCATTGACCATGCTCGTGCTAGCTTCCGCCAGTCCACGGAGGAGGGAGATACTGTCGAGGTTCGTCCCTGAGTTCAAGGTGGTGCCAAGCAACGCCAGCGAGGAGTGCCGGCTCAGGGAGCCAGGAGATTATTCCGTCGAACTCGCCAGGAGGAAGGCCAGGGAGGTTTACTCCAGGGTTGGCGGCACTGTCATCGGCGCCGACACCGTGGTGAGCGTGGACGGTCAGATACTGGGAAAGCCGAGGGACGAGGGGCACGCGGTCAGAATGCTGAAACTGCTGAGCGGCAGGGTTCACCAGGTCACCACGGGATACTGCATAATCCACGGGGGGAAGGAGCTCTGCGGTGCCGTGACGACGGACGTGAAGTTCCGCGAGCTGGACGAGGAACTGATACGGGCGTACGTGGCAACGGGTGAACCGATGGACAAGGCGGGGGCGTATGGAATTCAGGGACTGGGAGGGCTCCTGGTAGAGTGGATCAGGGGCGACTACTACAACGTCGTGGGCTTCCCCATAGAGATAATCTGGAAGCTCCGGGAGCTTGGATTTGAGGTCTTGTCGCGCTGAACTGGCTCGGTTCTCTGGCCATGAGATGCTTAAATCTGGAAGGAAAACAAGGGCGTCCCGCGATTTTGGGCCTCTTTGTCCTTGGTGATCTCAAAATTGAACTCGGCCTCGGGGAGGGCTGAAATAACGAAAACCTACAGGAACTCTTCGAAGAGCAGGTCCTCCTTTCTCCCTCCCGCTTTCCTGAAGACCTTCTCGCTCCAGGAGACGCTCCCGACGGCGGGGGGATAATGGGCGTCGCTTGCGAAGGTGAGCTTTATTCCCCGCCTTATGCACTCCCTCACGAACTCCAAATCGGGGACGCGGTAGCGGGAGCTTATCTCGAAGGCCTTTCCGTTGGCCTCGGCCAGCTCGAGAACCTCCTCGAGCTCCTCCAGAGTTGGATATCCGATGTGGGGAAAGTTCGCCCCGAAGTGCCCTATAACCGTCACGTTCTCATCGATGAGGGCCAACTTCACCAGCTCGATGTACTGGCTCGGGCTCTCCAGCCACTCGTGGACGCTGGCTATCACGTAGTCGAGCTTTCTGGCCATGAAATCCGGCACGTCCACGCCGTTAAAGGTTAAGTTCCCTTCGATTCCGGCCAGTACCGTTATCTCGGCCTCCCCTCCCCACCGCTTTATTTCCCTGACGTATCTGCTGAGGGTTCTCTCTGAGAGGTAGTGGACGTGGTCGGTTATTCCGAGCAGTCTAAGCCCCTTCTCTTCGGCGGCCGCTATGTTCTCGGCTATCCCCCCGATGCCGTCCGAGTAAACGGTGTGGGTGTGGGCGTCGTGTGCGAACTTGGGCATGGTTCAACCTCCCGGCGAGGGGTTAAAAACCCTTTCTGGACAAAATATCCAAAGTAAAGCCCAACCTTGAGTTTTGACAAACCTTTAAATACCGCAGGGGAGAAAAGGAAGCGGTGGTGAAGATGGTCGAGCGCTCCAAGGTTAGGGTTCTCGTCGCCAAGCCCGGACTTGACGGTCACGACAGGGGAGCTAAGGTCGTCGCCAGGGCCCTGCGCGATGCCGGTTTCGAGGTTATCTACACTGGAATCAGGCAGACGCCGGAGCAGATAGTCGAGAGTGTTATCCAGGAGGACGTCGATGTCCTTGGGATAAGCATACTCTCCGGTGCCCACATGGTTCTCATTCCCAAGATACTCAAGCTCCTCGAGGAGAGGGGCCTCAGGGTGAACGAGGACGTGCTCGTCATAGCCGGCGGAATAATCCCGCCCGACGACGCGGAGGAGCTCGAGAAGATGGGCGTCGCCAAGGTTTTCGGCCCGGGAAGCCCCATCGGAGACATCATAGCCTTCATAGACGAGAACGTCCCCAAGCTCAGGAAGTTCAGGGAGGAGTGAGCAAACTTTATAATTTCTTTTGGATAATCTGTCCGAGTGGTGACGATGCTAGAGGGCCTCATAGAGAGAATGCTCCGTGGGGACAAGCGGGCAACTGCCAGGCTCATAACCCTCGTTGAGAACGACGAGGAGAAAGCGAGGGAGATAATATCCAGGATTTACCCTCACACCGGCAACGCCTACATTGTCGGGATAACCGGGCCGCCGGGGGCGGGTAAGTCCACGCTCCTCGACAAGCTCATCAGGGTCGCCAGGGAGGAGGGGAAGGTTGTAGGCGTCATAGCCATCGACCCAACCTCCCCCTTCACTGGCGGAGCTTTGCTCGGTGACAGGATAAGAATGCAGCGTCACTCCACCGACCCTGGGGTTTTCATAAGGAGCATGGCCACGCGCGGCTCCCTCGGCGGTCTCGCCAAGGCCACAAACGACGCCATAAAGGTTCTCGACGCCTACGGCTGCGACGTTATCTTCGTCGAGACCGTCGGCGTTGGGCAGATAGAGATAGACATCGTCAAGACTGCTGACACCGTCGTCCTCGTCACGGTTCCTGGCCTGGGAGACGACATACAGGCCATAAAGGCTGGCCTGATGGAGATAGCGGACGTCTTCGTCATAAACAAGGCGGACAAGGAGGGGGCGGACGCGACGTACTTCGAGCTCAACCTCATGCTCGACCTCGAGAAGGAGCGCTGGGAAAGGAGAGGCTGGAGGCCGCCGATAGTCGAGACCGTCGCCACGACGATGAAGGGAATCCGGGAGCTGTGGAAGGCCATCAACGACCACGGGAAGTTCCTCGTGGAGAGCGGCGAGATAGAGCGCAAGAGGCGCTTCCGGGCGGAGGAAGAGGTTAAGACCATAGTCTCCGGCAGAATATCCCGCATCGTCGGCGAGAAGCTCAACGAGGGGGAGGTAGCTTCCCTGATCGACGGAGTTGTGAGGCGTGAAATCGACCCCTACTCTGCCGCGGATAAGGTGTTGGAGAAAGCACTGGGGGTGAAGGTATGATAAGGAAGATAGACCACGTTGGTATAGCCGTCAAGAACCTGGAAGAGGCCATAAAGGTCTGGGAGGGCCTCGGTCTCAAGGTCGAGGAGATTGAAGAGGTACCGGACCAGAAGGTGAGAACCGCGATAATCCACGTCGGTGAGAGCAGGATTGAGCTCCTCGAGCCGACGGCGGAGGACTCACCGATAGCCAAGTTCATAGCGAAGAGGGGGGAGGGCATACACCACATAGCCCTCGGCGTCGATGACATCGAGACGCACCTAGAGAAGCTCAAGGAAGCCGGCTACAGGCTCATAGACGAGGAGCCACGCATAGGTGCCGGCGGGGCCAAGATAGCCTTCGTGCACCCGAAGGCAGTGACCGGTGTTCTCCTCGAACTTTGCGAAAGGAAGACAGAATAGCCGGTTTAATTTCCATAAGTTTCCAACATTTTGTATTTCCTTTCAGTTTCATGTGGTATTTTTGGTATGTTGCTAATCTTCCAATTTTACACAGTAACACTTATAAAGTTGGATACGAAGTTGGGTTGGCGAGGAAACAGTTCAGTGCGTCCTCCAATCCAAATGGTGAAGAAGTGGTGGGTATGATGTTGAGGATCCGACCCACGTACGAGGGGTCGCGAGTGGTGGATTATAGGCGCCTCAATGAGCTCCTCCAAAGAAATAAGCGCCGAAGGAAGCTTCTCATAACCCGAAAGCCGCCGGTGGAACTTGATAAGCATAACGTCCACCCGATATGGGTGACCAAGATCCCCCACCCCAACGCCGTTTCTCCCTCCAGGCTTCACGCCATCGAGCAGATGGTGTGGGAGCAGCTCCAGCAGGGTGAGGCGGACGTCATACTGGACGCCATCGAATACTTGATGATAGAGAACGGCGTCGAGCCAACGCTGAGGTTTGTCAGCAAGCTCCGGGACATGGCCCTTCTGGCGAACTCTGACTTCTACGTCACCATCAGCGACGGCATCGATGACAGGGTCAGGAACATACTCCGCAGGATAGTTGAGTGACACGGGTAAACTTATATAACCATCTTTGCCATTCCCCTGTTTAGGTGTAAGGGCATGCCGTACATCGAGAAAATTGAAATGAAGGGCTTCAAATCCTACGGTAACAGGAAGGTCGTCGTTCCCCTTTCTAAAGGCTTCACCGCCATCGTCGGTGCCAACGGTTCTGGGAAGAGCAACATTGGCGACGCCGTTCTCTTCGTCCTCGGCGGCCTGTCCGCCAAGGCCATGCGTGCCACGAGGATAAGCGACCTCATCTTCGCGGGCACTAAGACCGAGCCTCCGGCCAAGTACGCGGAAGTGGCGATGTACTTCAACAACGAGGACAGGGGTTTTCCGATAGACGAGGACGAGGTCGTGATAAAGAGAAGAGTTTACCCCGACGGCAGGAGCACCTACTGGCTCAACGGAAAGAGGACGAGCAGGAGCGACATACTTGACGTGCTCAGCGCGGCGATGATCTCGCCGGAGGGCTACAACCTCGTCCTCCAGGGGGACATCACCAAGTTCATCAAGATGAGCCCTACCGAGAGGAGAATGCTAATCGATGAGATCTCCGGCATAGCCGAGTACGACGCAAAGAAGGAGAAGGCGTTGAAGGAATTAAAGCAGGCCGAAGAGAACCTCGCTCGTGTTGATCTTCTCATCAGGGAAGTGAAGGCCCAGCTAGACAAGCTCGAGAAGGAGCGCAACGATGCCCTTCGCTACCTCGACCTCAAGGAGCGCGTTGAGAGGGCCAAAGTAACGCTTCTTTTGGGTGAGATAAGGAAGCTGGAAAGCCTGATAGAGGAAAGCAACCTGCGCGACAAGGAGATAGAGGCCGAGATAGCGGCGATGGGGGCCAGGCTCAAGGAGGTTGCCAGGGAGATAGTGGCGAAGGAGAGGGAACTGAACGCCATCGAGAAGGAGCTTGAGGAGAAGAGCGAGGACGGTATCCTGGAGGTCACGAGGAAGATAAGCGAGGTTCAGTCGAGGATAGAGATGGCCAGGAAGAACATAGAACTGGCTCAAAAGGAGATAGAGGACAGCCAGCACCGTCTGATGAAGGCGAAAGAGGAGCTTAGAAAGGTTTCGGAGGAAATAGAGAAGGGGCGGAACGCAATAAACCGCTGGAGCAAGAGACGTGAGAAGCTCATCGCCGAGATAAAGGAGAGGGAGGTTGTCAAGAACGAGTTGGTTGTCAAGCTCGGCGAGATAGACAGGGATTTTGCCATGGCCAAGCAGGACTTCGACAAGGTCGTTGACGAGCTGGAGGAGGCCAAGAAGGAGCTCTACATGAAGGAGAGCGATATTAAGAAGTTTGAAGAGGAGATAGAGAGGGCCAGGGCCAGGATAGCCCAGAACAACGCCAGAAGGATTTCCCTCAAGGCCCAGATCGAGGAGGCCAAAAAGTCCCTGGAGGCGAAGCGCTCCGAGCTCGGCGAAATCGACGGGAAGATGTCCAAGGCAGAGGCGAGGCTCAGGAAGGCCGAGAAGGAGATGGAGGAAAAGAGCAAGGCCCTCAGGAAGGTCGAGGGAGAGCTTGCAAAGGCCAGGGAGGAGCTGATAAAGGCCGAGGCCCAGCGCGAGGTTCGCGGGAACCGCGCGGTTGAGTTCCTCAAGGGCCAGAACATCCCCGGCCTCTACGGTCCCCTCGGGGAGCTGATAACGGTTGCGAGCGAGGACTACGCGCTGGCCATAGAGGTTGCCCTCGGCGGGAGCTACGACCACGTCGTCGTCGAGGACGACAGGGTTGCGGAGAAGGCGATAAGGCTCCTCAAGGAGAAGAGGCTCGGAAGGCTCACATTCCTCCCGCTGAACAAGATAAAGCCCCGCTCGATGCGCGAGAAGCCTTCCCTCGGAATTCCCGCGATGGACGTCGTCCAGTACGACCCGCGCTTCAAGAACGCCGTAGCCTACGCCCTCGGGGACACGCTGATAGTGAGCGACATGGACGAGGCGAGAACGGTTGGAATAGGAAAGGTTCGCATGGTGACCCTCGGCGGCGAGCTTTTGGAGAGGAGCGGAGCGATAACCGGCGGCCACTACAGGCCGAGGGGGAAGCTCGGAGTAAACGTGGACGAGATAAGGAAAAGGGTGGAGAAGCTCGAACGTGAGAAGGAAGCTTTGGAATCTACCGTCAATGCCCTCAGGCTCGAGGTCAAGGGGCTGGAGAACGAGCTGTTCGAGCTCCGTATGAGGAAGAGCGAGCTGGCCAAGGACCTGCAGGTGGTCCAGCGTGAGATGGATCGCCTCCTTGCGGAGGACAGGGCGCTCAAGGAGGAGATTGAGGAGAACGAGAGGCTCATCGAGGAGCTGGAAAAGAGGATTCACGAGGCTAAGGGCGAGATGGCAAAGCTCAGAGGAAGGATAGAGAGGCTGGAGAAGAAGAGGGAGAAGCTCAAGAGGGCCCTCGAGAACCCTGAGGCCCGGGAGCTGAACCAGCGCATACGGGAGGTCGAGGCAGAGATAAGCAAGCTCCGCGAGGAGCTGAGCAAGGTCGAGAGCAAGCTCGAGAACCTCGATGTGAGGATAAACGAGGAGCTGCTGCCGAGGAAGGCTGATCTGGAGGAGGAAATCGAGGGGCTGGTGAACAGGATAAACGCCCTCAAGGCAAACATCGAGGAGAATGAGAGCGCAATTAAGGAGTTCGAGGCTGAGCTTAATGAGCTCAGGAAGGCGGAGGAGAGCGTCAAGGACGAACTCAAGGAGCTACGCGAAAGGCGCGAAAAGGTCAGGAACGATATAATAGACCTCCGCGCCGAGAAGGACGAGCTGAACTCCAAGCTTCAGGAGCTTCGCATAGAGGCAAACACCCTCAAGATAAAGCTCGCACAGTACGAGGCCGCGCTGAAGGAGAAGAGGGACGAGCTGAAGCACTTTGACCCCAAGCTCATAAAGAGCATCAAGGAAGTGCCGCTCGAGCTCGAGGCGCTCCGTGAGCAGATAGAGAAGATGGAGGAAGAGATACGCTCCCTCGAGCCCGTGAACATGAAGGCCATAGAGGACTTCGAAGTCGTCGAGAGACGCTACCTCGAGCTGAAGAGCAAGCGCGAGCAGGTTCTGGCTGAGAAGGAGAGCATAGAGGAGTTCATCGAGGAGATAGAGGGCCAGAAGAAGCAGGTCTTCCTCCAGACCCTCAACGAGATAGCCAGGAACTTCTCGGAGCTGTTCGCCAAGCTCTCGCCGGGAGGAAGCGCCAGGCTTATCCTCGAGAACCCCGACGACCCCTTCGCCGGGGGTCTTGAGATAGAGGCCAAGCCCGCTGGAAAGGACGTCAAGAGGATAGAGGCCATGAGCGGCGGCGAGAAAGCTTTAACGGCTTTGGCCTTCGTCTTCGCCATACAGCGCTACAAGCCGGCTCCCTTCTACCTCTTCGACGAGATCGATGCACACCTCGACGACGCCAACGTCAAGCGCGTCGCCGACCTCATCAAGGAGGCCTCCCAGAACAGCCAGTTCATCGTGATTACACTCAGGGACGTCATGATGGCGAACGCGGACAAGATAATCGGGGTCAGCATGAGGAACGGCGTCTCCCGCGTCGTTGCACTGAGCCTTGAGAAGGCCATGAAGATACTCGAAGAGGCCAGGAAGAGGAGCGAGGCCGAGCACGCCGAGATGTTCGGCCACCTGGGCGGGTGATGGTGATGGAATCCCGTCGCGAGGAGGAGATAACGCCCGTTGACATTCTCCTCCAGCTCGTTCAGATGGGCAAGGTCGATCCCTGGAACATCGACATCGTTGACCTGACCGAGAAGTACATCGAACGGCTCAGGGAGATGAAGGAGCTTGACCTCAGGGTTTCAGCCAGAGCAATCCTGGCTGCATCAATCCTCGTGAGAATGAAGAGTGAGGCTTTGCTCCACGCGGACGAGGAGGAAGAGGAGGAGCGGAAGGAGGAGAGGCTCCACGTCGAGGTCGAACCTTTGGCCCCGCCGCTCAGGAGAGTCGAGCGCTACTACACCTTCGACGACCTCTTAGATGCCCTTATGGACGCCCTCGAGGAGGCGGAGAAGAGAAAGCCCAGGAAGAAAAAGAAGGTCGAGATAGAGGAGGAGGTCTTCGTCGTCGATGACTTCCGCGTGGACATCGAGAAGCACGTCTACCGCCTCCACGAGATAGTCGTGAACATGTACCGGGAAACACGGGAGCCAATAAACTTCTGGGATCTCGTCTTTGACCCGACGCCGAAGATAATAGCTAGAACCTTCCTCTACCTCCTCTTCCTCTCCAACATGGGGAAGGTGGACCTCATTCAGGAGGAGCCCTTTGGGGAGATACTGGTCGTGCCAGTAGGTGAGGAAGCTTAGCTCAGGTTTCTTTCTTCCCTCTTCGCTGGCCTTATCGTTATGACCAGCAGGGGCTCCTCGCTCCCGAGGTATAGACTTTTCTTTTCCTTGTTCAGGTAGAAGCAGTACGTCCCGTCGGGGATCTCCTCCAGGAATTTTCCGGGAGCTGTTTCCCTGGCGGTTCTCCCGTCGAAGAAAACGCACTCGTAGGCCCTGGAAATACCCGAAACCCTTTCTTTGATTTCTTCCAGGGAAAGCCTCTCGCATTCGAGCTTAGCACAGACCAGGCTCTTTCTCCCGTCTGTGAAGATTACGATCCTTTCGTTCACGTCAATCCTCCGCGAACGGTCGAGGAAGGCCCACAGCTCCGAGTAAATCCTCTCAAGCTTTCTTCTCTTTGCGAGCCTCTTGACGAGCCTCTCCCTGGCGTGCCTCGTGAGGAGCATGGCCTGAGTTGGTCTCATAATTTATAAACTTCGCCGAGGATATAGGCATATGTACCTTCGTCGCGATATAATCGAGCCTCGCGTTTACCAGGAGGTCATCTACGCCCGGTGCAAGGAAACCAACTGCCTTGTCGTTCTGCCGACTGGATTAGGAAAGACGCTCATAGCGATGCTCATAGCAGACTACCGCCTCTCCAGGTACGGTGGAAAGGTCCTCTTCCTCGCCCCAACGAAGCCCCTAGCGCTCCAGCACGCCGAGAGCTTTAGAAAGATCTTCAACCTCCCGCCGGAGAAAATCAACGTCCTCACCGGCGAGCTTTCGCCCGAAAAGAGGGCTGAGGTGTGGAGGGAGAGCGTCGTGATAACCGCCACGCCCCAAACCGTCGAGAACGACGTATTGACGGGCAGAATTTCGCTCGAGGACGTCGTTCTGCTGGTTGTAGACGAGGCCCACCGCGCGGTTGGAAACTACGCCTACGTCTTCATAGCGAAGGAGTACCTCAAAACTGCCAAACACCCGCTCGTTCTGGGATTGACTGCCTCCCCGGGGAGCGACGAGGAGAAGATACGCGAGATAGTGAGGAACCTCGGGATAGGGCGCATAGAAGTTAGAACCGAGAACTCGCCTGACGTCAAGCCTTACGTCCAGAGGATAGCTTTCGAGTGGGTGAAGGTTGAACTCCCAGGTATCTACACGGAGGTTCGCTCGCTCCTCAGGGAGATGCTGAAGGAGAGTCTCAAGCCCCTGGCCCAGTTCAAGCTCGTCTCGACCTATTCCCCCGACATCTCCAAGAGGGAAGTCCTCCAGGCGGGCTCTAAAATCAACCGCGAGGTTGCCATGGGCAACTACGAGCTGGGCCGGCTTAGAATGTACCAGGCGAAGGCGGTGAAGCTTCAGCACGCGATAGAACTCCTCGAAACCCAAGGGCTGACCGCGTTGAGGGCCTACCTGAAGAAGCTCCGCGAGGATAAGAGAACCAAGTCCAGCAGGGAGCTGATGGAAGACCCCCGTATGAGGAAGGTGATTTACCTCCTCGTTCAGGCGAAGGAGATGGGAATGGACCACCCCAAGATGGAGAAGCTCAAGGAGCTCATCAAAAAACAGCTAGAGAGAAAGCCCAACTCAAAAATAATCGTTTTCACCAACTACCGCGACACGGGAAGGAAAATCGTCGAGGAGCTTGGGGGACTTGGTATAAGCGCCGAGCGCTTCATCGGACAGGCCAGCAGGGGAAAGGATAAGGGAATGAGCCAGAGGAAGCAGAAGGAAACTCTTGAGCGCTTTTCCAGGGGTGAATTTAACGTTCTCGTCGCCACGAGCGTCGGCGAGGAGGGTCTAGACGTTCCCGAGGTTGATCTGGTGGTCTTCTATGAACCAGTGCCTTCGGCGATAAGGAGCATACAGCGTCGTGGTAGAACCGGCAGGCACAGGCCCGGGAAGGTAGTAATCCTTATGGCAAAGGGGACGCGCGATGAGGCCTACTACTGGAGCTCCAGGAGGAAGGAGAGGGGAATGTTCGAAGCGGTAAGGAAGGTGGCGGGTGAGCTTGAGCGCGCACGTAACGGAGGAGATAAACCGGAAGGGCGGAAGGGGAGTGTTGAGATGTCCGCGAGGGGTAGGATAACTTCCCTCGACCAGTTTTTGAAGCCGAAGAGAGTTGAAAGGACCGATAAATCCGGACGTGAGCCAAAAGAGAAGTCGGAGAAACCGGCCGAGGAGCGGAAGGAACTCCCAATAAAGCCCGTTTTCGTGAGGAAACCCAAGGGGATAGTCGTTTACGTCGATTCCCGCGAGTTGAGGAGCGGGGTTCCGAAGCTGTTGAAGGAACTCGGGGCGGAGGTTGAGGTCAGGACGCTCGACGTTGCCGACTACGTCGTCAGCGAGGAGGTCGGGATAGAGAGGAAGAGCGCCAACGACTTCATACAGTCAATCATAGACGGCAGGCTCTTTGACCAGGTGGAGAGGCTTAAGAGGGCCTACGAGAAGCCGGTGATAATCATCGAGGGCGAGCTTTACGGGGTAAGGAACGTTCACCCCAACGCCATTCGCGGTGCCATAGCCGCTGTGACCCTCGACTGGGGAGTGCCGATACTCTTCTCCTCGGGCAAGGAGGAAACCGCGAGCTTCATCTACCTCCTGGCCAAGCGCGAGCAGGAGGAGAGGAAGAAGGAGGTCCGCCTTAGGAGCGAGAAGAAGGCCCTAACCCTGGCGGAGAGGCAGAGGCTAATCGTTGAGGGCCTGCCAAACGTTTCAGCAACGCTCGCCAAGAGACTGCTGAGGCACTTCGGCAACGTGGAGAGGGTTTTCACCGCGACGGAGGAGGAACTCAAGGAGGTTGAAGGAATAGGCGAGAAGAAGGCGAGGGAGATTAGGAAGGTCATCACGGCTCCTTATGTGGAGGAGTAGCCCATCAGCCGGTAGTCGTCCCCTGCCACGGTGACCTCAATGTCGAGCGAATCGGGTATACCGCTGGTCTCGAAGGCCAGAACCACATAGTTGTCCCTCTTTTTGTCGGGGAACCTCACGCGGAGCACGCTTCCGGGGGTAATCTCCCCGGTTCCCCCGTAGTACTCGAGCTTCCAGTCCGCGGGCACTGTGAGGCTGAGCCCCTCAACGCCGTTTCTTCCCCCGAGGTCGTAGAGGCTCACGAAGATGACGGCCCACCTGGGGGTCATTATCCCGGCCCCGTCTATCCTCTGGCTCATGTCCGGAGCCGGACTCTCGAACTCGAACTCCGAGGGCGTTTCGTTGGTGATGGCGAATCGGCCGTAGAGAAGGGTGTCGTTGGCGAAAACGTATGAAAGTCCGATGAACTTCTTTCTCCCAGGAACGTCACGGTACATCTCCTTGAAGAGCTCTAAGGGATAGTTAGGACTGCGCTGCTCGAGATAGGCCCTCTCCACCGCCCTGGCGGTTGCCTTCCCACCGGTGGTCGGGCTGGCCCTCACCAGGTATCCCATCAGGGTTTCGTGATTGACTACCGGACAGGTGCGGATCCCGCCGGAGGTGTCATCGTGGACGGCGAGAGCGTAGGAGAAAACCGCTCCAATCGCCATTCCCACGAGAATCCCAACCACGAGCTCTCGGGAGATTCCTTTCATCTGTGCCACCGATGAGTTTTACGCACTGAAGGTTTAAATATGTTTGGCCTGTGCGTTCTTTGGGAGAGTAAAACCTGGAAACAACTTACCTGATAAGCATTTTTCTGTCTTAGAAAGCTTCGCTGGGAGTTTGTAGCTCTTCTCTATGTTGTAACCTGGAAATGTGGTTTCCAAACTTGAGGCTGATGTTTCAAGTGAGAACCACTTTGGGTTCCTGTTGAGGGGGTTTAACTCCAAAAGACGCCCGAAGGGCGTCAAAAGAAAGCAAACCCCTGTATTAGAGTATTCTGGAGTTGTTCTCCGTGTTAAACGCTCCAAAATGGGGAAACCACTTGGAGATGGGTACTTCAAGAAGGAGCTACAAACCTTGGTCAAACTCTGCGGGACTGGCGTCCCTCGCGTCGAGCGAGGCTCGACGTCGCGCAGGCGAACAAACTTTGCTTTGCAAAGTTTGACCAAAAGGCTCTGACTGCATGCTAGGGAGAAGGTAGTTGCATGCCTCGTTAGTGGGCATTTTATCGAGGGTTTGTATTGATTAGAGACCTATTGAAGGGGTTTTATCTAAGAACAGCGCCCGAAGGGCGCTAAGGAGAAGAAAACCCCAACCAAAACAAGCGAGTTAATGACAAACCCCTAACTAACTTGCATGTTCTGATAAGGCATGCTAGCTTTGATGAAGCTTTCCGGTAGAAACGTTTCTGGTGCGGGGGCGGGGATTTGAACCCCGGAACCCCTACGGGACGGGACCCTCAATCCCGCGCCTTTGACCAGGCTCGGCAACCCCCGCGTTGCCAAACTATAAGGCTCGGGGAGTCTTTATAAATTTTTCTATCCCCTCTCTGCCCCGGGGGAACCGAAAGATTTATAAAGCAACCTCCCGTCTATGACTTCGGGTTGAGGGCCGGTAGCTCAGCATGGTTAGAGCGCGGGACTCTTAATCCCGTGGTCGGGGGTTCGAATCCCCCCCGGCCCGCCAGACCGCGTTTCTTCTCGACGCGTTCCGTTTGAGAAGGGATGCGTTTGAGCAACGTAAGGAGTTAGGAAAATGAGTTTTGAAAGCTTAGGCTTGTCCGAGGCCACGTTAGTGGCCGTCAGGCAGAAGGGTTTTGAGACCCCAACGGACATTCAGAGGGAGGTCATACCGCGTCTTCTATCGGGCGACGTCGATATAATCGGCCAGTCCCAGACAGGGACGGGGAAAACAGCGGCATTTGCGCTCCCCATAATCGAGGCCATCGACCCGAAGGTCAAGGCGGTTCAGGCGATAATCCTCACGCCCACGAGGGAGCTTGCCCTCCAGGTGGCCGATGAAATCAAGAGCCTCCGCGGGAGGAAGAGGGTTTACGTTTACGCGGTCTACGGTGGCCAGCCGATTGGTCCGCAGATAAGGGCCCTCGAGCGGGGCACCCATGTCGTAGTTGGAACCCCCGGAAGGGTTCTCGACCACATAAGGCGCGGAACCCTCGATCTCAGCTCCGTCAGGTTCTTCATACTGGACGAAGCTGACAGAATGCTCGACATGGGCTTCATAGACGACATAGAGGCGATCTTCCGTGAGACTCCGAGGAGGAAGAGGGTGCTGATGTTCTCGGCCACGATGCCGCGGGAGATAAGAAGGCTCGCGAGGCGCTACATGGGGGACTACGAGGTCGTGAGCGTGAGCAGCGACGAGCTGGTCCCCGAAATGGTAGATCAGGAGTACGTTGAGGTCGTTCCCGCGAGGAAGTTCACCGTGCTGAAGAAGATACTCGATGGGGACTTCTACGGCATAATCTTCTGCGCCACCAAGAGGGAAACCAGGGAGCTGAGTGAGAAACTCAGGAGGCAGGGCTACAGCGCCGAGGCCTTGAACGGCGACATGAGCCAGGCAGCGCGCGAGAGAACCTTCTGGCGCTTCAAGACAAAGCGGACGAGAATTCTCGTCGCCACCGACGTCGCCGCGCGCGGCCTGGACGTTCAGGACGTGAGCCACATAGTGAACTATTCACTGCCCATGACGGCTGAGGACTACGTACACAGGATAGGGAGAACGGGCAGAATGGGCAAGCGCGGAAGGGCGGTGACCTTCATAATGCCCGGTGAGTTCAAGAGGCTGCGCTACATCGCCCAGGTCGCAGGGGTGGAGATAAGGAAGTCTGAGCTGAGCGAGGAGATACCGAAGGAGTACAGGGAGAGGTATGAGCGCGAGGAACGTCCGAGGAACTACAGAAACAACAGAAAGGGAAGGAGAAACTATTCCCGCGGCTACTCGAGACGCTACTGAAGCTCCCCGAGGTAAACGGTGACGACGAGATCGTCACCCGCTATCCCAATTTCTACCCAAACCGTGTCGCTCTTTTTTAGGTAGCCTAAGAACCCTGAATCAGATAGCATTTCACCGGTAAGCCACTCCGCATACTGTTTGTGGAATATGGGGTGGTAGTAGTCGGCCAGGTGATAGTACGTGACTCCCCACGTCCAGCCCGCCTTGTAGCCTCCGGGAAGCTTTCCGTCCGAGAGACTGGTCAGGGATTCATCGGCTTTCAGGCCAAAATCGCCGTAGAAAACGTTCATCATTGAGTAGGCCAGGTTCCTGGCGTCAGCGTCAGTCATCGTGTAGTCCTGATTGAGGAACTCATACCCCCTGATCGTTCCCAGGTTTTTCACGTTCGCCTGATTTTCGCCGGGCGTTATCTCGTAGAGCGTGGCGTTGATTATCGTACTCCCCTGTCTCTCCCAGTAGCGGTAGTAGGCGCCAAGATCCATCGGGGGGAGGTGCTGGTCAAGGGCAAAGTACCAGCCGCCTATCTTCACCAGCGCCGTTGCATGCCCGAGGTCGGTGAGGTTTATCGCCATTGCATATACCGGCGAGTGGTTCATCGCGAGAAGGAGGGCATCGGTTAGGATCGTGTAGTCGGTGCACACTCCCTTTCTCCGCATTATCGTCTCGTAGGGGGTCTGAATGGTGTTGTTCTGCCCCTCAACGACCTCCTGCCTGCCGTCGGGGTATATTATGACCTTCGCAAAGGGCTGGCTGGCCTTTTCCCAGTCGTAGCTCAGCCACTCCCCCTCCCACTCCAGAACGTTCCAGGCGCTTTGTGGCAGGTTCTCACCCTTCAGTTGCTCTGCCAGGGGTGAAACCACATCGAGCTCCTTTCCGCTCAGCATGCATTCGAGGGCATCCTTCAGGAGATAGCGCCAGAGAATTCCCGGACAGTTGAGCTCGGCGTCCTGGCTTGGCAGGGATACCGTTGTGTTCTCCCATTTCACGAGGGGATTTGTCCAGGTTGCAGGGAGTGTCGTGTACGAAGGGGAAGAAGACGTGACTTCAGAAGTTTCCCACGAATGAGGGGTCTCGCTCTCACTAGTGTAATGTAACGGAGCAATGCACCCCGATGAGAACACTATGAGCACCAGGAGGGTCGCTAAGATGGTTCTCCTCATACCTCAAAATAGAGCGTGGGTCTTATAAACTGTGCCCCCGGGGAGCGAAGGGAAATCATCGCTCGCCGAGCGCTCATTCCCCGCGGTTTCCCGGGGGCGTTACCTTTTAGTTAGCGTTGGACTTAAGCTTTTACCTCGTTACTATCGCGCTCACCCCGGCCGCCGCCAGGGTCAGCAGCTCGAAGACCTTGTAGGCTTCCTCAACGGTCTTCGCCTTGAACTCGACCGTCTTCCCGTCTATGCGATTCACGAACGGCAGCAGCTCGGCGGTGTCTGCCATATCGCTCCTCAGGAAGCGGACTTTTACGTGGACTGGCTCTCTGGTAACGAGGGGCTTTGTCTCTCCTCTCTTCAGCCGCTCGACGGCCTCTATCACGCCCTCCCGCAGCATGGTCTTTATTCTCCTCATTCTAGGGCTCTTGGCGGCGTAGCGTGAGGGAGACTCCTTGAAGGGAACGCCAACTACCCAGGGAGTGAATGTCTTAACGTCCGTTTCGAGGAGCCTTCTATCCCCTCCCACGAGGATCACGGGGATTCCCCAGCTTCCCAAAATGTAGGCGTTGAGCAGGAACTCGCTCACCTCAACCCCGTTTATCTCCAGCCTGTCTATGCTCGCCCCGCTGTAGGTGTGGTCGAAGGTGGCGTAGCTCGTGCCGGCCTTGGCGTGGTAGCCGAGGAAGAGCGCGGCGTCGCTTCCCCTGGCGAAGGCCACCATGCTGAGCGGCCTCGGAAAGCCCCTCACCAGCTCAACGTATTCGGGCATCTCTCCGGGAAGGATATTGACCATCGGACCATGGCTGTCGGCTATTATGACCTCCTCAAAGCCGAGTTCGTGGAGCGTCTCGGCGGTAACCTTCACCACCTCGGTCGCTATCCTCCGGGCCTCCCCGTAGAGGGCGCCTTTCACGAAGAGGTGCTCCCTGCTGACGATGTACGGTAGGCCCTCAAGGTCAAGGGATATGAATGCGCGCATCTGCATCACCGAGATAAAAATCGAAGCGATAAAAGATAAGTCTTGCGGAACTGGAATAACCCTCAGGAATATCGGTTCGGAAATTCGATAATTCCCGCTCATGAAAATGGTTATATAGGCCTTTTTTCATAAAACAAAGCGGTGATAGGTATGCAAATTGTCGAACTCGATATAAAATTGCCCTATGAAGGTAGGGGAAAAATTCTGGGCCGTTTGTTTGCCATGGTTAGGGGCAGGATTAGGGACATACACTTCTTCCCGCCCGACGCGGAGGGCTTCAGCGAGATAAAGATGGAGGTAGTTGAGGACGACACCAGGGGGCTTCTCTCAGAACTCAGGAAGATAATCAAAAACGGTAAGGTCAGCCTCAGGGTCCTGTCCGAGGCTTAATCCCGCCCCTTTATCCCCCTGTTCAGCTCACGGAGTTTTTTCCCTGCCTTTTCAAGCGAACCTGCCTTTTCTATTGCAGTCCCCGTCACTATTATGTCAGCCCCTGCCTTCACGGCCGCCCTCGCCTGCTCGGCCGTCCTTATGCCGCCGCCGACGATGAGGGGCACGTCTATGACGTGCTTGACGAGGGCTATCATCTCCGGAGGAACCGGCTGGGACGCCCCGCTTCCGGCCTCAAGGTAGACGAGCCTCATGCCGAGGTACTGGCCGGCCAAAGCGTAGGCCGCCGCTATCTTGGGCTTGTGCCTGGGAATCGGCTTTGCATCGCCGACCCAGCCGACGGTCTCACCGGGCTCGATTATGAGGTAGGCCATCGGTATCGGCTCCAGCCCGTAGCGCTTGACCTGGAAGGCTCCTAAGGCCTGAGCCCCGGTTATGAAGAACGGGTTGGTCGAGTTGAGAAGGCTCATGAAGAATATCGCGTCGGCGTACTTGCTTATCCCGCCGTGGGAGCCCGGGAAGAGTATCGTGGGCAGGTCGGAGGATTCCTTTATCGCCCTCACCACGCCGTCGAGAACTTCCCCTTCTGCCCCCGTGGAGCCGCCTATCATAATCGCATCGACGCCGGTTTCCTCGCTCATCTCCGCTATTTTGGCCGCTTCCTCCGGCGTAACGTCGTCCGGGTCGAGAAGAACGAAGTGGAGCTTCTCCCTTTCGAGCTTCTCGTGAATGTAGCGCTCGACCTTTCCAATTTCCAGCATCTTTCACACCCCCATAAAGCTTCTAATCTCCAAACTCTTGGTTGGCCAGGTTGATAGGAAAGTGGGCGGTGTCGCCTTTGAATCTAAAAACTGGGGGACGGCTAGCGGAACGGGGGGAACTGCACCGTTTGGGGCTTTACTGGACGCTCTGCCTAACATCTTCCAGCACTTCCTCCACGCTGACATCGACGGGAATCCCCTCAATCTCATCAAGCAGGTCCCAGATGGTCTCGCCAACGATAATTCTGACCTTCGTCCCCTTTGGTATGTTCACTCGCCTGAGAGGTCTGAACGTCTCGCCGTCATAGACCGCCTCAATAATCGTCCCCATACTACCACCGCATATCCTTTACGTCGGCCTCGCTTTTAACGATTTTCCAGTTGAGGCCGAGGTTCTCGAGGATTTCCGTCAAGGTTTCGTCCGGTTCTTCTTCAAAGCGGTAGAGGTTAGTCTTTACCCTCACGTCCCCCGCCCCGAACCCCGGCACCGGTTCGCCACGCCTGGCCACCTCCAGGGAGAGCCTCTCCTCCAGCCTCTCGTCGCTTGGAATGAGGTAGGCCCTCAGAAGCTCGGCTTCCTTCAGGAGAAAGTCGATGTGCCAGTGGAGCCTCTTTTCCCTTTTGAAGTGCCTCGCGACCCGCTTTTCGAGGGAGTTCATGGCGGAGCCGACGTAGACGTAGTGGCCCGCCCTGAGCCGGAACGTTCTGCCCTTCGTTCGTATCTCCTTGTCCCCGTCCAGCCTGATAACCAGGAAGTAAGAGCCCCTCATGATATCCGGTTCTGGTCACCATTTATAAACCCTTGATTCCAAATCCTTCCGGTGTGTGGAATGGACGAGCGGAAGAAGAAGCGCCCCGTGGACGACTTCGCCTGGCAGGAGTACGACAGGGAGGAGTTCGAGCAGACCTTCCCGGCCCTCGCCAGGGAGCTCGAGGGAGAGGGCATTTCGATAGAGGCCTACAGAACCAGCGAGGAGAGGGTGGAGGAGCCGACGGACTTCTCCGGCTACAACCCAACGGTGATAGACTTCCTCAGGCGGTGCGAGACGGACGATGAGGCGCTTGAGATAATAAACTGGCTCGAGGAGCGCGGTGAGATAACGCCCGAGATGGCCAAGGACCTGAGGATAACCCTCGTAAAGAAAGGCGTCAGGGCCTTCGGCCCCAAGAAGGAGTGGGGCTGGTACGAGAGACACGGGAAGCGCGGCTGACTTCGGCTAACGAAAGGGAAAAGGGAAACGGAACCCTTCAGATGTTCCCGATTCGCTGGAGAACCATTCCCTCTATCCTTATCGGCTCTGCTCTGCGGGCGAACACTATGGCCTGGTCGAGCCTGGCCTCGCTCTCGGCGTGGATCGTGAAGAGCGGGTCTCCTTCTTTGACCTTCTCGCCGACCTTGACGTATAGCTCGAGTCCCGCACCCTTGTCCTCCGGCGCTCCCGCGGCCCTGGCTATGGCCGTTATCGCCCTGTTGTCTATGGCCGTTACGTAGCCGCTCGTCGGGGCGGTGAAGGTGTAGGTCTTGTCGCCGATTGGTATCTCCTCGGGTTTTATGTTTGGATCGCCGCCCTGCTCCTCGATTATCTCCTTCATCTTCTCCCAGGCCTTTCCGCTCTCGAGTATTTCCCTCGCCATCTTCTTGCCCATTCCGGCCGGGGCAACGCCGCCCATCTCGAGGAGTATTCCTGCCAGGCCGGTGGCCTTCTCTATGAGGCTTCCAGGGCCTTTGCCGGTCATCAAAGCCGAAAGGGCCTCCCTTGCCTCAAGGGCCGGGCCGACGGTGTGTCCAATCGGCTGGCCGCCGTAGGTTATCGCTACCTCGACGTACTGGCCGAGCCTCTTGCCGAGCTCTATGAAGTCCCTGGCCAAGGCTCTCGCCTGATCGACCGTCTCGACCTTGACGCCCTTCCCAGTCGGAATGTCGATGAGCACGTACTGGCTTCCCATGGCGTACTTCTTGGACATTATGCTCGCGAGCATAAGCCCGGTCGGATCGATGCTGAGCGCGCGCTCGGCCTTGATGGTTATGTCATCGGCCGGGGCGAGGTTCAGAGCTCCTCCCCACACCATACAGGCGCCGATCTTCTCAACTATGCGCTTTATCTCGTCCAGGGAGAAGCTGACCTCCGCGAAGACCTCGACCACATCGGCGGTTCCAGCGGCGCTGGTTATTGCCCTTGAGCTGGTCTTGGGTATCGTCAGGCCGGCCGCGGCAACTATGGGCACGACGAGTATGTTGGTCTTGTTGCCCGGAACGCCGCCGATGCTGTGGACGTCCATTATGGGCTTCCTGTCGATGTCGAGCATGTCTCCGGTTTCAGCCATTGCAATGGTGAGGGCAGCTATTTCGTCCATGTCCAGGCCGTTTATCTCCAGTGAGGTGACGAAGGAGCTTATCTCGATGTCGCGGAGCTTTCTATCGACTATGTCCTTGATTATCGTCTCTATCTCAACCTTCCTGAGCTTCTCTCCGTTCATCTTCTTCTTTATGTAGCGGACGCTCTCGGGGGTTCCGCTTGGGACGACCGTGACGGTCTCCCCCTCGGAGAAGCTGTGCAGCTGGAGAACGTCCCTGCTTACACCTATCTCGCCTTCCCCGACGAGGCTGCTTATAACAACGCTTCCGTAGACCGTCTTTTTGCCCGCCTCAATCTTGACGAGGTCGTCCGGGTGGAGCTTAGCCTTTTTGGCTTCGTTCTCGTTGATAAAAACCGAGTACCTCCCGCTGTACACGTCCAGTATCTTGACCCTTGCCTTCATCTCTGATCCCTCCGTGGATTTGGTTCACTCTATTGCGTCGAAGAATACTTAAACTTTTTTAACTGATGGGCTGGAAAAACCCTCTCCTCCGGGGCCGGCTCCTTGCAGAAAAGGTGTAAAAATCAGCCGCTGAGGCCGTGAATGTACTGGGTTCCTGTCTGGTAGTCCATCTCGAGCCTCCCAGTTCTGAGGAGAACGTTCACCACGTCCCGGGCGACTTCCCTGATTGCGGGGGGGAGCAGTCCATCGCCCTTAAGATAGTAGCTCACGAGTTCGTTAAGGGGGGCACTCACGAGACGTCCCTTGAAGACGTAAACGGTTCTATCCTTAACCTCGACTATCCTGTCCGGATAGCCGAGTCGAATCTTCATTATCCCTCACCCCCCATATAAAGTTGGCAGAAAAGGAGTTTTAAAATTTAACGCCCCAGAAATGTTTAATAACAAAAGGGTTGAAAAGCTCAGAGGTTCCTGACTTCCTCGTCTATGGACTCCTCGAGGGTCTTCTCCCACTCCTCGACGTCGAAGTCCACCAGCTCGCTCTCGAGATCCTCCTTGAGGCTGGAGACGCGCCTCTTGAGGGCGCTCTTGGTCTCCTCGTCATAGACGACGTAGTAGGGGTTGCTCTTGGCGGAGAAGTAGAGCATCAGCAGTATCACGTTGAGCAGTATCAGTATGATCACTATTCCGTACACGAGGGCGTCGGCCATCATTTCTTCCCTCCGAAGAGCGCTTTGAAGACCCTCTTAATCGGGCTCTCCGGCTCGGGAGCCTGCCACTTGATTCCTGCGAGCTTGGCCGCGAGCTGCTTGATGGCTATGGCCGCCGGACTGGTCGGGTTCTTGATGACGAGCGGCACACCGTAGGCGGAGGCGCGCTTGACCTCTGGGTCCTCCGGTATCATTGCCAAGACAGGAACCTCAAGGATCGCCTCAATCTCTTCCTGGGTGAGTTCGGTCTTCTCGTTGGTGACCCTGTTGAGTATCGCTCCGAGCGGCAGGGTCCCAAGCTTCTCTGCTATGAGCTTGGTCTTGAGGGAGTCCGTGATGGCAGATATCTCGGGGTTGGTGACGATTATCAGTTCCTTACCGATGAGGAGGGCTGTAACAGATGTCATCTCAAGACCTGCGGGGGCGTCAATGAGAACGAAGTCAGCCATCTGGCCGATTTCCCTGATGAGCTGCCTGAGCCTCTCGGGCTTGGCCTTCTTGATCTTCTCCAGGCTGAGTCCTCCCGGTATGACCTTGACTCCAGCGGGTCCCTCGTATATTGCGTCCTTGAGGTCTGCCTCGCCTGCCAGGACGTCGTGGAGGGTTATTGGAATGTCCTCCATTCCAAGGACGAGGCTCAGGTTGGCCATGGTTATATCCGCGTCCAGCAGTATTACCTCCTTCCCGAACTGGGCCAATGCGACACCCAGGTTTGCAACCGTCGTTGTTTTACCGGTTCCACCCTTTCCAGATGCAAAAACAATTGAACGGCCTTCCAAAGTTCACACCTCCAGCGTAAGCGGTACCGCCTTTTTGCAGTGATCTCCGCGGCCTTTCGATTTTATACGGAGTGTTCAATTTGCGTGTATGAACTATGCAGGCAATGCTTTTATTTTTTGCGGTTCATCTAGTGACAGGAGAAAAAGGTAGAGAAAAGACCGTCTTCAGTTTACTCTTCCTGGGCCTTCCCTTCGCCCTTTGACTCTCCCTCCCCGAGCATTTCCTTCTCAAGCTTCTTCTTTGCCACCTCGGCAGTATCCGACAGGCTCTTGAACAGCTTCAGCATCTCCATCGGCAGGGGAAGGATTATCACGTTGCTCTTGTCGCTGGCGACGTCGCTGATCGTCTGGAGCGTCCTCAGCTGCAGCGCCATCGGGTGCTCGCTGATTATCTCCGCCGCCTCGCGGAGCTTTTCAGCCGCCTGCCTCTCTGCCTCCGCCAGGGTTATCCTGGCCCTCCTCTCCCTCTCGGCCTCGGCCTGCCTGGCCATCGCCCTCTGCATTCCACTCGGCAGCTCAACGTCCTTTATCTCGACCGTGCTGACCTTTATGCCCCATGGGTCAGTTGCCTCGTCGATTATCTTCTGGAGCTGGAGGTTGAGCTTCTCCCTCTCGCTGAGCAGCTCGTCGAGGTGGGCCTGGCCTATGACGCTCCTCAGCGTGGTCTGAGCTATCTGGCTGGTGGCCATTATGTAGTTCGCCACCTGCGTCACGGCCTTCACCGGATCGACGACGCGGAAGTAGACCACGGCGTTCACCCTGACGGGCACGTTGTCCTTGGTTATGGTCTCCTGAACGGGCACGTCGAGGACCCTGGTCCTGAGGTCCACTATGACGGCCTTCTCGAAGATCGGGATTATGAAGAACAGTCCAGGCCCTCTGGCTCCCACGACCCTTCCAAGGCGGAAGATGACGGCCCTCTCGTACTCCTTGACTATCTTTATTGCCGTCGCCAGGATAATCAAAACAAACAACAAAACAATCGAAATAACCACGGTACTTGCCGTTATGGCCATTCATTCTCCCTCCTTCACTCCATCAACTTTTTCGACGATGAGGGTCAACCCCCTGACTTCAACAACTTTGACCTTCTCCCCGACCGGGATTCTCCTCCCGTCCCTGCTCTCCGCCTTCCAGAGTTCCCCACGAAGCTTGACGACGCCCTCAGGGTCTACGTCTTCCACGACCTTTCCGACTTCCCCTATGAGCTCCTCTTTCCCGGCCTCGGGCTTTTTCCGGTGGGCTCTGACCACAGTGGCTGCACCGAAGAGGAAAAACAGCCCGAGCAGTATTGCCATGACCAGTATCGCTATACGCAGTACTGAGTACGTCTCACTCGTCACCAGGTACTCACCTCCGGCTCCGGTTCCGCTGAAGAGCAGAATGCCCCCTATGACGAAGGTCACAACCCCCGCGACTGTGAACAGGCCAAAGGTCGGCGTCAGGGCCTCGGCTATGAAGAATATCATCGCCAGCACTACCAGCAACAGTCCTGCGCTCTCGTATCCAAAGTAGCCCAGGCCTAGGAGGCCAAGAACAAGCATTATCGCGCCCACCGTCTCGGGAACGTGCCAGCCCGGAGTTAGAAAACCGAAGATGAGGCCTATGAACCCCAGGTTCAGGAGGAGGTAGGCTATCGTGGGGTCTGTTATGTACTTGACGACCGTGTCTCTGAAGGACGGCTCGATGTACATGAGCTCCGCGTCCCTGAGGTGAAGAGTCACCTTTCCCTTTCCAGCCACGGGGACTTTTGTCTCCATTCCGTCCGCCTTCTGGAGGAGCTCCTCAACGTCGCTCGCAATGACCTCGATGACGCCGTACTTCAACGCCTCCTCGGGCGTTACGCTCCTGTCCTCGGTTATGAACTCTTCCGCCAGTGTTTCGTTCCTCCCGCTCACCCTCGCTAGCTCGCGAATGTAGGCGACGTAGAAGTTTGTTATCTTGGGAGGGGCTTCAACTATGCTCCCGTTGGTGGAGTAACCCAGTATCGGCCTGCAGGCCCCTATGACAGTCCCGGGGGTCATCGCTATGAGGTGGGAGCTTAGTGCTATGTACGTCCCGGCGGAGGCGGCCATTCCCCCGGAGGGGTGGACGTAGATTATAACGGGAACCTTAGCGTTTTGAATCCTCGTGACGATCTCCTGCATAGCATCGCCCCTTCCGCCGGGTGTGTTCAGCTCTATGATTATGGCGGAGGCGTTCGCCCTTTCGGCCTCGCTTATGTAGCGGTCGAACTGGTCCACCGTGTAGCCGGTTATCATGCCGTCCACTCTGGCGACGTAGACGACGTTTTCCTTCCCGCTCACCCCCTGCTGGAGAATGAGCACAGCGAGTAGCAGAGCAATCAGCGCGAGCCTGGGCCTCATATCCACCGCCAAATACTAATACCACTCGAGGGTTTAAACCTTTTGCCTGCCGGCCAAAAGTGATTTATACTGTCCCGAGAACTCACCAATATGAGGCTGAAAACCCTTGCCAAGCTCTACCGGGTTGCTAAGGGTGAAGAAAAGGTCGCGAGGGCCTGGGAGCTCGTGAGGGAGGCAGTGAGATATTCCAGCCGCGAGCCTTACTGGGAGTTCCTCAGGCGGAGCTTCGACGTCCGCGCCGAGGACATCAAAGACGCCCTTCGCTTCCTCGAGGAGGCGGGCGAGGTTCAGATAAAGCGCTCCGTCGATGGGAAGAGGCTGTACGTCTCGACCCTAAAGGATATAAGGGAAAACCCCGTTAGGCTCGACCGATGGCTGAGATCGATCTCGAAAAAACGGCCCGCGAGATGATACGCAACGGCACGTGGGTATTTAAGGACGGGACGTTCTATCAGGCCATCTGGCTGAGCACCGGAAGGGTCGGAATCGTTGCCTACGACGGGGACTTCCACTTTCCCGGGGATTGGGGGAGGAGGGAGCGAAAAGAAGCGAGGGATAGGCTGGCCTTTGTTCTCGGCCTCGATACGGACCTAGATTCATTCTACGCCGAGATAGGCGACTCCCCCTTTGCTTTTCTCATTGACGAGTTCTACGGCCTGACGGTTCCAGCAGCGCCGAGCCCGTACCAGGCCCTGGTTGAAGTGGTGGCCCAGCAGCAGGTCAGCTTCGAGTTCGCCCAGAGGACGATTAGAAACCTCGTCGAACTGGCGGGGGAGCCCGTTGGGGGCATCTACGCCTTTCCGCGCCCCGAGAGAATAGTGTCTCTGAGCGAAGAGGGGCTCAAAAAAGCGAAGCTCGGCTACCGCGCGGGCTACATAAAGGGCCTCACGAAGCTATACCTGAGCGGAAAGTTCGACCTTGAGCTCTGGGACTGGAGCGTTGATGACGCGGTAAAATACCTCACAAAGTTCCGCGGAATAGGGAAGTGGAGCGCCGAGCTTTTCCTCGCCTACGGCCTCAGGAAGAACGTCTATCCTGCGGGTGATTTAGGTCTAAGGAGGGGAATAGCAAAGATTTTCGGGAAGAGCGTTAAAGAGGTTAAGGAAAAGGATGTCCGCGAGGTCATTGAACCCTACGGGAAGTGGAAGGGACTTCTGGCGTTTTACGTTCTCTGCTACGACAGGAAAACCGAGCTGGAGAGGAAGTTTAAAATACAAAACCGCCGAAGTTAGGCCGGTGGTGGGATGCTGGTGGACATGAAAACCCTCACACTCATAATGGAAACCCGAAGGAAGAGGGCCCCTAAGAAAGGCTCCGCCGGAAAGATGCTCGGGATACTCGAGGGAAAACTACCGGAGGGCATGACGAGCGTCGAGCTGATAAGGAAACTCAGGGAGGAGGGGTATGATTAGGGTGTACATCGACACGAACGTCCTCCTGAACGTCTGGTTCAAGGAGGAAGACCCAAAAACCGGGGCCAGGTTGTCCGAGGAATTCCTTGAATGGCTTTGGTCGCGTGAGGAACCATGAGGCTGGAGATAACCCTGCCCAGGGATAAGTTCAAGTGCCTAAAGGGGAGAGACGTTGAGGCGCTCATCGAAGGACACCTCCCACGGGTTGAAGAAACGCTGAAGGCGGAGCGCGAGGAGTTCCTGAGGGAGAAGGTCTCCAAGCTTGAGGAGAAGCTCCGAGAGATGGAGGAGGAGATTGAAGAGCTTAAGGAGTTCTACGAGAAGGCTTTGAGGGACAGGGAGTTCATGACCGCCGAGCGCGACAGGCTGAGGAAGGAGAACGAGGAGCTGAGGAAGGCCGTTGAGGAGAGAAAGCGGGAGCTTAAGAAAGTTCACGGATCGTGAACAAGCCGTTCATGGAGTGTGAACGAAAAGTTCATAAATCATGAACGAGAGCCGGTAACATGCATGAACTGGTATCAACCGAAGAGAGGATCAGGATCCTCGCCTACGCGCTTGAGCGCCATCGGGTGGGGGTCGAAGAAACCGCGAGGGCAACTGGTCTAAGTAAGGGCCTCGTCTCCAAAACCCTGCACCTTCTTGTGAAGTACGGCATGGCCAAGAAATCCGGCAGGGGATTCACTGTACTCAGCGTTCCGAGAACCCGGGAGCTCAAGAGGTTCATCAACTTTATGTGGCTCTCCAAAAAGCTGGAGCCCCTGAAGAGCGGGTGGGTCATTGCCCTCGGGGTGTACGGAAGCTTTGCAACCGGGGAAAATACGCCAGAAAGTGATCTCGACGTCTGGGTCTTCGTCGAGAGGCCGAGCATAGCTAGATCCGCCTCCCTGAAGAGGGAGATAGAAAAGTCCACCGGCAGGGAGGTCAATCTCCTCGTTCTCACGCCCGAGAGGGTTAGAAAGCTCAGGACCAACGACCCGGTTTTCTACTACTCACTCGCCTACGGTTCGATGATAATATGGGGGGAGAACCTTGAGCGGATTCGAGAGATGCCTCGAAAGGAACCTGTTGAGAAGGGTTCCACCGTCCCCGGAGAAGGGCTGGTTGAGCATTAAACGCGCCGGGGACTGGCTCGAAGAGGCGAGGAGAAACCTCACCTACGGCTCGTACCGGACGTCCCTCATGGCATCTTATATGGCCATGTTCCACGCCGCCAGGGCGGTTCTTTTCCGCGACGGCTGGAGGGAGAAGAGCCACTACTGCATCGCCCGTTACCTTGAGGAATTCTACGTTAAACGCGGGAAGCTGGAGGGGACGTGGGTCGAACTCCTGGACAGAATGAGGGAGCTGAGGCACGAGGACCAGTACGACATAGTCTATGAACCCGACGCTGAGGAGGTCGAGGAGGCGATAAAAATAGCGGAGGAGTTCTTATCCCTCATGAAAAAACTCCTGGAGGAAAAAGTATGAGGCTCATCATCAGGCCCGAGAAGGGCTTCGGGAAAATCGAGGTTGAGCTCGATGAGAGCCTGTGGAAGAGTATCGAGGAGCTTGCCGAGCGCTACGGCGTTTCTCCCGAGAGGGTCGTTGAGATAGCTTTAACCGGCGAGTTCCGTGAGCCGAGGGGGAACCTTGAGGAGCTTGAGGAGAGGGTGAAGGAACTTGAGGAGAAAACGTGGGCGCTTGAGAAGGAGTACTCCTCCCTACGCTTCAAGGCCTACGGCCTGAGCGAGGACAACAAGATACTCGCCATCGAGCTTTCAGGTTTAATGGCCGAGAACAGCGGGCTTAAGAGGTTCCTGGGAAAGAAGCCCGAGCGCAACATCGAGCTGAGAAAGCTTATATCCTACTACCTGCAAGGTTGAACCGCGGATGATGACAGCGAATTGCACTGATGTTGATGACGAGGACTGGCCCTGACGCCGTCCCGGGCGGGCCGTGACGATTCCAAGACGGGCTGAGCCGAGGCGATGACGTACCCTATGAGCGCCGAGCCCGTCCGGGGCGTTGAATAAACCGCAAATTCTGGAAAAATTTATAAAGCAAATGCACGTTTCTTTACCTTAACGGCCGGAGGTGTGCACCATGAGAAGGATAGGTGCCCTGGTAATCATCTTGGTTGTGCTGGCGATGTTTTCAGCGGCCCCGGTGTCCTCCGCCGGGACTGACCTCAGCGGCTATACCATCTGCGTCGATGCGGGCCACGGCGGTACCGACCCGGGAGCGGTTGCGAACGGCGTTGAGGAGAAGGACATCAACCTTGCCATAGCACTGAAGGTTGCGAAGCTGCTCGAGGCCGACGGGGCAAGGGTAGTCCTCACGAGGGACGGCGACTACTACGTTTCCCTCTCCGACAGGGTCAGCATAGCCAACTCCGCCGGTTGCGACATCTTCATCAGCATACACGCCAACGCCGCGAGCGACACCTCAGCGAGCGGCTTTGAGGTCTACCACTACTACGGTTCCACCAAAGGTAATCTCCTTGCGACATACGTCGATGAGGAGATTGCCAAGGTTATCCCCCTACAGAACAGGGGCGTTAAAGAGGCCGGCTTCTACGTCCTCAAGTACACCTCCATGCCCGCCATACTCATCGAGACGGGCTTTGTCACGAACACCTACGACGTGAGCATAATAACCGACGAGAGCTACCAGTGGCGCTATGCATACGCGATCCTCTACGGTGTCCAGCGCTACTTCGGTGTTCCCGTGCATGACCCCGTCCCGACTGTCACGGGTATAAGATTCGCCCAGCACGACGGTTACTTCCGCGTCGTCCTCGACCTGAGCCAGCCGGTTGCTTACCACGTCTACTACACCTCGTATTCGAGCGGTTATCACTTGGTCATCCAGCTCGACAACGCCCGGCTTTCAGACCTGGGCTGGCCGGTCTACGGCGACTGGCAGTACACATACACCGGCTCCCCAACGGCTCCCTACATCTACGCCACCGAGAGTAACGGCTACGTCTTCATCGTCCTCGTTCTCAACACGCCGTACCTGCCCTACAACTCCTTCACGCTCAGCAACCCCGACAGAATAGTGGTCGACGTCTACGGCTGACGCCTTCCCCGCTTTTTTCGTCTTTTCCTCGGTATCAGCCTCACCGGGCTGCCGCAGTCGGGACATATTCCGCCGGGCGGTTCCTCTTTAAAGCGCTTTCCGCAGCCGATGCAGACGTAGTTCCAGCGGATCACGCGCTTTATCCCGCCCTTGAGTGTTTTGAACTCTATCCCGAGCGTTTTCGCAATGTTCTGGAGGTTGTAGTCGTCGGTGAAGAGGACTCCTCCCAGCTCGTACGCCAGGGCAAGAACCTCGATATCGGCCTCACTCAGCTCGCCGAGCTCGCCCGTTCTCTTTGCGGCTTCCCTAACGGCCTCAATGCTCCCCCTCGACGGCTGGAGAACCCTGACCTTGCCCGCGCCAATCAGGCCCTCAAGGAAGAGCCTCGACTCGGGGTCCTTGACCTCATCGACGACCCTGGGCGTTGTAACCCCCTCAACGTCAGCCCCCTGAATGAATATCGCGGTGTCTATGACCTGGACCTTCATGGCCTAAACTCGGGGAAACCCTTTTTTAGATTTCCGTCGAAATGACATCGGTGGGAGCATGAAGGTCGATTTGAACTCCGACCTCGGCGAGAGCTTTGGGAGGTACAGGCTCGGCCTCGACGAGGAGGTCATGAACCACATCACGAGCGCGAACGTAGCGACGGGCTGGCACGCCGGAGACCCGGTGGTTATGAGGAAGACGGTAAGGCTCGCGAGGGAGAAAGGCGTTGCCGTTGGGGCACACCCGGGTTATCCGGACCTGCTTGGTTTTGGAAGACGCTACATGAGGCTCACCCCGGAGGAAGCGAGGAACTACATTCTCTACCAGATTGGGGCGCTCTATGCGTTCACAAGGGCTGAAGGGATCGAGCTCCAGCACGTCAAGCCCCACGGGGCACTCTACAACGCCCTCGTCAAGGAGGAAGAGCTCGCGAGGGCCGTCATCGAGGGGATAGCGGACTTCGATAGGAACCTGATATTCGTTACCCTCTCCGGTTCAAGGCCGGCGGAGATGGCGGAGGAGATGGGGGTTAAGGTCGCCCACGAGGTCTTCGCCGATCGCGCGTACAACCCTGACGGCACTCTAGTTTCCCGGTTGAGGCCGGGAGCGGTCATACACGACAAGGAAGAGATAGCCGAGCGCGTCATCTCAATGGTCAAGGACGGTGGCGTTAGGGCGATAAACGGGGAGTGGGTTGAGCTGAAAGCTGATACCATCTGCGTCCACGGCGACAACCCGGAGGCGGTGGAGATAGCGAGCCATATCAGGAAGGTTCTCGAGGAGGAAGGAGTGAGAATAGTGCCAATGAAAGAGGTTGTCCGGTGAGAGCATGAAGGTCAAACCCCTCGGCGATTCGGCCCTTCTGATTTCCTTTGGGGAAGTCATAAACGAGGGAATAAACGACCGCGTTCACGCCCTCGCGAGGGCGATAGAGAAAGCGGGTTTTGAGTGGCTCGTGGAGGTAGTTCCGGCCTACTCCTCCCTTGCGGTGATCTACGACCCGACCTTGATAGACTTCGAGGGCGTCAAGCGGGCCGTTGAAGGCGTTGAGGCCTCGGCTGAGAGCTTTGAGGGAGAGCTCGTGGAGATTCCGGTCGTTTACGGCGGTGAGTACGGCCCGGACCTGGAGTTCGTGGCGAAGCACAGCGGCCTGAGCGTCGATGACGTCATAGAGATCCACTCCAAACCGGTTTACCGCGTCTACTTCCTCGGCTTTCTGCCGGGTTTCGCCTACCTCGGTGGAATGGACGAGAGGATAGCCGCGCCACGCCTCGAAAGACCGCGCTTAAAGGTTCCCGCCGGAAGCGTTGGGATAGCGGGAAAGCAGACCGGGATTTACCCCCTCGAAAGCCCCGGCGGCTGGCGGTTGATTGGAAGGACACCCCTCAGGCTCTTCAGCCCGGAGAGAAAACCGCCGACGCTCCTCCAGCCGGGGGACAGGGTCAAGTTCGTACCGATTGATGAGGAAGAGTTTTTGAGGCTCTATCAGGAGGAATGGGGCAATGATTGAGCTCCTCCGCGTTCCCTCCCTTCTAACCGTTCAGGACGCCGGGAGGAAAGGTTACAGAAAGCTCGGCGTTCCTGTATCTGGCTACATGGACGACTTCTCCGCCAGGATAGCCAACTACCTTGTTGGAAACCCCGGGGATGAGCCGCTCCTCGAGTTCCTCCTCGGCGGGCCGACGCTGAGGTTCAACGCCTCGGCGGTCTTTGCGGTTGCGGGAGACGTTGACTTAAGGCTCAACGGAGTCCCAATCGAACCCTGGACTAGTTACTGGGCGAAGAGGGGCGACGTCCTTGAAGTTGGAACCCTCAACAATGGCCTCTACGGCTACATAGCATTCGCCGGGGGCGTGAAATGCGAGAAGCTCCTCGGGAGCTGCTCGACCTACGCGAGGGCAGGCCTCGGAAGGCCCTTGAAAGCAGGCGATAGGCTGAACCTCGGCCACGCGATCCTGACGGGGAAAGAGGGTAGGTACCTGCCCGAGGAACTGAGGCCTGACTACTCGGCTGAGGAGATAGCAGTTGGCGTCATTCCCGGTCCCGACCTGGATCACTTCACGGAGGAAGGAATTAGGACTTTCCTCAGCGAGACCTACACCGTAACGCCCGAGTCCGATAGAATGGGCTACCGCCTCGACGGAAAGGAGATAGAGCACTCGGGAAAGGGTGCGGGGATAGTGACGGGCCCCCTAGTCCCGGGCACGGTGCAGGCTCCCGCCAGCGGGAGGCCCATCGTCATGATGAGGGACGCGCAGACGACGGGTGGCTACGCGAGGATCGGCGTCGTTATCAGCGCCCACCTGTCCATGCTGGCCCAGCTGAGGCCCGGCTTCAGAGTCAGGTTCAGGGAGGTAAACGTTGAGGGGGCCAGAGAAGAGCTGTTGAGGCGGGAGAGAACGCTGAGGGCGATAAGGCTCTTCCTCGAGCGAAATATGAGGGCATACCGGGTTAGGATTGCGGGAGAAGAAATCGTAACGTTCGCAAAAGTGGAAAAAGAAGGTTAATCCTTCTTGCGCATTACCTTGACTACCTTGTAGGTCTTTCCGTCGCACTCGACTTCTCCGGTTACCTCGATTATTTTCACGTGGTCGCCCTCGAAGAGGCCCTCGGGCCTGAAGAGTTCGGCCTTCTCGGGATCGTTGCAGTTCTCGAACCTGAGCCTTATCACCGAGCCCGCCACAGCGAGCCTGGGCTCTATCGCCACCTCTATGCTCGGCTCGACGACTTCGACGACCCTTACTTTCCCCTCGTGGAGCGGACATGAGTGGGAGGGCATACTCCTTACCCTTAGTATCTTGTAACGCCTTCCTTGCTCCAGGTTTCCGACGCAGACCCCGGCCAGTTTGCAGGTTCTGCACGGCTCTGCAGGCCCGTAGAATATGAACTCAACCCCTGGTCTTGCCAGCTTTTCCCCAACTAACGTGATTATCGCCATTCCAAACACCTCCATGAGTGATGATAGTCAGATGACTCCCGTGATTTTAGCGGCCTTTTCAGCCGCTTCTCGCGTGAGGCCGTCCTTCCCGAGGATCGTGTAGCGCTCGGGCCTTATTGTGTGGGCTATGGTGAGTGCCTCAATGATCAGCTCGGGATCGATTCCCAGCTCGTATGCGTTAGTTGGCGCCCCCACCCTCTTTAAGGTTTCCCTAATCCTCTCCCACTTGAGGCCGTGGAGGTAGGCCATTATTATCGTCCCAACGCCCACCTGCTCGCCGTGGAGGGCTGGCTTTGGCGCTATTGCGTCAAGTGCGTGGCTGAAGAGATGCTCCGCCCCGCTGGCAGGTCTCGAAGAGCCCGCTATGCTCATCGCAACGCCGCAGGAGATGAGGCCCTTCACCACCTTCCTCACGCTCTCCTCGTTGCCCAACCTTATTATGTCCGCGTTCTTCATAACCATCTTGGCGCTCATCAGGCTGAGCGAGGCGGCGTACTCGCTGTAATACTCGCCCTTTATCCTGTGTGCCAGCTGCCAGTCCTTCACCGCCGTCAGGTTGCTTATCATGTCGCCCACGCCCGCCGCGAGGTAGCGGTAGGGGGCGGTCTTGATCACCTGGACGTCCGCTATGACAGCCACCGGCGGCACTGCTTTGACCGAGGTTTTGGTTCCGAGGTCTCTGATGGAGGCGTTGGCGCTAGCTATGCCGTCGTGGGAGGCCGTTGTCGGAAAGCTGATGAAGGGAACTCCCGCCTTGAAGGAGGCGAGCTTGGCGACGTCTATTATGCTCCCGCCGCCGACCGCTATGAGCCAGTCAAAGCTCCCGCTTCTGATTTTATTGAGGGCTCGGGTCACCTCCTCCATCGTGGCGCCCTTGACGGTGAGACCCTCCACCTCGTACTCCGCCGAGAGGTTCTCCTCGACCTCCCTTCCCGCTATCTTTTTCGTGTGTTTTCCATAGAGCACGAGCGCTTTTCTCCCCAAACCGAGCCTCTTTGCAACGTTCACGACCTCCCCCTTGAGGTTCTCGCCGAGCAAAACCTCTCGCGGGAGCTGCATCAGGTGCACTTTTCTCACCACCCTTAACCTTAAGGTGGGAAAAGCTTTAAGGCTATCGGAACAACCGTCTATGGTGGTCGAATGGGGCTTTACGAGTTTTTTTACGAGTACTTTGTGCTTCCCATCAAGGAGAATCAAGGCTACAATCCCGTGAACACTATTGCCTACGCGATAATCCTTGGCATAGCAGTACTCCTGCTGTACAGAATGCTCAAGCGAATGGAAATAAAGGTTGACGACCGCTTCTTCAGGGCCCTCATTCCGTACATAATCCTCGGCCCGCTGATGAGGAGCATGACGGACGTGGGAATACTGCCAAGGACCTATTTAACCGTCAGCCCCGGCGGCTACTTCGTCATAGCGGCCTTTGCTATAGCTTCCCTCTTTGCGGTCTGGAAGCACTGCCCCGGCGAGAGGCTCTATCCCCTCTACCGGGACTTCGGCTGGATACTCGTTGGTGGGCTGCTGTTCGTGCTCGTGATAAACCTCGACAACGTGAGCTTCAACCCCGCGGTGTTCAGGTACTTTATCCCCGCGTTACTGGTTTCCGAGGCCTTCATATGGCTTCTCTCAAGGAAGTTCGCCCTCGTCAGTGATAACTCGATCCTCTTCTACACGCACTTCTACGATGCCACGACCACTTTCGTTGGAATCCAGTTCCTCGGCTTCTGGGAGCAGCACGTCCTCGCGAGGTGGCTCATAGACGCCTTTGGGACCGCGGCGGTGATGTACCTCGAGAAGTTCCTTATCCTCCTCCCCGTAGTCTGGATACTCGACCGGGAGATGAAGGAAGAGGATCCCGATTTAATAAACTTTGTGAAGCTCACGATATTCATACTCGGCTTTGGGCCGGGAACGAGAAACCTGCTGATAATGCTTATGGGTGGTTGATATGGAGATTCCATGGAACGAGATTGCCCTCGAAACCGCGAGGGAGGTTGAGAAGGAAGTGATGCCCCTCTTCGGCACCCCCAGGGCGGGGGAGACCATAGGAGAAAACGTCAGCGGAGACGTTACGAAGTACGTTGACAGGGTCGCCGAGGATGTCGTCCTTGCCAGGCTCCAGCCTCTTGGGGTCAACATCGTCAGCGAGGAGATAGGCTTCATAGACAACGGGAGTGACTACACGGTCATCGTTGACCCGATAGACGGTTCCTACAACTTCGCCGCGGGGATACCAATATTCGCCTTTAGCTTCGCTGTGTTCAGGAAGAACAGGCCCGTTTACGGCGCGATATACGAGTTCGTTACGAGAACTTTCTACGAGGCCCTTCCGGGAGGGGGTGCCTACATGAACGGAAGGCCGGTAAGGGTCAGAAAACCCGAGCGAGGGAAGGAGGCGCTGAGCTTCTACACGCGCGGCAGGTGTCTGGGATTAATAAGGAGGGTCAAACGGGTTCGCGTCCTGGGCGCGATAGCCGTGGAGCTGACGTACCTCGCCAAGGGTGCCCTCGACGGCGTCCTGGACATAAGGAACTACGTGAGGACGACGGACATAGCGGCGGGGGTGCTCATAGCCAGGGAAGCCGGAGCCATAGTTGCGGACGAGAGGGGGAAGGAGCTGGAGCTGAGGCTCGACGCCACGACCAAGACGAACGTCATAGCCGTTAACGACCGCTACCTGCTTGATATAATCCTGGAGGAGCTGGAAAATGAGCCTTGAAGGCCTTACCCACCGCTACGGAAAGGCAACCTTCACACTCTTCCTGATAAACGTGGCCGTTTACATAGTCGAAGCAATCCTCAGCGGGAACCCATTCAGCATAAGCATCGACGTCCTGGCGAGGCTCGGCCAGTGGAACTACGCGGTGCTCAGCTACGGCTGGTGGTGGCAGCTCGTCACGGCGATGTTCGTGCACGTGGGAATACTCCACATAGGCTTCAACATGTACTTCCTCCTTATGATGGGCAGGCAGCTTGAGGGAATCATCGGACCGAAGAGGCTCGTCATGGTCTATCTCGTCTCGGGTCTGGCCGGCAACCTGCTGACGCTCTTCCTGCTTCCGGCCAACTCGGTGAGCGCAGGCGCGAGCGGGGCCCTCTTCGGCATAGTTGGAACGCTGATAATCATAACCGGCGTCGTTGGTGGCAACATGCAGGGGGCATTGATAAACGCCTTCGTCCTCTTCCTGATAAACAGCATCATGCCGAGCGTCAACGTCTACGCCCACCTGGGGGGGCTTCTCGTAGGAATGGCGATAGGTTACTACTACGGAAAACGGATAAAGCGCCACCTGATGGTGCAGATGTATGGCTACTGGTAGCCTTTTCTATGTTTTTGATTCCCGCTGGGAGGGGTTCTGAAACCATACTTGAAACTTGAATCCAAGGAGAAAATTCGTTATTGACGTTCGATGGAGCCGTTTTTAGAGTGAAGCACTCCCCAAGGGCAACTCGAGAATAAACCCGCGTTAAACGGAGACTCTTAGATAAGGCACCTGATCTTTCGCCAGCGCTGAAACTTTTGGAAAGGCTTCACCAAAAGCACGTAGCCCCTCTTTAAAAAGGTTCCAATGCGAGGATTTTTACCCCCAGTGCTCGTTTCTAAGAGAGAACACGTTGAGAATAAGCCTCAAAACGGGGTTACTCTCTCCTTGACGCCCTTCGGGCGTCGATTTAAAAGCAAACCCACACCCAAGAAATAAGTCAAAAAGTTCTCAACTCAAACGGCCGATTGGTAGGAAAATCACTTTAAAATTCGGCTTTCCAAAAAGAGCCACGAGCTTTGGTGGAACTTTTGTCTGTCAAAAGTTTCTGTGGTGCCGGGGCGGGGCTTTGAACCCCGGACCTCTCGGTTTCTCAGGCTCCCCCGAGGGGGAGCGGCCCTATGAGCCGAGCGCTCTGACCAGGCTAAGCTACCCCGGCACTGCCCGAGCGCCCGACCTATACCTCCCGCAGGGTCTTTTTAAATCTTTCGCCCCCTGACCAGAACCTCCTTAGGTAGAGCCTCATTCTGGCCAGATCGACGGGCCTCATCGTCTCGACGATCCAGTCGGGCAGGTCCTTTCTTATTCCCCTCCAGAGGACGCGGTAGTCGAGTATTATTATGCTCCCCTTCTCCTCTGCCGAGCGATGCACCCTCCCCGCGGCCTGGACGAGCTTCCGGTGGGCAGGCAAGTAATACCCGTAGTAGCGCCCCTTATCGGGGAACTTCCGCTCGAAGTACCTTACCTGGGCCTGAACCCTAGGGGTCGGCCTCGCGTAGGGAATTCCAACGAGTATGACCCCATTCATCTCATCACCACTGTAGTCCTGCCCCTCGCTGTTCCTGCCGCCCATGACGCCGAGCAGAACCGCGCCGTTGCCCTTGGCGTGGGCCTTAAAGCTCGCCACCATCGCGTCGTTCTCCGCCGAGCTGGCTCCCTGCTTTTCGATGAACACGGCTTTTCCGGTTTCCTCAAGCCTGACTTGGAGGTTGGCCGAGAGCAGGCCCTGGAGGACCTCGTAAGATGCCGCGAAAACGCCGACGTTCCTGGGGATAAGCTTTGCCGCTTCGACTATGTAGTCCACCATCTTCCTGTAAACCTGAATGGAGCGCTCCTCACCGCGCGTTGAGACGTCTTTAGCCACCAAGACCTGAGCGTTCTCCCGCTTTACCATTCTCGGGAACTTCTTCAACCTTGCCCTCTCGATGCCCATCACGTCGCGGAAAGCTTCGAGCGGGGTGAGCGTTCCGGACATGAATATCGCGCTCTGAACTTCCCTCAGGAATCCCAGCGCCTTGGAGGGGTCCAGGGCCACAAGCTCGAGGCTCAGCCCCCGTTCCCTGCTGAGGAGGAAGAGGTAATCTTCCCTACCTATGAGCGAGAGCCACAGGAGGAGGAACTCTCCAACGCGGCCGATGTAGCTCCTTGGGGGCTTGCCCTTCTCTATCCTGTCCTCCCTTATCGCGTCGCCAACGGCCACCATGTCGTTGAGGGTCTTGACGAGCCACCTCGTGTCCAGGCCTAGCACATCTACGACGTGAGAGAAGACCAGCTCGGGCTGAACTGGTGTCTCCTGGACGTCCCTGCTCGCGAGCTTCTCCTGGAAGAGAATCTCAAGTCCCCTGCCAAAGATGCTGAGGAAGTTGGCTATCTCGTGCTCGTTGTACTCGTCGGCCTCCTTTATTGCCCTGTTCACGGTGTTGATGCTTATCCTGTCGCTAAGGGCGGAGATGGCCTGATCCGGTAGGTTGTGGGCCTCGTCGAAGACCACTATGAGGTCAGAGTAATCGACGTCGAGCGAGCTTATGAAGTTCTCCCTTATCGAAGGACTGAGAAGGTAGAGGTAGCTGGCCACTATCACGTCGGCCTTCTCCGCCATTCTCTTGGTCAGATCGTAGGGGCACAGCTCGAGAGTTTCCGCGTAGCTCAGGATCTCCACTGGGTGGCTCGGCTCGTCGAGGAAGAAGTTCACCAGCTCGTCGAACTCGGCCTTTTTCTTCTTCTCGTTCTCGTAGAACTCGCACTTCCCGAGCTTTTTGAGGTTCTTGCAGACGACCATGGCCGTGTAGGCGTCGCTCGTGAACTGGGTGAGGTAGGTGTGGAGGCACAACTCCTTCCTGCTCCTCAGCTCAACGCCGGAAACCTTGGCCTTCCGGTTTATGACCTTCAGCTCCTCTATAACTCTATCCATCTGCCTGTGGGTTCTCGCGAGGTAGAGAACCTTGTATCCCATCTCCTTCGCTTGGGGCAGTATTCCCGCCAGAACGCTTACTGTCTTTCCGAAGCCCGTGGGGGCTTCGATTATGGCGTTCTCTCCGTTCCTGACGGTTTCAGCTACCAGCTCAATGAACTCGCGCTGGTTGGGCCTCAGGCTCTCGTAGGGAAAGTATTCGAACTGCTCGCTGGTATCACTCATGAGAAAGAGTTTTAACGGGCCGCTTTTAACTTTTCCCCAGGTGAAGGGTAATGGAAGAGAGAACTAGAAGACTCATCGAGTACACGGTCGAGGCGCTCCTGGTAGCCTGGCTGAGCTATCTATTCTTCTACCAGAACTACCTGCTCTATCGCTGGCACCGCGGCTTGCCGCTCCCCTCCAAGTGGCCGTTCTTCCTCGCGGGCGTTCTCGTCGGGGCCCTGCTCTTCTGGTACGAGTGGAACAAGTTCCAGATGGAGGAGAAGAGTGTCGCCCCCGTGGAATCAGAAGAGCACGGGAGTGGGACAAGTGCTCCAGCAGAAGAAAGCGATTTCAGTCCCTGACCTTCATGACGTACTCTCCCCTCGCGTCTATTCCCGCGAAGTCCCGCCCATCGACTTCCAGAATGCTCCTGCCGACCTCTATTATGGAGCTTCCTGAGCTGGACTCGTATTCCACCTTCTCGACTATCCCGTCCTTCACCTTCACCGTGAACCTCTCGCTCCCGTTCTCCCCGGTGAGCGTGAAGCTTTTCATTCCCGTGTTTAGACGGACGTACCTTACCACGTGGGCAAGAAGGGACGGCTCGAAGTTCCTGATTATAAAGTCCCTGGGTGATCCGAAGGCCCTCGCCGCTATGATGCCGTGGCTCTCGGCCATCTTCGCCAAACTGAGCCCCGCCCCTTCGGCGAGGTAGGCCAGCTTCTTGCCCAGCATTCTCTCCCCTGGAACGTCGGCGGAAGCTCTGGCCACAAGTTTTCCTTCAAGGGCGGCGAAGGAGAGTATGAGGAGCCCCCTGCTTCCCTTCATAACGTAGGTGACGTGGGGCTCGTTAAAGGTGAACTCGAGGACGCCCTCGAACTCGAACTTGAACAGAAACTTCCTGACCGAGAGTCTGGCTATGACTTTCTCGCCCATTCTAACGACCTTGGCCTCGTACGGAAACGTTGGAAACACTCCCTCCGGCCTCGAGGCCACTCCCACGAGCGCCTCCCACCCGGCCGAGAAGGGCACCTCTGCCGTCCTTGACTCCATGGGGCACACCCTTGTGCACTCGTCCCCGGAATGTACTCAAGCAGGTTTTTAAATTTGGCGATGGAAAACGATGAAAAACGGAGAAGGGCTCAGAGCTTCAGCCCCGGGATCTCCTCGAGGACCTTGACGGTCAGCTTGACGGCGGCATCGACGTCCCTCTCGTCCACGACCTCGGTGTTGGAGTGTATGTAGCGCGCCGGAATGCTTATTCCGCCGCTCGGGACGCCGGCCTTGTTGAGGTGTATCGCTCCTGCATCTGTTCCTCCGCCGGTGAGAATGTCCCACTGGTAGGGTATCTCGTGCTTCTTGGCAAGCTCTTCCATCCACCTCACTATCGTCGGGTGGCAGATTACCGAGCGGTCCATTATCTTGATCGCGACGCCCTTCCCGAGCTGGGTTATCTGCTTGTGCTCCGGCGTTCCGGGAACGTCGGCCGCTATGGTTACGTCGAGGGCGAAGCCGTAGTCGGGGTCGATGCCGAAGGCCGAAACCTTAGCTCCGCGAAGCCCTACCTCCTCCTGAACCGTTGCCACGAAGTAGACATCGGCATCGGTCTCGCTTAACTGTCTCGCGGCCTCAACGAGGGTGTAGACCGCTATCCTGTCGTCGTGGGCGATGCTGACTAGGCGGTGCTTGCCGAGCCTCTCAAGCCTTCCGTCCCAGGTGATGACTGTGCCTATCTTGACGCCCATCTCCTCTGCCTCTTCCTTGCTCTCGGCACCGATGTCAATGAAGACCTGCTCCCAGGTCGGGGCCTTGTTCCTCTGCTCCGGCTTCTGAATGTGGGGCGGAACGCTTCCACCGACGCCGTAGACGAACTCGTTCGGCCCAACCCAGACCTTGAAGCGCTGGGCTATCAGCGTCCTAGGGTCCACCCCTCCAACCGGTGCAACGCGGAGGAAGCCGTTCTTCTCGATGTGGGTAACCATGAGGCCAATCTGGTCCATATGCCCGGCGAGCATGACCTTTGGACCCTTGCCCTCCTTGTGGGCTATGACGTTGCCCAGCTTGTCAACCTTAATCTCATCAACGTAGGGCTTGAAGGCCTCGATGACGACGTCCCTGACGCCAAGAAACTCGTAGCCGGAAACGCCCGGCGCCTCTACAATCCTCTTGAGCAGTTCAAAGTCCACCATCGGCACCACCGTTTAGACAGTCATCATAATGGGCTTTTAAGGGTTTAGGTGAGCAAAAGTTCCTCAATGGTCATGCAGTCGTCGCACTTCCGCCGGAAGCCCTTGGCGATTGGTTATCCCGTCATTCCTGTCGTAAACCTCATTATCCTCCAACTGGTAGATTGCCCAGTTCTGGATAAAGGGTGACGGCCAAGATTTATATTTCCCGCACCCATAGAACACCCCCATGAGGGAGGTCCTGCTGAAACTGAACGTCGTTCCCTGCGTCTTCCTCGAGAGGCTCAACCGCTTCGTGGCGCTGGTTGAGGTCAATGGAGAAATCAGAAAAGCCCTCGTAACCAACACCGGTCGTCTGGAGGAGTTCATGGTTCCCGGAAGGAGGGCTTTCTGCCTCCCGAAGAGCGGGGGCAAGACCGATTTCGTCCTGCTCGCTTTCGAGGACCTGGACGGAAAGGGAGCGGTGATAGACACGAGGACTCAGGCGAAGGCCTTCGAGAGGGCCGTTGAGCTCAACCTTATCCCCTGGCTGAGGGACTGCTCAATAAAAAGGAGGGAAGTCCGCGTTGGCAACTCGCGCCTCGACTACCTCTTTGACTGCCCTGAGGGGGAGGTATACGCCGAGATGAAGAGTGCCGTTCTCAGGGGCGGTGAGAGGGGCGAGTACGCGATGTACCCCGACTGCCCAAGCGTCAGGGGCCAGAAGCACGTCAGGGAGCTGATGGAGCTTTCAAGGGCGGGGAAAAAGGCGATGATTTTCTTCGTCGGAGCGATGCCCGGTGTAGAAAAGTTCAGGCCCTACGAGGGGGGCGACCCTGAGATAGCGAGGCTTTTGAAGAAAGCCAGCAAAGCGGGCGTTGAAATCCGGGCGCTCAGCATCTCCCTCCTGCCCGATGGGCGGGTCGTTCTTGAGAGGCCGAGCCTTGAGATCGACCTCTAAACCGCCGTTCTAGGCGTCTTGTACCACACCTTCTTGGCCTTTCTCGCCTCCCACAGACCGGCGAGGGAGATTAATATCCACATCTGAGAGTATGTGTAGTACATGAGCGGTGCGAGGAGCCAGCAGCCGATGCTCCTTATCTTTCCGTCGTAGAGACCAGCGAAAATCTCCAGCAGGAACGAAAGGTACACAAAGCTCAGGATAAGTCCCGTGAACCACGTAACGTTTCCTGAAGCCATCATTAGTGCCACGAAGGCCACGTCCGCAACTATGACGGCTATCGCCAGGAGGTAGTACACCATCAGCGTGAGGAGCAGGTCAAAGCGCAGGCCCCAGCCCTTTATCTCGCGGAACCTCTTTACGTGCTCCCTCACGGTGTAGACGTTTCCGGCCGCCCAGCGGGTCCGTTGCCTGAACCACACGCGCCAGCTCTCCGGCTCCTGCTCCCAGGTGACCGCGAGTGGGTTGTAGGCTATCCTCTTTCCCAGGGCTATTACCCTGAAGGAAAGCTCCAGGTCCTCCGCGAGGGCATTCTCGTCCCAGCCGCCCAGCTCTTCGAGCAGGTCCCTCCTTATTACGAAGTTCGTCCCAGGAAGTATGGCGGTTTTGTACAGCTTGCTCTTTCCGCTCTGGCCGGCCAGCTGGAAGTAGAGGTACTCCATGCATATGAAGCGCGTGAGTACGTTCCGGTTCCAGTTTATTGTTCGGACTTTTCCGGTTACTGCAGGCGTCTCGTCGCTCAGCATAGCCACCAGGCCCTTGAGCGCCCCCGGCTCCGGCCTGTTGTCGGCGTCATAGACCGCTATGACTTCTCCCCTCGCCAGTTTAAGGCCGTAGTTCAGAACGTAGCTCTTCCCCCTTCCGCCGCCCTCAACGCGGATCACCCTGATGAATGGGTGCTCCCTCGCCACCTCCTCCGCTATCCTCACAGTCTCGTCCGTGGAACCGTCGTCGAGCAGGAGGACCTCCAGTTTGTCCCTGGGATAGTCGAGGTTTGCCATCGCCAGGAGCGTGTCCCTTATCACCACGCCCTCGTTTCTCGCTGGAATGAGAACCGTAACAGATGGGAGATCCTTTGGAACGTCTGGGGGGTTGAACTTCGAATTGTACCTGAGACCCTCGAGTGTCAGAACGATGTAGTAAGTGAAGATGGGGTATATCACGATGACAGTGAGTACCCACACGATCTCCAGGATTCCAAGCAACGGCTCCACTAGCCACCCAGAGACCTGCACCGTTCTCCCCTAATAGTATTTGGGAGTTTGATCTTATAAGCCTCCCGATGGGAACCGTTTTAAGGTCGAGATGGTGAGAGTTTACGGTGATGGGTATGGCGATAGTCGATGTTAGAATCCTCGTGGAAGGTGCGAGCGACGTTGAGGTCGTAAGCAAGGCCCTCCAGGGGCTGGCCCTGGGGAGCGAGTACAACATCACGATCTCCGCGATAATCCCAACGACTAACGTGGAGATAGCAAAGAGCGCGGCCGCCGGAGCCGATTTGCTCATCATAGCAACCGACGCGGATAGGGTTGGAAGGGACCTCGCCGAGAGGCTCTACGGCGAGCTGAGCGAGATGGTTGGCCATGTCGAGAGAATGAAGCTTCCCCTCGGCCACGATCTGGAGCACGTTGATGTGGAGCTTGTGAAGAAGGAGCTCAAGAACACACTCGTCAGGGCGGGACTGAAGAGTCTTCAGGTACTCCCCGAGTACATGGCCCTCAGGAACCAGCTTCTTGACCTCAAGGGGCGCTATGATGGACTTGCCGAGGAGTACAGGAGGCTCAAGGAGGAGCACGAGAATCTGATTCAGACCAACGAGGAGCTGAGGGCCGAGAACGAGAGGCTCAGGGAGGAGAACGAGAGTCTTAAGGCCCTCCTGGAGAACAGCAGAAACGTCTACCGTATCGACGAGGCCTGGAAGTCCCTCTTCCCGGCCGAGCCGGTTCCAGACGAGGCATACATTGGAAGGGCCGTCGAGAAGCTCGGTCTGGCCGGCAAGGTCATAGTCGGCCAGGGGTACATCTTCGCCGAGGACAGAAACCTGGTGGACGAGCTCCTTAGGACGGTCTACCTTAGCCTCAGCATAGCGGAAGAGCCGGAGCCTCCAAGACCTGAACAGCCGACGTCGGAGGTTGAGGAGGATCTGGAAGTCATTGAAAGTACTGAGGTCAAGCCCGAAGATCTGGAGAATCTCCTGAAGGGCCAGTAAAATGGAAGCCCAGGAAATCATAGAGGAGTTCGAGACCTACCTGGACCTCGAGGGCAAGAGCCCTAACACGATTAGAATGTACTCCTATTACGTGCGGCGCTATCTCGAGTGGGGCGGGAGGCTAAACGCCCGCTCCGCCCTCCGTTTTCTGGCCAGGCTCAGGAGGGAGGGGTACTCTAGCAGGAGCCTAAACCTCGTCGTCCAGGCCCTCCGGTCCTACTTCCGCTTTGAGGGTTACGAAGAGGAGGCCGAGAAGCTCAAGCCGCCGAAGGTGCCGAAGAGTCTGCCGAAGGCCCTAACGCGTGAGGAGGTCAAGAGACTCCTCTCGGTGATTCCGCCGACGAGGAGACGTGACAGGCTTATCGTTCTCCTCCTCTACGGTGCCGGGCTGAGGGTAAGCGAGCTCTGCAACCTCAAAAAGGGCGATATCGACCTCGACAGGGGTCTCATAGTCGTCCGCGGCGGGAAGGGCGCTAAGGACAGGGTCGTCCCGATTCCCGAGTTCCTGGTCGGAGAGATAAGGGCATACATTGAAACCCGGGAAGACGACAGCGAGTACCTCCTGGTCGAGGAGAGGAGGAGGGAAAAGGACAGGCTCTCCCCCAAGACCGTCTGGTACCTTCTTAAGAAGTACGGGGCGAGGGCCGGGATTGAGGTAACCCCCCACAAGCTTCGCCACAGCTTCGCCACCCACATGCTCGAGCGGGGTGTGGACATAAGGGCCATTCAAGAGTTACTCGGCCACTCCAACCTCTCGACAACCCAGATTTACACCAAGGTCACCGTGGAACACCTCAGGAGGGCCCAGGAGAAGGCTGGCCTCATGGAGGGATTGGTTGAGTAGAAACGGTACACCATACCGTATTTGGTACGCTACACCGCACCAATCTCAACTGGAGAAACGGAGAAAAAACCTCAGAGCGCCTCCTTCTTCTTCAGCAGCGCTAGATAGCTCGTGAATGCCCCTGCGGAGATGGTATCGCCCAGACCGACCGTTGAGACCGGGTTCTTGACGAGCCTCGTGGGGATTATGACGACCTTGTACTCCCTCGTGCGGAGCCTCCTCTTCGCCTCCTCGAAGCGCAGTTTGACGTACTCCCCGCGCTCGTTGTACGGCACTTCAGTGCCCACCTTGAAGTCCTCGGGCGAGCGGATTTCCCCAAGGGAGGCCCTAGCGGCTGCTAGAGTGGTGGCGAGCTCAAGACTGTTCCTGAGTTCCTCCTCGCTCAGCGGGTTGTCCGCGTGGGTGATGTACATCAGGTAGTAGATCGTGTGTATTTGCAGAACCTCAAGGTTCATCTCGTCGATGAGTATCTTCCCCCCGAGGACGGTGTCCTCGATGCGGTTGTAGGTGAATATCCGATCGGCGAGCTTGGAGTAGCCGAGGGCGTTGAGGACGTGGGCTATCTCGGCCTCGTCCATGCCAACGCTGTCAACCAGGGGGAAGAGGTTGTAGATGACCTTCTTCCTGAGCTCGCGGTTCTGTATCGAGGCAAACTCCAGGTGAACCTTGACGTCCTTCTCCCGCTTGAGCAGGAGTATGTCCCTCTTCGCCTCCCTGAGGTAGTGGTTGGCGTCCTTGCCGTCCGAATAGCGGAGCTTTATGCCCTGGTAACCTGAAAGGATCGCCCCGTCAACCTGGAGGCCTATCTCCGGCAGGAACGGCTTCAGCTCGGGCTCGGTGTATATCCTTATGCTCTCGAACCTCGCCGAGACTATGAACCTGCCAGAGAAGGGAACCGTTATCGTCTCCTCTCCGAGTCTGAACCTCGTCCCGGCGCGGAATTCAAAAATGCGGTTCACCTTGATAGGGTCGTTCTCGCGGTAGGCCTCGCGTGGGTGCCTGAAGGTCAGCCTCCCGTCCTCAACCACCGGATAGAGAAGGTTCGGCCCCTCCACGAACATCTCGGCCTGCTTCCTCGCGAGGTGGGGGGTGTAGACTATCACCCTCCTGAAATCTAGGCTGGCCAGGAGGTTCGCTATTATCCCCGCCTGGCCGCCCATTCTCTCGACGTCGTACTTGAAGTGGGAATCAAACCAGGAATGGAGCTCCTCGTTCACGAGCGGGACCGCCATCGGCTTACCAGTCTTCAGCGCGTGCACCAGCCTCGCCACGAAGTCGAGGGGCTCGTTTATCTCCCTCGGGTACTCCTCCATTCTCCTTCTCACGTTCTCGGCCCCGAGCTCGTCTATCAGCCCCTGCACCGTCTCTCCCGTCAGGTAGGTTATCGCGTCCACGTTCGTGTTGTAGGCGGTGTAGATTGAAAGCTTCCTCGCCTCCTCCAGGAGCCCCATATGTATCACCCTCAGTGACTAACACCCAAGAAATGAGCGGGGAGTCTTAAAAGGGTTTCGGAGGGCAAGGGCAGAAAAATGTTGAGGGATCAGAACTCCGTGAAGAGCCGTCCGAGGTAGGGAATCTTCTCCATCACGTCCATCTGCCTCAGTGCGAGCCACAGCGAGGCCTGGTTGCTGGTAACGACCGGGACTCCTAGGTCCTCCTCCAGCGTTTCGATTATCTCGAAGGTCCTGAGGTTGGTGCAGCTTATGAAAACCGCGTCCGCCTCGTCGAGGAAGCTCGCCTTTGCCAGGCGGTATGCCTCGTAGGGCTCGAGCTTCCCTATAGCCTGGTTGTCCTCCAGGCCGAGCCCCCTTATGTCTAGGACCTCGAAGTCGTTGGCCTCGAGGAACTCCCTCTCCCTCTGGTTTATCTCGTCGGTGTAGGGCGTGACGACCAGAACCGACTGGGCGTCCAGTATCTTCAGCGCCTCCACGACGGCGGTGCTCGTGCTCACGACCGGGACGTTCACCTCTTCCTCTATTTGCGCCTCCAGTTCTTTCTCGTAGTCCTTTCCGCCTATGAACGAACCGCTCGTGCAACCGTAGAGGATCAGCTCAACCCCCGCATCGCGGAGGAGCTTGGCGCTCTCGACCGCCAGGGCGTTCATCTTTATAAGCTCCTCTTCGGTGACGTTCCTGAGAGGAACCCTCGCGGTGTGGAGCGAAACGCCCTCGGGAAGGACTGAATGAAGTTCCATCTCCATGGTCGTGTTAGATGACGGGACGATAAGGCCAAGTCTTCCTCTCCAGCCGTACATGCAAACTTTCACCTTTCCCCTTTACTCGGCCGTTCTCTTAAACCTTTGGTTCCGGAAAGGTTGATTAAGGTCCTCGGGAATCCTAAGTGGGTGGTAGCGTGGAGCTGAAGGAGGCGATAAGGCTAAGAACATCGGTGAGGTACTTCGAGGATATGGACGTTCCCGAGGAGCACGTGAAGGCCCTAATAGAGGCTGCCATAAGGGCGCCAACGGCCAGCGGCCTGGAGAACTGGCTCTTCGTGGTCTTCCGGAGCGAAGGGGCGAGGGAAAGGCTCTACTCCCTGATAGCTGAGGGAATGGAAGCCTACTACAGGGCGGTGAAGCTTTCCGAGGAGAAGATAGAGAAGCTCAGGCGGAGAATGTACGAGGAGGGAATGTACAGGGCGCCGGTTTACATCGCGGTGTTCATCGACAGGGGGACCCGCTTCCTTCCCGGGAAGGAGTTCGACGAGCTCGAGTTCATATGGAGCGTTGAGAGCGCCGCGATGGCCATTCAGAACCTCATGCTCAAGGCCGTTGAGCTGGGCCTCGGGACTGTCTACATCGGGGTAACAAACTTCCGGGGGATAGAGGAGAAGGTTAGAGAGCTCGCAGGCCTCGACGAGAACCACTACCTCGTTGGCCTCGTTCCTGTGGGCTATCCAAGGGGTGAGGTGCGACCCAGGAAGAGGAGGAAAAAGCTGGGGGACGTCGTTAAGTTTGTCTGAGTTACCTTTTTATTACCCTGCCACCACTGACCTTTGGTGGGAAGATGATAGAGTTCGTTATCCTGCTCGGTGTCATCGGCGGCTGGATAATAGTCGCCTCCACGCTCTTCATGATGCTTGCTCTGGGTCAGACTTGGGGCCTGGTTGGAGTGGCCCTGCTCGTAGGATTCATACTAATTAACCACTCCCTCAAGAGAAAGTACATGCGAACCATAGTGGACGCAACGCCCCGAGCAAAGGCCATAGCGGCCCACATATTCGAGATGAACGAGCTTATTCTCCTCTCCTCCTATCTGGTTTCCCTGATCCTTTACGAGGGAATCCAGAAGTACGTGGAGATAATAATCAAGTTCCCGCATGCTCTGGGGTGATTCCATGAACGTGATCATAGTCCGCTACGGCGAGATTGGAACCAAGTCAAGGCAGACGAGGAGATGGTTCGAGAACATACTCATGAACAACATACGCGAAGCTTTAGTCAGTGAGGGGGTAGAGTTCAAGAAGGTTGAGGCCAAGCACGGGCGCGTTCTCGTGAGGACGAACAAAGCCAAAGAAGCCGTCGAGGTTCTCACGCGCGTCTTCGGCATAGTTTCGCTCTCGCCGGCGATGGAGGTCGATGCGAACCTCGATAAGATCAACAGAACAGCTTTAAAGCTCTTCAGGAGGAAGAAGCGCGAGCTGGGCCTTGAGAGGCCCCGCTTTAGGGTCACCGCCAGGAGAATAACCAAGGAGTTCCCGCTCAAGAGCCCCGAGATACAGGCCAAGGTCGGCGAGTACATTCTTGAAAACGAGGAGAGCGAGGTTAATCTGCACGACTACGACATCGAGGTCGGCGTCGAGCTGATGGAGGGAAAAGCCTACGTCTTCGTGGACAAGGTTAAAGCCTGGGGAGGACTGCCGATAGGGACGCAGGGCAAAGTGGTGGCTCTGCTTAGCGGCGGTATAGACTCGCCGGTTGCGGCATTTCTCATGATGAAACGCGGCGTCGAGGTTATTCCGGTTCACATCTACATGGGCGAGAAGACCCTTGAGAAGGTCCGGAGGATATGGAATCAGCTCAAGAAGTACCACTATGGAGGAAAGGGTGAGCTGATAGTTGTGAAGCCCAAGGAGCGCGAGAGAATCATCGAGAAGCTCCGCGAGCTTGGAAAGGAGAAGTACACCTGCGTCTTCTGCAAGTTCATGATGGTTAGGCACGCCGATAAAATAGCGAAGGACTTCGGAGCTAAAGGCATCGTCATGGGCGACTCCCTCGGGCAGGTGGCTTCGCAGACCCTCGAGAACATGTACATTGTCAGCCAGGCGAGCGATTTGCCGATTTACCGCCCGCTCGTTGGCCTTGACAAGGAGGAGATAGTGAGCATAGCCAAGAGAATCGGCACCTTCGAGCTCTCAACCCTGCCTGAGGACGAGATACCCTTCATTCCAAAGCACCCGATAATCCGCGGTTCGTGGGAGGAGTTCAGGAAGATTTACAGAGCCATCTTTGGTGAAGACCCGGGGAAGGGGGAGTGCTGAGGGGGTTGTGATGGAGGCTGAGCGGGTCGCTTCTTATATAGCCCTTTCGCTTCCCGTTCTCTTCCTCGTGGGCTTAGCGGTGAACGTCCACGCCAACCCCTGGTTCTCCTTCACGGACAACGCGCTGAGCGACATGGGTTCCCTTAAAAACCCGAACCGCTGGCTCTTCAACGGCTTCCTCATGCTCTTCGCAACGGTTGCGATGATACCGTCGGTTGTTGCCTTCAGGAACGGTCTCTCTTACCTCATGCCCCTCGCGATGGTCTTTCTCTTCCTCGTCGGCGTCTTCCCGGAGGAGCTACCCTACCACTCCCCTTCGGCTGTCCTCTTCTACGTCCTGGCCTTAGCTGACATAGCGATAATAGGGATAAAGCTCGGGCAGAAGAACCCCATCAACTACGTCTGGAGCGTTTTAGCCGTTCTCGTCTTCTTCACCATGCTCTACCTGATTAAGGCGAGAGTCTTCAAGGGGCTGGCGATTCCGGAGCTCATAGGGGCGTTCTTTATCCTGTCGTGGTTCGTTTACCTCGGTTTCCTCCTCAAAGGTTTGAAACCCTGAGTTGAGGAAAGCCTCATAAAAGCTCCCTCCAAGTCCAAGACATGAAGGCAGTTGCCCTACTAAGCTCGGGCATAGACTCGCCGGTGGCGATTTACCTGATGCTCAGGAAAGGCTTTGAGATAACCCCCGTTCACTTCCGGCAGAGCGGTACGAAGGAGTCCAAGGTCCTTGAGCTCTGCGAGGTTCTCGGAAAGTACGGAAAGCTGAATGAGCCGGTTATAGTAGATGCCTACGAGGAACAGGCTCCGGTTTTTTCGAAGCTCGCTGAGATTGGAAAGGCCAAGTGGACGTGCCTCTTCTGTAAATACACGATGCTCAGGAAGGCGTGCAGGGTGGGACACGAAATCGGGGCAAGCGCTATAGTTACGGGCGACTCCCTAGGGCAGGTGGCATCGCAGACCCTCGACAACCTTCTCATCATAAGCACCGCGAGCGACCTGCCTATTTTGAGGCCCCTCATCGGCCTCGACAAGGAGGAGATAGTCAAAATAGCAAAGGAGATAGGGACGTTTGCGATAAGCATCGAGCGGGAGGAGCCGTGCCCCTTCGTGCCGAGGCACCCGATAGTGAGGGGTTCACTCGGTGAGTTTGAGAGGATAAAGGAAAGGCTCGTGAGGGAAGGGGCGCTCTGATTACCCAATTTTGTCCACAACTGTTCGTTTTAGGAAAGTTTTTAAAGCCCTTCTCTCACCCGTTTTCGGTGATGGCAAATGAACGTGTTTAACAGCACCCTCGAACTGTTCGAGAAGTACAAGCCGACCCCCCTGGTCAAACTCTCGGCGGAGAGGGGGGATGTATTTTGCCAAGCTGGAGTTCTTTAACCCCTTCAGCAGGAGCATCAAGGACAGGGCCGTTTTTAACATGCTTATGAAGGCCATCGAGCGCGGGGACATCAACGGCACGGCCCTTTTTGAGGCCACCTCCGGCAACGTCGGGATTTCTCTTGCGGCGCTCAGCAACGTTCTGGGAATAGAGTTCAGGGCATACCTGCCGAAGCCAACACCAAAGGCTACCCAGGTTCTGCTCAGGGTCCTCGGTGCAGAGGTCGTTATGACGGACTTCGAGACGATAGACCCGACGATGGTGCGCTTTGTGCAGGAAGAAGCCAGAAAAGCCGGTGCGATGAACCTCAACCAGTTCGAGAACGACGACAACTTCGACGCCCACTACCGCTTTACCGCGGGGGAGATAGACGAGCAGCTGAAGAGCATCGGCAAAAAGCCTGACGTCCTGATAGCAGGCATAGGCACTTCGGGCCACATAGCCGGTCTGGCACAGTACTTCAAGGAGCGCTACGACACAAGGATCATCGGCGTTGTCCCCGCCAAAGGAGAGAAGATCCCTGGAATAAAGCGCCTCGAGACGAAGCCCAAGTGGTACTTCCAGGTGGACATAGACAGGGTCGTGGAGATAACCCGGAACGAAGCTATTGAAGGCGCCTTCAGCGTGGCACGCAGGGACGGTCTCTTGATAGGACTCAGTTCTGGAGCGGTTGTCAAGGCGTACGAGAAAATCTCCAACGAATTCGGTGAGAAAACCTACGTCCTCATCTTCCCCGACGATGGGTTTAAGTACGTGGAGATATTTGAAGGTTATCTGGGGGTAACATGAAACGGCTAACCCTTGCCACTCTCCTTCTTTCCATCAACGGGGTACTGCTCCTCTACTATGCCTACGCATGGGGTTCGTTCGTTTACCTCTCCTTCGCGCTCCTGAGCCTGTCCCTGGCCTACGGGGTCGGGCGGGAGAACAGGACTGCCATCAAGGTTGCCCTAATCTACGCTGGGATAAGCTTCTTCTTCGCCCTGCTCTTCCTCATAGCCGGGAACCTCCTCTCCGCGGTTGATACGGCCATAAACTTCTTCATACTCCACGACATACTGGGCTACGTCCAGGAAGTTTACCGCGAGGAGAGTGAGTCCCGGAAAGAGGAAGAAGAAAAGGCGGATTGATCAGGCGCACCTCTCCCTGTACTCGCTGCTTATCTCCTCTTTCTTCTCGGTAGGCTCCTTGACGATTATCCTGGCGTCAACCACCACGGCACCCTTGCCCTTCTCGTAGACGAAAACCGGGTTGAGGTCCATCTCCTTGATGTAAGCGTCGAGGTCGTTCACGAGTTCGCTGACCTTGAGGAGCAGCTCGACTATTGCATCGATGTCGGCCGGCTCCTCACCGCGCGCCCCGGCGAGGATTGGATAGCTCTTGATCTCGGTTATCATCTTCCTGGCGTCGCGCTCGGTTATGGGTATTATGCGGAAGGTCACGTCCTTGAGCACCTCGACGAAGATTCCACCGAGGCCGAACATGAGGGCGTGACCGAACTGCGGGTCCTCGGTAACGCCGATGATTATCTCCCTGCCGGGCCTTAGCATTGGAGCTATGAGAACGCCGAGTATCTCTGCATCGGGCCTGTACTTCCTAGCGTTCTCGTGGATAACCTCCCACTTCTCCTTCAGCTCCTCCGGGCTCTTGATGTTGAGAAGGACGACCTTGGCGTCGCTCTTGTGGAGAATCTGTGGCGACATGAGTTTCATGGCAACCGGGTAGCCGATTTCCTCGGCGTACTTGAGAGCCTCGTCCAGTGTCTTGGCTAGCTTTTCCTCCGGAACCGGGAGACCGTAGGCTTTGAGAACCTGCTTTGCCTCGTACTCGACGAGGGCGGTCCTGCCCGAGGCGAGGACCTCCTTAATAACCTTAAGGGCTTCCTCCTTCATACTACCACCACCGAAAGGTCTGGGGGTCAAACCCCCTTCCTAAGGTATTCGGCGTACTTGACAAGGCCCGCCATGGCCCTGACTCCCCTCTCGGGGGTCGGATAAACGGGAACTCCCTTCTCCTCAAGGATTCTGGCGTAGTGATCGGTCTTCTTACCACCCATGGCAACGGCAACGATGGGCTTGTCGCTCTTCTTCTGGTACTCGGAGAGAATGTCGATTATCTTCTCCTCCTCGAGGAGCGGAACCTGGAACAGGACGATTACCACTATTGCATCGACGTTCGGGTCGTTCACGAAGCCCTCGATGGCTATCCTGTAGCGCTCCGCGTCGGTGTCCCCAACCACGTCGGTGGGGTTGCCCGGAACCGCGTGCGGCGGGAAGTTCTCCCTCAGGAACTTTACCGTCTCCTCGCTCAGCTCGGCCATCTTGAGGCCGAACTTGGCAACGGCATCGCTGGCCATAACGCCGGCTCCACCGCCGTCGGTGATTATTCCTATCCTGTCGCCCTTCGGGAGCTTGTCCTTGAGCGCGGCAAAGGCCTTCGCCAGGTCGAACATGTGCTCGAAGTCCTCGGCACGGATTATTCCGGTCTGCTTGAAGACCGCATCGTAAATCGTGTCCGCTCCGGCGAGTGAACCGGTGTGGGAAGAGGCGGCCTTGGCCCCGTACTCGGTCCTTCCGCTCTTGAGAGCTATGACGGGCTTAACCCTGGTTATCCTCTTGGCGCTCTCCATGAACTTCCTGCCGTCCTTGACTCCCTCGATGTAGAAGGTAACGACGTTTATGGTATCGTCGTGAATGAAGTAGTCCATCAGGTCCGCATCATCGACGTCGAGCTTGTTCCCGTAGCTGACCATCTTGCCTATGCCTATACCCGCCATCGCGGCCCAGTCGAGCATCGCAGCGGCGAAGGCACCGCTCTGGCTGACGAAAGCGATGGGCCCGCTCTTCGGCCTGTCCATCTTGCTCTCCGGCAGGAAGACCGTGTCAACGCCGGTGTCTGGAACGTAAACGCCAACGCAGTTCGGGCCGATGACCCTTATTCCGTTCTCCCTGGCTATCTCAAGAATCTCGCGCTCCAGCTTCTTACCTTCCTCGCCGAGCTCACCGAAGCCGCCTGTGATGATGATGACGGACTTTATCCCCTTCTTTGCTATCTCTCTCATTGTATCTGGAACGAACGGGGCCGGAATTGAGATAACCGCCAGATCTGTGTCATCGGGAAGCTCATCAATGGTCTTGTAGACCTTGTATCCATCAATCTCATCGAGCTTCGGGTTCACCGGGTAGATGTTGCCCTTGAAGATTCCGCGCTCCTTGTTCATCTTGAAGTTCTCGAATATGACGTTTCCAACCTTACCCTTCTTGTTGGTTGCACCGATGATAGCGACCGCCTTCGGGTCGAAGAAGGGCCTCATTTCCTCAACTATCTTTTCCGCCATTGCTATCCCTCCGCCAGAAACTTCTCCTCGGGGAAACTTCAGTTTGAATGTATAAAAGAGTTGCGTTTTGTAAAATCTGAACCCTAGTGAACTCAAAAGTCCATCAATGCAGGTTTTTCAGGAATTCGAGGCCTTTTCTGGCGGATTGCAGGTTCCCTACTTCGAGGGCCCAGGTGGTGTCTGGAAGTCTCGGAACCAGGGTCTCCCAGGGTACCGTTCCTTCTCCAGGTGCTAGGTGCTCGTCGCTCTTTCCGGAGTTGTCGTGGAGGTGCAGGTGGATTATCCTGGTGCCGAACCTTTCGAGGAAGCCGGAGAAGTTGCCGGTTGTCGTGTTTAGGTGGCCAACGTCGAAGGTGATCCCGATTTCAACGTCCCCGATGACCTCCGCCAGCCTCTCGCACGTCTGTGCATCGAGAATTGGAAAGCGCGGCATGTTTTCAACGCCGATCCTGACCCCGTATTCCTCCCCCCACCTCGCTATTCTCCGCAGGGACTCCCTGTGTATCTCCAGGTACTTCCTCCTGTTCCTCACGCTCACCGGCGAGCAGTGGCCGGGGTGGATTGTAACGACGAGGGCGTCAAGCTCAGCCGCCAGCACTAAGGTTTCACGGATTATGCCGAGCGAGGCCTCTCGTATCCTTTCGTTGAAGGAGGCGAGGTTGAGGTCGCTGAAAGGAGCGTGGAGGGTAACCTTTAACCTGTGGGCTGAGAAGGCCTCCTTGAAGGTGGGGAGGGTCTCTTTCGTTAGGTAATGTGGCCACTCGCTTACGAGCTCGACGAAGTCGAAGCCAAGGGCCTCAACCTGTTCCAGCCACTCGTCGAAACCCTTCAGCGTTTTCTCCCGGTAAGCGGTCATCGAAAGGCCGATCATGCTCCCACCATCAGCTTGGCCATCAGCACGACGTATATCGTCCCGAATATGTCGCTGTTGTTGGAGATGAGCGGAATGGCCACGTGGTCCGGGTCGATGTTCTTCTGGAACAGGAAGTAGGAGATCGCGTAGGAGTAGAGCATTATGAAGAGCGCCATGAAGGGGTAGGTGAGCACTATCCAGTAGACCGTCCGGGGAACGCTCGCCCCGGTCGTGAGAGCCATCAGCGCACCGCCTATGAGGACCTTGGTGAGTCCTATCACCGGGGCGGTGGTGAAGAGGGCCAGTATGTCGGTGAAGGCCTTCGGACAGAGGAAGCCCTCTATCTCACCGAGGTGGAGCTTAGTTGAGGTCTTGGCGGCTATTATTGAACCGTAGTTGCCGAAGGAGCTCAGCAGTGCTGGATAGATAAAGCTCAGTATCACCGAGGCCTGTATCACACCGCTGAACTTCGCCAGGAGCGAGCCAGAGACGGTGGAGAGCAGTGCAAGGCCGGTTATAGTCAGGAACACCTGCTTCAGTTCGAGGAACTCCGCCTTTCTGACTCTGCTCACCGCGGCGACGACGGCGAAGAGGACTATCATGGAGTAGTTGAAGAGCCTGAAGGCTTCGGGGGATTTCTCTATGAGGAGTATGAAGAGCACTAAAGAGGGAACGGTTAGAAAGTCGCCCATCGAGGCGACGAGCGGAGCGGCTACGCTGTCAGGGTCGGTGCCGCGCCTGAAGGCGAAGATGGTGACGAATGAGGTGAAGTATCCGAGGATGAAGGAGACCAGTATCGTCGAGGTGACGACTATGAGGAGGACGTCGAAGGCGTTCTTCTTTATTCCGGTGGCGACGCCTATGGCCCACAGAAGGAAGATCGGAATGAGCGAGATGAGCATTCTGAGCACTATCTCCTTGAGAACCTTCCTGTCACGAAGGGAAGGCTCAAGGTCACCGAGGTAGAGCATCGTGGAGAAGCGGGAAGCCATCGAGCCGAAGACGTTGCCGCGAAGGCCCATCATTCCTGGCAGAACCACAAGAAGGCCGGGAAACTGGGTTCTTATGGTCTCAAAGTACTTGCCCAGGAATGTACCGCCGAATAGGCCGAATATCTGGGAGGTGAACAGGGACGGCAGCGTGACCCTGTAGGCTTCCTTGACCTTCTCCCTCAGCTCCTCCCTGACCTCCCCGCCGATCACTGCCATCACTCTCCATTGCCCTCACCCCGTGGACGTTGGCCCTTGCGGGTATTAAACTTTTCGAAGGCGAAAACTAAATAAGATTTCCCTCCCTCCCCACATCGGTGAGAGCCGGGTGGAAGAGTGGGACGAAATCGAGGTTCCAAGGAACGTTAAGGACATTTTCATCGAGATGAAGAACACCGCCGAGCTGATGGTTGACCTGGCCTACTCCTCGATACTCTTCAACGAGGAGGAGATGGCCGAAGAGGTGCTTGAGCTTGAGGAGTACCTCGACCTGCTCAACTACCACCTCATGGTTCACGCAGTTTTGGCGGCTAGAAGCCCCAAGGAGGCCGAGCAGATAACGTCCATTCTCCACATGGCCCACGCCATAGATGACATGTCCAACGCCGCCGCGGACCTGGCGAAGATGGTTCTTGAAGGTGTTGAACTTCACCCAGTCATAACCGAAGCAATACTCGGCAGCGAGGAGATAATAGGCAAAATCTACGTTTCGGCCGATTCGATACTGGTGGGCAAAACCCTGGAGGAGCTGGATTTGGCCACGAACACCGGAGTATGGATAGTCGCGGTGAGAAGGGGCAAGCGCTGGATTTTCGACCCCGACGGGGACTTCAAGATATTCCCGGGGGACATACTCATAGGAAGGGGAACGAACACCTCCATAGACTACCTCAAGGAGATAGCCAGGGGCAACATCAAGGTGATGGGCAATGAGTGAGCTTGAAGAGATTAGGAACTGCCTCATAGAGATGAAGGACCTCTCATCGCTCATGGTTGATCTGGCCTTTTCCTCGGTGATGTACAACAGCGAGGACATAGCGGAGGAGGTTTACCTGCTTGAGGAGCGCATGGACGAGCTGACCCTCAAGGTCAAGAAGCTCGCTCTGATGCTTGCCAAGAGGGAGGAAGACCCGCTCAAGCTTCTCAGCGTCATAGATATGGCCGAGATAAACGAGCAGATAAGCGATGCCGCCTACAAAATATCCGACCTCGTGCTCCGCGACGTTGAGCCGCACCCGATAATCCGGAAGATAATGGAAGAGAGTGAGGAGGAACTCGGCAGGGTGACGGTTCACAGGGGCTCTGTTCTTCACGGCAAGACCCTCGAACAGCTCAAGCTTCCCAGCAAGATAGGAACCAGGATTCTGGCCATAAAGCGCGGGAGCAGGTACATCTACAACCCGGGACGGAACGACGTCATAAAGGAAGGCGACGTGCTCATAGCCGTTGGCTCCGACCTTGACAGGCTGAGGAAGCTGGCCGGCGAGGAAGTGGAAGAGGAGGAGTGAAAGGCTTTTATATCCCCCTTCCATAATTTCCTCCATGCGGGTTGGAAGAAGGCACGTCCTTTCGATGGTTCTGATTCTCCTAACGGCGGTCGTCGCTTACGCCCTCCACTGGCTCCACCTCAACCCCGTCGCATATCAGGGCGGTGGGGAGGAGTTCCACCTCCAGGGCGAAGTCCTGGTCATCAACGCCTCGACCTTCCCTGCGAGAATCGACAGGTGGGCGCTGATAGGGGCACTGAGGACTTCCTGCGTCGAGACCGACGTCAGGGTTTGCCTGGGAATCAGGCTCTCCGGGCGTAGGAACGTCGCTGGCACTCAGGTCCGCATCTCGGCCCCGGTGACCGTCGAGGCCTTGCCCCTCAACTCCTCTGTCCAGGTCACACGGGCGGAGGTTAAGGTACTGGCGTCTGGCAACACCTGGCTCGACGACGTGGTTCCCGACGACTTCGTGGGGTTTCCCGTTTTCAAGCCCCTCGACGGGCCGTTCCTGGTGGAGGCGAGGCCCTGCGGCGACCCCAACGAGGCCGGTTGCATCGTCGCCATACCAACGGAACCAGCATGGGGAAAAGGCTGCTCTTCGAGGCGTGGCCAGACTTCACGGTGAACGGGAATCCACCTGCGTACTCCGGGAATGTTACCTTCGTGGTCACGGTTGAGTACGAGGTCAGGAAGGGCCGTTTCACCGCGGAGAAAAGGGAGGTGGGGCTGGAGTTCCCCCTGAGGTTCGAGCTTCACGACGTCGGCACGGGCACTACCTGATGTCCCCGTTCCCCACTAATCCCTTCGCGTAAGGGCAGAGTTCTTTTAGCGGACACTCGCCGCACTTTGGCCTTATGGGGTTGCATATGTTCTTTCCGTGGTCCACCATCGCGTGGTTCACGTAAATCCACTTCTCCCTGGGGATTAGTTCTCTCAGGTACTCCTCGACCTTCTCAGGAGGAACCCTCGGTGGAGCCAAACCGAGGCGCTTGCTTATCCTGTTCACGTGGGTATCAACTGGGATAGCCTGCTTTCCGAAGCCGTAAGCTAAAACGATGTTGGCGCACTTCCTTCCTATGCCCGGCAATTTCATGAGCTCATGAATGTCATCGGGCACCTTCCCGCCGTACTCTTCGAGGATTATCCGCGAGGCCTTAACTATCCACTCACCCTTTGTCTTCCAGAGGCCGACGCCACGCTCCCTCAGAAAGCGCTGCATCTCCTCGACCGGCGTGTTTGCTATAGTCTCGATGTCGCGGTACCTCTCGAACAGCTCCCCCCAGACGCGGTAGGTAACCTCATCGCGCATGCGCTGGGAGATAATGCAGTGAACCAGCGTTCGGTAGGGGTCGCCGATGAGGAGCCTCTCCCTCGGGTAGGTTTTCATCAAAACCTCGACGATTCTCCCGGCTCTTTTCCTCTTCTCCTCCCAGGTTTCATCGAAGGTGAAGCCCTCAAGGCTTAACGAGCCTGATTTTGTTCCCGTCATGGATTATCACCACTGTTCCTTTGGAGACCCTAACTCCGTTAAGTTCTTCGAACTCGTCGCTATAAATCTTTTGCCCGGTGTGGTTCAGAATTAGAACCTTTCTGCCGAGCACAACGACAAAGCCGCCGTCGAAGGGAACAACTTCCTTCACAGCTTCGTCGAACTCGAAGTCCAGAACCTCCACGTCCCCCCGCGAAAGCTCTATCTTCGTCCCCCTGCCAACCTTTAGAGGGCTCGGCTCGGCAAGGAGAACCTTGAAGGGCAGTGGCTTTCCAAGGAGTTCAACCTCGACCTCTTCTCCAGTCCTTAGCTCCCTTCCCATTAGCTTGTCCTTTAATATCTCCTCGAAACCAGGGGGTAGCTCGGCGTCGAAGAGGGGCTTCATGACGACCCTCATCACCATCACCCCGCGATGGACTTCTGGTGGTAATAACGTTATCGCCCAAAGCTTTATAAACCAATGTATCTAGCGATATATCGGTGAAAGCAATGGAGAGACCTAACTTCAGGGGATACATGAAGATACTTATCCTTGACCTCCTCCGGGAGCCGATGCACGGCTACGGGATAATGGCGGAGCTGGAAGGAAGATACGGCATGAAGCTGAGCGCCGGAACTGTGTACCCTATCCTCGCCTCCCTGCGGAGAAGCGGCCTGATTGAGGTGACCAGCAGGGGTGAGAGGGAGAAAAAGACCTACGTGATCACCGAGAAGGGGCTGGACTACCTCGCGGAGCACGCTGATGATCTCGCCGAGGCAAAGCGCAGAATGCGCGCCTACAAGGCGTTCCTTGAGCTGGGAGGCGACGAGCTGAGGGCGGCCTTCAAGGAGCTCTTTGAGTCCGTGGACGAACTGACGGACGAGCAGAGGGCGAGGATCAGGGAGCTTTTTACCGGCTGCGCTAGGGAGCTGAGGCTGGTTCTTCTTGGAGGTGGAAGTTATGAAGGCGATTGAGGTTGAAAACCTCGTTAAGAAGTACGGCGACTTTGAGGCCGTCAAGGGTATTTCGTTCGATGTAAAGCAGGGGGAGATATTTGCCTTCCTTGGCCCGAACGGGGCAGGAAAGACCACAACCGTCCACGTCCTCACGACGTTGCTGAAGCCAACGGCCGGGAAGGCCATAGTCGCCGGCCACGACGTTGTCAGGGAACCGATTGAAGTCAGGAGGAAGATAGGGATAGTCTTCCAGGATCCGAGCGTTGATAGAGAGCTTACCGCCTACGAGAACATGCTCATTCACGGCAGGATATACGGCGTTGAGAACCTGAAGGAGAAGATAGAGCGCCTCCTCAAGTTCGTCGAGCTGTGGGAGTTCAAGGACAGGCCCGTCAAGTTCTTCTCGGGCGGAATGCAGAGAAGGCTTGAGATAGCCCGCTCGCTGCTCCACGAGCCGGAGATACTCTTCCTCGACGAGCCGACCATAGGTCTTGACCCGCAGACCAGGGCGCACATCTGGGACTACATCAGGGCCATGAAGGAGGAGCACAACATGACGATATTCCTCACCACCCACTACATGGACGAGGCCGAGCAGTTAGCCGACAGGATAGCGATAATGGACCACGGGAAGATAATCGCGGAGGGCACCGCTGAGGAACTGAAAAAGCTCGTTGGCAACGATATAATCTACCTGAAGCTCCAGGCAAGGGAGGAGCTCAAGTGCCTCAAGGCGGATTTCATCAAGGGCTGCAAGGTGCTCCCGGACGGGAGGATCAGGCTGGACGTGGACAACGCGGCAGAAGCTTTGCCAAAGCTCTTCGAGATGGCGAAGGAGAACGGTATCAAAATCCTCGAAGTCACATACCACAGGCCGACGCTCAACGACGTCTTCCTGCACCTCACAGGCAGGGAAATCCGGGACGAGGGCGGAGAGCAGAGCGTGGCGAAAATGATGATGAAGGCTCGCATGAGGAGGTGATTGCATGCAGGTCTTTTTCACCATGATATACCGCGAACTGAAGCGCTTTTCCCGCTCACGGGCGAGGGTGATAGGGAGCATAATCAACCCGCTCATCTGGCTCATCTTCTTCGGCAAGGGCTGGGGCGGGGTCTTCGACAACCCCATGGCGGCCCCGATATTCGGAGGCGTCGACTACATGACCTACCTGGTGCCTGGAATAATAGCCATGACGGTCTTCAACATGAGCTTCATGCAGGGCATAACGCTCATCTGGGACAAGCAGTTCGGCTTCCTGAAGGAGATTCTGGTGGCTCCCGCAAGCAGGACGGAGGCAATACTCGGCAGAATCACCGGGGGAGCGCTCATGGCCATGATACAGGGCGTCATAATCCTGGCACTCAGCTTCACGATGGCCGACCTCAGGGTGAGCGGAATCCTCCCCGCGCTGGGCCTGAGCTTCCTCGTCGGGATAGCGATAGCGGGCATGGGGGTGGCGATAGCCCTCAAGATGACCAGCATGGAAGGCTTCCAGATGATAGTGACCATGATAATGCTCCCGATGACCTTCCTCAGTGGGGCGTTCTATCCAATAAGCACGATGCCCGAGTGGATGCAGTGGCTGGCAAAGGTGAACCCCCTCACCTACGCGGTGGACGGCTCCCGCTACTACCTTGCCGGTGTCGAGCCGACCTTCGGAATCGTCACCGACTGGGTGGTGCTAATCGGCCTCGCCGCGCTGTTCGCCGGAATTGCCGCGCTTGGCTTCAGGAAGGCCACGATAGACTGAGCGGGACACGAAATCTCTGGCCACGCCCTTACTTTTCTTTTCCATCTCCCTTTTGTAGTGCGTGTTGCTCTGTGGCTGTCAGTATTTCAATTTTCAATCGAAATCTTTTTATTCTTTTGCGTTCTAAACCTTCCGATGCGGAATGAGTGAGGTGATCCTCCCCACTTTCATGCTTGTACTCGGCGTTTCGGTCTTCGGCGTCTATCCCTTCCATCTCTTCAGGAAGAGACGGCTCTCCCTGGAATCGCTGGTTGTGTACCTGGCCTTTATGGCTTGGGTCGTGACATTATCCATCGGGGCAATTCTCAACAGCGGTCTCCTCATAATTGGCTCGTTTGGAATGATGCTGCTAACGGCCGGTCTCGCTCTCGCGTTCCGAAAGGAGATGCTGAGGGACTCTTACTCCGTCGAGGTCTCACCGGAGGAGCCCCTCAGGCTACGCTGGCTGGTAACGCTCAACTCTTCCTTCTGGGTGTGGTTGGCCTACCGCAAGGGCTCAACGTTGGCGGCGACCCTCAACGTCATTATAACGTACCTGGCCGTCGTGGCAACGCTGTTCCTCCTGAACCACTTTCTCGGCGGCCACTTCCCCCTGAAGTCCTTCGCGGTGGTCTATGCCGTCATCATGCTCTTTCATTTCAGGGGCGTTTATCGGAGGCTCTACGAGAAGACCGGTGTGGACTGAACGCGGTAGCCTTAAATCCCCCAAGCGCGTACTGCTTCCGTGGGTTCAATGGCTGGAAGGACGGAAGCTGAGGGAAAAGTACCAGGGCGGGAGGAGATTGAGGGGCTCGAAGAGGCCCTTGGCATAGCGGACCACGTTCACAACATCTTCGTGATGGCGCTGATAGTTTCCACGATAATCTCTGGGGTTGTGTGGGTTTACGAGAGGTTGGTTCTCTCAAACTCCATTCCGATGCCGCTGGAGATACAGGCGATGGTGGTCTTCCTCGTGGCCTTCGCCGCGACCTTCTACATCACCAACGCGAGGAGAATGAGAAGGGGTTACCTCATCGCCGGCGCATTCCTCCTGCTTCTTGCCCTCTGGGGCCTTGAGGCCGTCCTCGCGGGGGTTGAATCTGTGGAGGAGAGGGTGCTCATAGCCGCTTCCTTCGCCCTTGGAATCGTAGGTCACGTTCTCTACTCGAACAGAAGGTTAATGGAGAGGGTGGAATGGTTCCTGATGCTCCTCCTCGCGGGAACACTCGCGGTCGTTCTCCTCGTCTGGCTACTCACCCTTTGAGAAGGTCCTTGAAACGCTCGTAGCTCTCCTTGAACGCCTCGAGGACTGGAAGTTTCTCCCCCGCGAAGAAGCTCAGCATCGCGCCACCGCCGGTTGAGACGTGGCTTATCCCGGTTATGCCGTACTTGTAGATGCTCGCTATTGAGTGGCCACCACCAACGACGCTGAAGGCTTTGCTCTCGCCTATCGCCCTGAAGACTCCGACCGTTCCAATTGCGAACTCTTCACGCTCGAAGACGCCCATCGGCCCGTTGGCGACTATCACCCTCGCCTTCATGAGAACCTCGCGGTACTTCTCAACGGTTCTGGAGCCGATGTCGAGGATCGGGTGCCCGTCGAAAAGCCACTTCTCATCACTCAGGAGGTCCACCTCAACGCGCTCACCCCTGTAATCAACTGCGAAATCAACGGGCGTTCTGACCTGCGGATAGAACTCGTCGAGGATTCTTTCAGCCCAGTCCACCAGCTCCAAGAGGCCCTTCCTTTCCATGAACTCGAGGTTGGCATCGCCGAGGTTGAAGCCCTTGGCGAGGGTGAAGACGTGGCCGACGAGACCGCCGGTTAGAATGAGGTCCGCCTTTTCCCCTCTCAGAACGTTCTCTGCAACGCGGAGGGAATCGTCCACCTTTGCCCCTCCAAGCACGTAGACCCTCGGCTTCTCCTGGGTCTCGTAGGCCTTTGTGAGCGCCCGGATCTCCCTTTCCATGAGGAGGCCCATTATCATCGGCTTGAGCCTTGCGAAGCCCACCAGCGATGGCTGGCTCCTGTGGGCGGCGGCAAAGGCGTCGTTCACGACGTAGTCGATGAGCGGGGCAAGCTTCCTCACGAAGAAAGTTTTCTCACATTCCTCAATCGGCTTGTATTTGATCTCCTCTGCAGAAAAGCGGAGATTTTCGAGCATTATGGCCTCCCCGGGTTTAAGCGAGCTTATCTTCTCTCTCGCGTACCTCCCAAAGATGTCCTCGACGTACTCCACCTCCTGCCCGAGGAGCCCGCTGAGTATCTCGGCGTGCTGCTCGGTGGTAATGTAGTCCCCCTTGTACGGCTTGCTCTGGTGCGTCCCTATGACGAGCTTGGCCCCACCCTCAAGGAGGTACCTTACCGTCGGGAGAACCGCTCGAAACCTGGCGTCACTGATGATATTCCCGTCCTTGACGGGGGAGTTCAGGTCGGCCCGTAGAAAGACGGTTTTATCGTGATAATCGAAGTCGGTGAGCCTGAACATTCCATCACCATCGCGGTGTTAAATTGTGGAGTTAAAAAGCTTATTTTGAACACCTGCGGTGATAAGGCCGTTCCGGGGAAAGAGATTTATAAAATGAGCACGATAGGGGGGTGATGGTAGAGTTCACTTTCATGGGTGAGACTGATGCCGTGGAGTCCCGATTTAATAAGAACTGCCTCTAGGGAAACGCTGATTGAGAACGTGATAGAGCTGCTGAGGAGAATGGGCTTCAGGGAGTACGAGAGGGTCGCCGGCAGGAAGGAATGGGGAATCGACGTGGTGGCGATAAGGGACGACCCTATAGCCGGAATGGAGAAGGTGGTTCTTGCGCTCCACCCAAAGGGCTTGGCGTCTTCCAGGGACATCAACGTTTTTGCAGACCTCGCTGACAAGTACAGAGCCGACAAGGGAATACTCATATCTCCCGCCGGCTTCACCAAGGACGCCAAGGTTCTCATCTCCAGGGAGTACCGGGGACGGATAGTCCCGTGGGACGGGGAGAAGCTGGCCTCGCTCTTTAACAACTACGGCCTTGAACCCCCCGAGGAACTGGTCAGGGAGATGGCGAAAGCTCACGAGAAAAGTGAAGACACTCCCATAGAAGAGTTCGAGCTGGACGCTCCCCTGCTCCACGACTTCTCGTCGGAGGAGGTTCTCAGGAAGGTCGCCTCCTTTGCCGCCTCAAGGTACCCTGTGAAGCCCGAGGAGATAGAGCTTGAGTCCGTTTCCGTGACCCTCTCCAGCGCCTACATTTTCTCCTGGTCGGTGGAAGGTGAGGAGGAGAAGGACAAGGCCGTGGTGTTCTCGGACGAGGACATTGTTCTCAGAGCCACCCAGGATAAGAGGCTGAGCGTTCCGGTTACAAAGGCTCTCCTGAACGACCGCTCCATCATAAGGGCCACCGAGAGGGAAGTGGAGGTCCCGATAAGCCCAAGCGAGGCCGTCTTCGTTCTCAAGGCTGCCGCCGCGAGGGAGCTCGGTGTTCCGGAGGGGAAGATAACGATACACGAAAGGAAGAAGGTCTACGTTCCCAAAACCACCAAGCTCTCCATCAGGGCGGGGGAGAACCAGGCGGAAGCGCTGGTGAACCTCGAGACTGGAGACGTGGAGCTGGAGATGGAGCCCCTCCCCGATGGGTACTTCATTGAGAGGGTTCGCAACGAGGTCCTCAAACAGACTGGGGAGGGTGTGAAGGCGTACGAGCTCAGGAGGGTGAACGGAAAGGTCAAGATAACCGGGACGACCGAGAGGTTCTCCTTCGAGGCTTCTTTCAACGCCTACACGGGCAAACTCCTCGGAATGGAGGTTATAATGAGCGATGAGGCCCTGGAAGAGCTCCTCAGGAAAGCCTACCCCGATGGAAGGGTGCTTAACCTCGAGAAGGGCAAGAAGGCCGCGGTGGCGGATATCCTGCTTGAGGACGGGATAGCGGTCGTCAGCGTGGACCTCACCACTGGAGAGTACAGGGAGGCGAGAAAGCTACCCTCGCCGGAGGAAGCCTCCGAGAACGCCAGGGCGGTGATAGAGGGCAACTTCCCCCTCAGGAACCTGGAGATGAGCTCGTACCGCGTGCTGGAGCACAAGTACCTCGAGCTGATTCTCGAGAGCGCCGATGGAAGGGCGGTCGTCAAGGTGGACGGCTCGACAGGTGACGTGCTGGACTACCTCGTCGAGGTGACGGCGGAGAGGGCCAGGGAGATAGTCTCGGGGCGGTACGGGGACTTCGAGATAAAGTCGGTTGAAGAGGACGAGACCGAGTACAGGGTCACCGCCGAGAACGATCGTCATATAGTAACCGTCAGGGTCAGCAAAGATGGAAAGCTGATAGAAGAGACCGACCGCGTCCTCAGGAGGGAGCTGGCGGAGAAAATCGCGGTGGAGAAGGCAAGGGAGATAGACGAAGAGGCCACGGTCAAGTCCCTTGCCCTAAGAGAGAACTGGGTGGCGGAATTCGCGGGGAGGACGAAGGTCGGCAGGATAGTTCTCCACAGGACGACCGGCGAGGTTATCGAAAGCGACGTCCGCTTCACCGAGATGGCAATAAAGGAGGGCTACCTCAAGCACGTGGCCGAGAAGTACGGGGAAGAAAACCCCACCGTCGAGAGGCTCACCCTCTACGAGGAGAAGGGCTACGTCCACGTCAAAGTGGCCGGTAAAGAGACGCTCTACTACGCCAGGATAGACCTCAAAACGGGAAAGATAACAAGCGAGGACAAAGCCCCTGCGAAGGGGTTAACGGCGAAGCTCAAACAGCTCCCGCTGGAAAACAAGTACAAGTGATTAGGCCATCAGCATGCTCTCTATCATTCTTATTGCTTCCACTATCTTCTTCTCGGGCTTTTCCTCGTTCCGCGGTATCTCCAGGTTTATGACGAGCCGCTCCTCCTTGTTCTCCTCAAAGTCGTATATCTCCAGCTCCTCCACCTCGACGTCCTCGAAGATGCTCTCGAGCTCTGGGCTTATTATCTTCTTGTCGTTGCCGTAGACCTCGACCCTAACAACGTCGTCGGTGGTTGAGGCAACGACCACTATCTCGTAGGAGCCGACCTTCTTCACGAAGCGGAGGGCGCTTCCGTAGCCTTCAACCTCCTCCTTAAAGCCAAGCTGGCGCATCGTGCTCCTTATCGCCTCGGTCTTGCTCTTTATCCTGTTGAGCACCCTCTCGCGGAGCCGGTAGCTCTCGAAGAGGGCCTTCTTTATCCCTTCGCCGGCCTCCTCAACCGGGCCTTCCCATATTCCTATTATCTTGATGCCCGAGGAGGTGGGCTTGAGCTCTATCTTAATGGAATCGACGTCAAAGTCTCGCAGGTCGTCTATTTTAAGCTCGCTGAGGGTGAGGATATCAAATTCAATCCTCACGATGTTACCAAAGGCCTTGCCCTTGAACTTCACCTTCACCACCATGGGGGGCTTATGGGGACGGTTTAAAAACTCTTCCCCAGGAAGGAGGGCTTTGAAAAACGAAAGGTAACGTAAAAAAGAGATGGAAGGCTTACTTTCTCCTCCTGAGAAGAGCCGGGAGGAGTGCGAGGCCCACGAGAGCCGCCGGACCGCAGGTGCTTCCACCCTCGCTGGTCTCGGTCTGGCTCGGGCTGCTGGTGCCAGTGCTTCCGCCAACGGTGTAGGTGGTCTCGCCGGTGTTGCCGTAGAAGTCAGTCGCGATCACCTTGATGGTGAACTCGCTTGCATCAACGCCCGGGATCTCGGTGTAATAGGTGGCCTCGACCTCTGCCGGCTTCATCGAGAACGCCGGGTATTCCGCCAGAACCTTGCCATCGCTGATTATCTGCACCTTCATGTCCCTGATTCCGACGTTGTCGCTGGCGGTGACGTAGACCTTGAACCTCTGTCCCGGCCTGGGCTTGCCCGGCATGAGGTAGCCTACCTTAACCTCGGGCCCCTGGGTATCGGCTTCCTTGACGACGGTTATCTGGCTGACGCCGGCCGGGACGGTGACGTTGAGGAGCATGTAGTAGGTTCCGCCGATTTCCCTCTCGCCGAGGACGGTGTAGGTTATATTGGTGTGTTCCGGATCAACCTTGGCTCCCGCGGGTATCTCGAGGACGAAGGGCCCGCTGACGGCCTCGCCAAGCTCGTTCACGAACTTGACTGCAGTCCCGTCTTCACCGTTCTGCCTGTAAACGATAAACTTCTGCGGTATCGGGAGGGAGCTTATGCCCTCGTGAAGGACGTCGCCGGCGAGCGGGAACTTCACGGTGCCGTTTTCATAGACGTAGATAACCTGTGATCCGTACCAGCTCGGGGTGGTGTAGCCCCTGCTCTGGTCGGCCTGGCTCGGCGGGTTGCTGGTCTTGTCCGGGGCGCCGGTGGTGGTGACGGTGTAGAACCAGTGCTCGTTGCCCTCCTTGTCGATGTAGAGGACCGGCTTGTCCCTGTGAATGTGTCCGGCAAGGACGAGCCTGACGTTGTACTTCTCGACGAGCTGGAGGAAGGTTCTGGCTATCTCGTCGTACTCGCCGTTCTTACCTTCCCAGTCCCAGCTAACGTATTTGGTCAGGGTCTGCCAGTCACCGTCATCGAAGGCGGTGTAGCCCTTTATGGTCCCGCCCCACTTGCCGTCGGGGGTGCTGTACCAGAACGGGTGGTGGACGAGGACTATTGGTACCTTGTCAGGGTGGCTCTTTAGCACGTTTTCCATCCACTGGAGCTGCTCAAGCTCGGGGTGCCTCTCCTCGCCCCTGCTGTCCAGACCGATTATCAGAAAGTCGCCTATGACCTCGTAGAAGTACCTGGGGCCAACGTACTTGTTGTAGTAGGTCGGTGGGTGGTCGTGGTTGCCCTTTATGCTTATGAAGGGCGTGCCTGCGGCGGTGCCGTGGAGTATTGCCTCGTCGAACATCTTGTAGCCCTCGCTGTCGCCGTTGGTATCGACGTCGTCGCCCGTGCTGATTATGAGGTTGATGACGTTCTCACTCTGCAGGCCAGTCATGGCGTAGTACGTCATAAAGCTGTCGGCGGCGGTGTAGCTGTGCATCGCGTAGGGATGGTCGCAGTACTGGAGTATCTCTGGAATGCTCTTCTGGAAGTAGTCCCCGCAGACGAAGCCCATCTTGGAACCGCTGGTGACGTGAAGGTCGCTGCCGTGGGCTATCCTGAGAACCGTTGGGGCGTCCTTCATGACCCACACGCCGTTGGGTATCGTGACCTCGCCCCTGTCGCTCTTGACGACGAGGAAATACACGTCCGGAACCGCGTCCTCCGGTATCTTGGCCTTGATGATGCCGTTCTCGGTGCCGACGATTTCAAGGTCATAGGGTCCGTGGAGTATCGAGACTATCTGGAGGGACTGGATTGCAACGCCTTCCGCTGGCTGGATTTCAACGACATCTCCTGGTTTCCCTATGGCTGGAACTCCTGGCAGGGGCTGAATCAGAACCTCCCCCGGAGCCACCGAGCTCGAGGCGGCCCAGACCGTGTTCACTGGAACCGCCGCTATGGTAAGCAGGGCCACCAAAAGGGCCATAAGCTTGCCGGCCTTCATGGTACCACCAAGAAAAGCTGAAATAAATCGGTTATAAGCTTTCCCTACCCACCTTCGTCCAGTGCCGCCATCATAGCCTCAGCCAGCTCCGAGCTTCCCCCGAACCGCCTGTAGGAGGAATAGTTCTCGACTATCCTTTCGCGCAGCTTCTTGGCGACATCAATCTTCCCGTTCCTCCTTGCTACCTCCAGTCTGGTGAAGTCCACGGCCATCTCGAGGAGGTGGAAGTCCGCCCTGCTGAGGGGCATTGGGGGTAAGACTCCAGCGATGACCCCCGCGGGTTCCAGGGAACATTTCATCACCGTCGCCTTTCCGAGCTCGTCCTCGTGGGGCTCTTCCCGCCACTTAACCCTTCCGTAAACTCCAGGTAGGGTTTTTATCCAGCGATAACGACCGTTACCTTCGAACTCCAGCTTGACGGGAACGTTCAGGGCCAGCTTTACAATAAGCTCGACATCGTTGGTGACCTGTAGAGAGGCATACGGGTGTTCCTTTAGCTCACCAGCGCTCTTTCCACCGAAGAGCTTGAAAAACAGCCTCTCTCCCTTCCTCACGACTCCTACTGGGGTGACGTTTGATCTCGTGACCAGGAGAACCTCGTAAACCTGGCCCTCCCGGAGGAACTCCAAAAGCTCCATGCCACCACCTAGGGATAATTAAAAAGAGGGGTTTAAAGCTGCTGCTTTGGAAGGACGATTATGTCGTCCCTCTCAACGTAGAAGGTCACCGGCTGGGTTGGCCTCAGGCCGGCAACTTCCCTGTCGCTTATCGTTCTGGCTATTATCCTGGTGTCCCCGAAGAGACCGACGACCTCGATGAAGAAGCCGTAGTATTCAACGAGATCAACGGTTCCTGTAAAGGAAACTGCATTCTCCACCGGTTTGAGTTTTATCCTCTCTGGCCTAATGACTATGACCACGTCGTCGCTCTTCTCGGTGTAGTAAAGGCCGTCGAGTCTTATTCCTTCGAACTCAACGGTAACGCGGTCACCGTTCCTCTCGACGACCTTCGCGGGAATGACGTTGGTCTTACCCATGAAGCTGGCCACGAACTCTGTCCTCGGACTCTCGTATATCTCCTTCGGCGTTCCGACCTGCTCGACGGTTCCGACGTTCATGACGGCAATCCTGTCGCTTATGGCCATGGCCTCCTCCTGGTCGTGGGTAACGTAAATCACCGTTATGCCGAGCTCGCGCTGTATGCGCCTTATCTCCGAACGCATCTCAAGGCGGAGCTTGGCGTCGAGGTTGCTCAGCGGCTCGTCCAGGAGGAGAACCTTGGGCTCGACGACGAGTGCCCTCGCTATGGCAACGCGCTGCTGCTGACCTCCGGAAAGCTGGGTCGGGTAGCGGTCCGCAAAGCCCTCTAGCTTGACGAGCTCGAGTGCCCACTGGACCTTTTTCTTTATCTCCTCCTTTGGAACCTTCCTTAGCTTGAGGCCGTAGGCGACGTTGTCGAAGACCGTCATGTGGGGCCAGAGGGCGTAGTTCTGGAAGACGAGCACCGCTCCGCGCTTGCTGGAGGGGAGGTAGGTGACCTCCTCGTCGCCGAAGTATATCGTCCCGCTGTCCGGGAAGTCAAGGCCGGCTATGATCCTCAGCGTCGTGGACTTTCCACAGCCGCTCGGTCCGAGCAGGGTGAAGAGCTCCCCCGCCTTTATGTGAAGGTTTATTCCTTTGAGGGCAACGGTTTCTCCAAAGGTTTTGACGATGTTTTCGAGTTTGACATCAACCATCTCAACCACCTCATGTGAGACCTATGAAGGAGTACTTCTGCTTGGTTATAAGGTTCGCAAGGACTATGGCGATTATCTGGACCGTCATCAGGAAGACACCCAGTGCCGCGGCCAGGTTGGCACTTCCGACGGCACTTGTCATGAGCTCCACCATTCTGGCCGTTATCGGATAGTAGTCGGGGTTAATGGAACCGAGGGTGATACCCACGCTGGTCTCGCTCATACAGTAGACGAAGCTCAGCATTGCACCTCCAAGGAGGTTAAGGAGTATCAGCGGTATCAAGATGCCCGTCAGTGCCTTCCACCTGCTGGCGCCGAGGTTTAGGGCTGCTTCTTCAAGGGACACGTGGACCTGTTGGATTCCTGCAGAGATTGAACGCGCCGCGAAGGGGAGACGTCTTATCGAGTAGGCCAGTATGAGCACCATGGCCGGGTTGAAGCCCAGCAGGTTGGTGGGGTCGAGGGGCGTGTTCGGAAACACCTTGGCAAAGAAGAAGAAGTAGCTCATGGCTATGACGATACCTGGGACGGCTATTGGTATGGTTGAGAGGCTGTCGAGTATCGGACCGAGTTTGCTCTTCTTGAACCTGCTGGAGGCGTAGGATGCCGTGAGCGATAGCAGTATGATGACAATAATGGCCGCCGTCGAGTACATTACGCTGTTTATGATGACCCTCTCAATATCTGGCTGGGTTATGATGCTCTGTATGTGGGCGGTGGTGAAGCCCTGGGGCCAGGTTCCTGCCCAGCTCTCGCTGAAGGCCAGCATCACGACACCGACCTGTGGGAATATTGATATCAGAAGTATTGGGACGACGACAAAGTATATCAATGCAGCCTGCCAGGTCTTTGGTTTGGCAACCCTAGGCTTCCACCTTCCGCCCTTGCTGAGCATTGCGTACTGCCTCATGCTGACGTACTTCCTGATTCCAAGGAACATTAGGATAGCTATGGTGAGCATTATGAGGGCCAGCGCGGCGAGCTGTGGACTGCCAACGTTGAAACCGCTGGTGAAAGCGCTGTAAATCTGGAAGGACATGAGCTTCCTGGCGAGGGGATTGCCCTGAAAGACTATCGGCGCGGCAAGGTCCTCGAGGCTGAAGATGCCGACGAGGGTTGCACCGGCCGCTATTCCCGGAAGGGCAAGCGGGAAGGTGACCGTCCTAAAGAGGTGGAATCCCCTGCTTCCAAGGTTCTCGGCCTGCTCCTCCAGCGTTGGATCGATGTTGATGAAGCTCGCGTAGGCGTTGAGGTAGACTATCGGATAGTATGTCAGGGTCTGGGCGATTATGACGCCGACGAGACCGTCTATGACCACCCTGTGAGGGAATATATGGAGGGTGTCGTAGAATATCCAGTTTATTAGGCCGTTGGGGAGGAACATCTTCTTGACGATGAAGACGTTGACAAAGGGCGTGACGAGGAGCGGGACGAAGAGGAGTATGCGCATGATGTTCTTGCCCGGAAAGTCGTAACGTGCCATGACAAAGGCGAAGATGGTTCCGAGTATAGTCGTCAGTATCATGACGCTTATGGCAACTATTATTGAGTTGAGCACCACTCCGAAATCAACGCCCTGAATGTAGTATATCTGCTCCCCGTTGGGCATAGTGACGAGCTTGGCGAAGTCTCCAGTGGGCCAGCTGATGTAATAGTCCGACGTCAGGATGCTGGTGAACCAGTGGAGAGAAAAGTGGCCGTTGTACTCGAATGCCACCGCCAGCATCGCCAGCACTGGGATCACGAGAAACGCTACCAGATACAGGAGAGGGAACAGGAACGACGCTGCCACAACGGGATCGAACAGTGGGGTTCCGAAGAGTCTCTCGCTCCACTTGCTTACCCGCATTGAGCATCAACCTCCGCTAGCCTTTACGACAATACCAGCCACTCTTTGTTGGTCGAGAGCGGGTCTATTTAAATATTTCCGAAAACCGCTTGATTTGTCCGTTTCCAAAAAAGGGTTCAAAAGAGAAAGGAATCTGCAAGAAGTTATCAATCAACCGGTCATACTCTGGAGGTCCTGGAGTACCTTGTCGTACTTGTTGCCCGCCGCCTGGCGCCACTCCTGGACGAGCTGGTCCTGGAAGTTCCTGTCCTTCACGATCTTGTCGTTTATCTTCTTGGCATACTCCTCGGTGAAGGTGACGGTCTGACCGGTTTCGGGGTCCTTGAACTCTATCGGGGCGGTAAGCTCTGCCTTGAGCTGCTCGAACTGTTCTTTGGTTATCTTACCGTCCCTGTATGCCTGGACTATTGCCACCCACGCGTCGTGGAGCTTCTGGTTCGGATCTACGAGGGTGGCCTTGAAGTAGTACTGGACGGCGCTTATGGTCTCGAGGGCGCGCTTGTCGTCAAAGGGTATTCCTTCAGCGTTTATGGCGTCCTGGTAGGCCTTCTCGAGGGCGGGCCTGGCCTCACCATAGGTCTTGCCCTCGTTCTCGCCCTTGAAGATGACGTCTGCGTAGGGCTTGGTGATGGTCATTTCGAATATCTGCGGGTTGATCGGGAGCCTGTTAACGTCGGGGCTCATCCAGACGGCCTGGCCCTCCGTGAGGACCCAGTAGATGAAGGCCTGGGCCGCCTCGGGGTGCTGGGCGTTCTTGAGGAGCGCTATCGGGTCGCCGTTGATTATGCTCTCCCCCTTCGGGACTATGTACTGGCAGTCCGGGTTCTGCTGCATGGCTGTGTAGCCGTAGAAGTCGATGGTGTTTCCAGCGGCGATCTCGCCGTTTATGACTGCGTCCCTGACGGCGTCGCTCTGCATGTAGACCTTGGAGTTGGCCGCTATGAGGGTCATTATGCGCCAGCCGTCCTCCCAGCCGAAGGCTTGGAGGATAATCTGGTATATCCTAGTGTTGGAGGTACTCCTTGTCGGGTCTGCTATGCCGTACTGGGGCGGGTTGAGCGCCCACTCCTCGCTTGCTATGTCCTCCCACTTCTGAGGAACCGGGAGGTTCCACTTCTCGAGCTGCTTCTTGTTCACGGTGAATCCGAACGACGAAAGGGCCGCGGCGATCCAGTAAACGTTGTCTCCGTCCTTCCTTACCATGGGCATTCCCGCCAGCTCGGTCGGGATCGGGTTCCCTATGAGGCCGAGAACCTTCTCGTCAGTTATCGGTGCGAGATAGCCGGCCTTGTAGAGGTCGTCGAAGAGTGTAGGCCCTCCACCCCAGCCGACGTCAGCGCCTTTCTCGATGTAGCTCGGCCAGAGGCTCTCAGGGACCTTGATGAACTTGAGGTCCACGATGTTGTACTGCTTGGCGATGTCACTCTGGAGGAAGGTCTGCTTGACCATATACTGTATCGTCGCGTCGTGCCTGGTTATGACGACGAGGGTTATTCCTGAAGTTTCGCCGTTTCCGCCGCTTATGCAACCGCTGGCAACAACACTAAGGGCAAGGAGCAGGATAAAGCCGATTGCCACGGGCTTCTTCATGGTTTATCACCCGGTTATGCCAATCGTGGGTGGTTCGAGAAACTCAATAAAAAATTAATGGTTCAAGGGACAAAGAAAATGGGAGGGGTCACTTCCTCCTCCTGTAGAGGGCGAGCGGAATAAGGGCGAGGCCCACGAGGGCCGCTGGGCCACAGGTGCTTCCACCCTCGCTGGTTTCCTCCTTACCGAGGTTGCTCTGGACGGTTATGGCCCAGTGAATGAAGTTGGTGACGAACTGCGGGCCGTCGAGGTCAACGCCGTGGTACTCGGGGGTCCACATCGGCTCGTAGCCGCCGTAGGGAGTCTCACCGCTGACGACGAGGACGTTCTTCTTGTCCTCAAAGAGCTGGACAGCCATGAGCGGGAACTCGCCGGTGTCGCCGGCGGTGTACGCCTGGGCCGCTGGATCAGTGTTCTCAACTATCTGCCCGTCGGCGCTGGTGGTTACGATGATATATATTCCCTCGGCTATTCCGCCGTGGAGGCTCTTCCAGTTGCCGTTCTCATCGACGTAAGCAACGACACCCGGCCCATGGAAGAGAACCTTACCCCCGTTCTTGAGGTCCTTGGTGAGCATGTCCTTGTCGGGGGTTCCGCTGTCGGGGTTCACAAGGCCTATGACACGATAACCGGCTCCGGCGTTGCTGGTGGCGTCCTCGGCGGAGCACTGGTCAAGCCTGAGGTTGGCGCCTATGGCGTCGAGAATTGAGTTGGCGAAGTCGATCCTCTGCGGGCCGTCACCGTAGTCCGAATCGCCCGCGACCCAAAGAATCCTGTTGCCGTCGTTCCACCACTGGACGATGGCCTGTATCTCGTCCGGACTGAAGGCCTGTGTTGGCTGGCCAATGATAAGGAAGTCCACGTCCTTTATGGCGTCGTAGGTTATCTTGTCACCGAGCTGGGGGATTCCAAGCTCGTCGGCCTTCTCGGTCGGGCCAATGTAAGCCCAGCTGACGTCGCTGATGGTCTTTATCATTCCCTCGGCTATGACGTTGCCGTCCTTGTCGGTCAGAACAGCCAGTCCCTTGTCGCTCTCGCCGTGGGCGAGATCGACACCGATGGTCGTAGCGCTGGCCATGGCAAATCCAAACACTCCAAAGAACACAAACACAGCCAGTATTATTGCAGCCTTCCTCATGGTATCACCGGGTTATCTAAGGCTGATGAAGTTATAAATCTTATGAATCGGAAAGTTTTTCGTCCCTGTTAAACTTTGAAGCCCTGCAGTGAGTTCCTTTCCCCCGGCAGTAAAACCCTTAAAGCCTTCCGCCGTTTCAGGCTCAGGTGGTAGTGATGGACATAGAGGAGAGGATTCAGCTCATAAAGAGGAAGCCCACGGAGGAACTCTTGACTGAAGAGAACCTCAGGCACCTGCTCGAAGTCGGCGTTCCAATGCAGCACTACATAGGATTTGAGATAAGCGGTTACATTCACCTCGGAACCGGACTCATGGCTGGGGCGAAGATAGCCGACCTCCAGAAAGCAGGAATCAAGACGAGGATTTTCTTAGCCGACTGGCACAGCTGGATAAACGACAAGCTCGGCGGTGACTTGGAGACAATCCAGAAGGTGGCTTTGACCTACTTCAAGGAGGGCATGAAGCAGAGCATAAAGGTCATGGGCGGTAAACCAGAGAAGGTCGAGTTCGTTCTCGCGAGCGAGATACTCGAGAAGGGCGACTACTGGCAGACGGTCATAGACATATCCAAGAACGTTACCCTTGCGAGAATGATGCGCTCGATAACGATAATGGGCCGCCAGATGGGTGAGGCAATAGACTTCGCAAAGCTCATCTACCCGGCAATGCAGGTTGCTGACATCTTCTACCAGGGTGTTACGATAGCCCACGCCGGAATGGACCAGAGGAAGGCCCACGTCATAGCCATTGAAGTCGCCCAGAAGCTCAAGTACCACGCCCTCGAGTGGAATGGAGAAAAGCTCAAGCCGGTTGCCCTGCACCACCACCTCCTCCTCGGCCTTCAGGAGCCGCCGGTCTGGCCAATCGAGAGCGAGGAGCAGTTCAAGGAGCTGAAGACCCAGATGAAGATGAGCAAGAGCAAGCCCTACTCGGCGGTTTTCATACACGACAGCCCTGAAGAGATAAAGCAGAAGCTGAGAAAGGCCTTCTGTCCGGCCAGGGAGGTCAAGTACAACCCCGTCCTCGACTGGGCCGAGTACATAATCTTCAGGGAAGAGCCAACAGAGTTCACGATTCACCGTCCGGCCAAGTTCGGCGGCGACGTCACCTACACGACCATTGAGGAGCTCAAGAGGGACTTTGCCGAGGGCAAGCTCCACCCGCTCGACCTCAAGAACGCGGTAGCTGAGTACCTCATCGAGCTCCTCAGGCCGGTCAGGGAGTACTTTGAAAAGCACCCCGAACCGCTGGAGCTGATGCGGGAGATAAAGATCACCCGCTGAGCCTTCTTTTCCTTTTCCAGCTGGTGGAGCCGATGCCCGGAGTAGACGAGAAGGACAGGGAAATTCTCAAAATCCTCCGTTCGAACGGTAGGATTACTCTGACAGAGCTGGGGAAGAGGGTAGGCCTGTCCCCTGCGAGCGTTAAGAACAGGCTTGAGAAGCTCGAAAAGCTCGGTGCGATAAAGGGCTACTCCGCCGTTATCGACCCGGCTTTCCTGGACGAGTACGTTTCGGCGTTCCTCGAGCTCAAGCTCGCGATAGACGATCATACCGTGGACTCTCTGCTGAAAAAGGTCGCCGAACTCGAAAACGTCGAGGCGGTTTACAGAAAAACCGGAGAACGGAGTATACTGATAAAGGCCTCGTTCCACGACACGGACGAGGTTAAGGTCTTCGTCGGGAGACTCAAGGATCTCTTCGGCAAGAACCTCGAGAGGGCCGAGGTGACCCTTATCCTGGACACCTTCAAGGAGGGCTGGATACCCTTCGAGAGAAGGAGAGGGTGATGTCCGTGCTCTTCGTCATCAGGCCGGGAAGGAAGAAGAACGAGCTGGAAGCGTTTTTCATCGAGAGCGAGCCGGAAAAGCTCACCGCGATGAAGAACCTGAAGGCTGACAGGATATACCGCTTCATAATGCGCGAGGGGAGGCTCTTCAAGGTCCTTGAGGGGAGCAACTACCGCAATCCGAAGGAGATCGAGAAGCTCCTCCGGGGGGCAAGAATCGTCCTAGTGAACGCCGATGAGTGGGAGGACTACTTCAGGCGGAGGCTCCAGAACAAGAGGGTTGAGAAGGCCGAGCTGTGCCGCCTCTGCCTGCTGGAGGGCAGAATAACAGTTCTCACACCCGGAAACCGAATAAAATACCGGGACGAGTACATCTGCGAGCGCTGTGCCGAGGACGAGCTGAGGAGGGAGCTCCGCTTTCGCTTTAACAGCGTGGCCATGTTCGACCAGGCAAAGAAGCTCCTCGACAGGTTTAGAGACCTCGATAAGGTTCTCTACGCCTTCGACCCGCGCTTCGACCCGACGAGGCACCCGGAGATAACGAAGTGGGACGAGCTGAAGGCAAAGCACGTAAGAGTTGAGAAGCTCAAAGTGGACGAGCTGAATCTCCCCGAGAAGTTTAAATCCGTTCTCAAGGCGGAAGGCGTCAGCGAGCTCCTCCCGGTTCAGAGCCTGGCCGTTAAAAACGGCCTCCTCAAAGGGGAGAACCTCCTCGTCGTTTCGGCAACAGCGAGCGGTAAGACGCTCATAGGTGAGCTGGCGGGCGTTCCGAGGGCGATGGAGGGGAAAAAGCTCCTCTTCCTCGTTCCGCTCGTTGCCTTGGCAAACCAGAAGTACGAGGACTTCAAGCGGCGCTATTCTAAACTCGGCCTCCGCGTTGCCATTCGCGTCGGTATGAGCAGGATTAAGACGAGGGACGAGCTGGTGGTGGTCGATACTGGAATAGACGCCGACATCATAGTGGGAACCTACGAGGGCATTGACTACCTCCTCAGAGCGGGGAGGAAGATAGGGAACGTGGGGACGATCGTCATAGACGAGATTCACACCCTCGACGACGAGGAGCGCGGACCGAGGCTTGACGGCCTGATAGCGAGGCTGAGAAAGCTCTACCCGAAGGCCCAGTTCATAGGCCTGAGTGCCACCGTCGGAAACCCCGAGGAGCTTGCCAGAGAGCTTGGCTTGAAGCTCGTCCTCTACGACGAGAGGCCCGTCGATTTGGAGAGGCACATAATCATAGCTAGAAACGAGTCCGAGAAGTGGCGTCACATAGCGAGCCTCTGCCGTGCCGAGGCGATGAGAAAATCCAGGCAGGGCTACAGGGGCCAGAGCATAGTCTTCACCTTCTCGCGCAAGAGGACGCACGAGCTTGCCGCCTACCTCACGAGCAAAGGCCTCAAAGCCAAGCCCTACCACTCAGGTTTGCCATACAAACAGAGGAAGCTCACCGAGATGGAGTTTTTGGCACAAAGGCTCGACGTGGTTGTTACGACAGCGGCTTTGGGGGCGGGTGTTGATTTTCCTGCATCGCAGGTCATCTTCGAGAGCCTCGCCATGGGCAACAAGTGGTTGAGCGTGAGGGAGTTCCACCAGATGCTTGGTCGAGCTGGAAGGCCGCTCTACCACGAGAAGGGCAGGGTTTACCTCATAGTCGAGCCCGGGAGAAAATATTCCGCCCAGATGGAGGGGACGGAAGAGGAAGTGGCGTTCAAGCTTTTAACAGCTCCAATCGAGCCCGTGATGGTGGAATGGAGCGACGAGCTTGAGCAGGACAACGTTTTGGCTCACTCCTGCGTCTTCAATCGTCTCGACGTCATCGAGGACGTGCAGGATAAATGCCTCGGCGCCAACCAGAGCGCCGGGAAGGTTCTGGAGAAGCTCAGCGGGTACGGCTTCGTCCGCCTCAAGGGCTCCCTGGTGGAGGTCACGCCCTACGGAAGGGCCGTGAGCATGAGCTTTTTGCTCCCCAGGGAGGCGTCCTTCATAAGGGGCAACCTTGGAAAGAAGCCAGCCCAGTGGATAGCCGTCAAGCTTTTGCCGTTCGAAAACCTTTACCTGAGCGGGACGCTCCAGAGGGAGCTTGAAGGCGCGGTTAGGGGAAGAATAAGCGCGAACGTCTTCTCGCCCAGCTTCGCCTCGATCCTTGAGGAGCTGGACAAGGTCATCCCAGAACTCAGCCCCAACGCGGCGGAGAGGCTGTTCACGATCTATCAGGAGTTCTTTATGTGTCCAGAGGACGACTGCACCGACTACGCGATGGAGCGCGTTAGCAACCTGATAATCGAGCTGAGGAGGAACGGCAAGCACCCAACCCAGATAGCGGAGCACTTCAGGAAGGTCTACGGCCTCATCGTTTACCCGGGCGACGTCTTCACGTGGCTCGACGGAATAGTCAGAAAGCTTGAAGCCATCGAGAGGATAGCGAGGGTTTTCGGGGTAGGGACTGCCGAGAACGAGGCGAAGCTTCTCAGGAGGGAGATCGAGGAGGGCAGGACAATACGAGGGGACCATGGGGGCGGAAGAGGACACCAAGGGTCCTTAGATTGGAGGGGCCGGGAAGGCAGGAAAGATCGGGGAAGGTACGGGAATGGAAGGAAGAACGGCTGAAGGATCAGCCTCCTATCTGCAGCACCAGCTGGGCGGGGTCCCTTATCGCCGGCCCCAGGCCTAGGACGTAGACCATCAGGTACCAGAGGCGTCTTTCCTCCTCGTCCGGGACCAGCTTCTGGAGGCCGTAGTAGACCACAACAAGAATGAATGTTATCCACGGGTAGTAGAAGTACGCCCCGAAGTGCTGAACCAGAATGTTCTCCAGCCAGTGAACCTCGCGGTAGCCGTAGAAATGAATCGCCACCACCGTTGACCCCATGTCGTAGAGGTGAGCTAAGACGGCATAGAGGTAGAGCCTGTCGAAGGGCCGGTACCTGTATATCAGCAGGGCCGGAATCCAGGAGACGAAGGTGTGGATTAGCGTCAGCTCGTAGGGCTCCCAGCTCTTGGCGTGTGTGACGAGGAGGTAGTTGGCCCCTAGCGCCAGAAGTGCGCCCCAGCCAAAGGTCAGCTTGGGGTATGTCTTCAGCTTCGCGTCCAGAACTATCGCGGGGAGCATTACAAAGAACGTCGTGAAGAAGATTCCCGGCGTGAGTATCAGCGGGTTCTGGGGTAGGATCCCCCCATCAACGAGGGCCCTGACCGTTGACCCGAAGACGACCATCAGGGTGACCGCCATAAAGAGCGTCCTGTCGATTTTAATCCGGAGGGGTTTCAGTATATACCTATAGGTATATATTGCACCGAACCCGAGCAGGAGGGCGTAGACGAGGGTGTTCACAGGGTTGTAACCGCTCCTTGTGAACATGGGTTCCCAGAAGTACTTGTAGAGGAAGTTCCATATCTCGTGTTGGAGTGATTCAAGCATCTTATCCCCCCAATCGGAAATCGAGAGGGCAATTTAAATTTCTTTTGGGGAAGGTTTATTAACGTTCCTTTCAATGGCCTTTGGGTGATACCATGTACGGCCCGGGCCACCTCGTTGCAATAGGCACTGCAGGCATCTTCGCGTTCCTGTTCAGTCTGTTCATCGCGGCCCTCTTCCTGTCGCTGGCGGGCAAGCTGATAGGCATAGAGAAGGCCTCAATAGGGAGGGCAATGATAGCCATTCTTGGCGGAGGAATCGTTGGCGGAATAGTGGCCGTTGTGACCGCGGCAATCTTCCCTCCACTGGCGCCGTTGCTGGCCTTCCTGGCCAATATGTGGGTCATAAAAACCGTCTTTGACACAAGTTGGCTTAAAGCCTTCCTGGCGTGGCTCCTGTCCTTCATAATAGCAGGCCTCGTGTTCGGCGTGCTGGCGCTGCTGGGCCTCTTCACCATAGGCGCCCTCGCTTCCCTCTGAGGCCATCTTTGTCTTTTGCGGAAGTTATAAATACCAGGAGCGCGTTATCGAAGGTGATGGCCATGTTCTTCAAGCCGGCCGAACTTCAGGCCAAGGAGGTCAAGCCCTTTGACGGTTTTCCCTTTGGCTTAGGTGAGGGAACCCTGGCCGGCTTCGTGTTCGCGGACGAGCTTTCCGAGACGGTTTTCCTCCACCACCTGGCCTCGTCTGCCCTGAAAAGCGGTTCGGTTTACCATCTGGGGCCCGGCGGCGTTCTCTCCGTGCGCCTGCTGAAGCGCCTCGCCGAGGACGTCTCAAACCTCTACGCCGGCAACGTTTACTCCCTCGACGACCTTCTAAAAGCCCTCGAAGCGGTTGATGACGGCTCGCTCGTCCTCGCCTCCCGCTTTCCCGCCCTCGCGGGCGTGTCCAGGGAAGGTCTGTTGGAGGTCCGGAAGGCGGTGGACCGGAAGGGCCTCGTTCTCGTCCTGGGGCATTCTACCATCGAGCTGAACGAGCTCGACCTTCCTTCCGAGTTCAGACGGTTCTATACCCTTCCGGAACTCTTCGATGCCCTGGCAGTTCTGAGAACCAGCTCCTACCGCGGCCACTACCGGCTCAGCATCACCGTTCTCCGCGCGCCTCCCGACTACGTTTCAAGCCTCGGCGACCACTCCCTGCCTATTGACTCCCTCGTCAAGGCAATTATTCAGTTGTAGATGCTCACGTGGCCTATTCCAAGGGCGTAGCGGAGGTACACCGCCAGTCCGAAGAGGACAAGCACGAGGACGACCGCCGCGTAGTCCCTCGCGCTCATCTCTATGTCATAGAGAAAGGTTCTCTTCTTAGAAGCCCCAAGGGCCCGACTTTCGAGGGCTATGCTGAGCTCGTGGGCCGTTTTGAGCGATGCAACGAGGAGGGGAATGAGAACCGCCGTCATCTTCTTTGCCCTGACTATGAAGTTCCCCCTGTCCACCTCCCAGCCCCTGCTCCTCTGGGCGTCCATTATGTTCCTAGAGAGCAGGTAGAGGGTTGGAATGTAGCGGAGGGCTATCGATATCGTCAGTCCGAACTCGTAGGGCATTCCCAGTCTCACGAAGCCGAGGATAAGGTCGCGCTGGCTGGTCGTCATCAGGAGGAGAAAGGTCAGGAGGGCAAAGGTGAGGAGCCTCATCGCGAAGGAAACCCCGAAGAGAAGTCCCTTGAGCCTCGGCTCGTATATCAGGGGCCACACCACCAGGGTTATGACCACTATCGGCAGGAGGGGCTTCAGGAGCCTCAGTTGCTCCCCCAACCCAACCCCACCAAGCAGCCGCCCGACGAGCAGGAAGAGGAAGAACATCGGTATCAGAACGGCTGGATCGTTATAGAGCATGAGCGCGGCTATTCCCGCGGCCGTTCCGATTATTTTCACCCGCGGGTCGAGGGAGTGCAGGAGGGAATCATTCTCAGTGTAGAAGGGGTAGATCATCTCGCACCACCCGCCAGAGCCTCCACCAGCTCGTCCACGCTCCTCACGAAACCCACTCCAGCCCTCTCGCTTATCCTCAGGAGCTCGGGCTTTTCAAGGCCGTAGTCGTGCAGTTCCAGGGAGAAGAACTCCTCCACCGGACCGTCGAAGACTTTCCTGCCCTCGTGGAGCAGAACCACCCTCTCGGCCAGCCTCGCCACCAGCTCCATGTCGTGGGTTATGAGGAAAATCCCGTGCCCCTCCGAGTGGAGCCTTCTTATCGCCTCTACGACGCCCTCTTCGGACCTTCCGTCGAGTCCCGTCGTGGGTTCATCGAGTATCAGATATTTGGGCTTCATCGCGAGGACGCACGCTATGGCCAGCCTCTGCTTCTCACCGCCGCTCAGGGAGTACGGTGTTCTCTCCTCAAAGCCCTCCATGCCCACGGCCTTCAGTGCCCACCTGACGCGCTCCTCGATCTCTTCCTCACTCAGTCCGAGGTTTCTGGGTCCAAATGCCACCTCGCGAAAAACGTTCTCCTCGAAGAACATGTGCTCGGGGTTCTGGAAGACGTAGCCGACCGTGCGCGAGAGCTCCGCCACCGTGTGCTCGCGAGTGTCCATTCCGTCCACGAGAACCCTCCCCCTAGTCGGCTTCAGAAGGCCGTTCAGGTGCTTGGCCAGCGTTGTCTTTCCGCTCCCGTTGGGACCGACTAGGGCGACTATTTCCTGACCCATCTCGAAGCTGACACCGCGAAGGGCCTCCCTGCCGTTCTCGTAGACGTGCCAGACGTTTTCGGCCTTCAGCATCGCTTCACACTCTTCGGCTGGATTTAAAAACGTTCCCAACGGCGACGGCAAAAGGTTTTAAGGCTCCCCTCCAGCATCTCTCGGTGGTTACATGAACGCCAGGGAGACTTCCTTTGCCGCCCTCTTCGCGGCCCTAACCGCGGTCGGTGCCCAGATAAGCATACCCATAGGCCCGGTTCCGATAACGCTTCAGGTTCTGGTCGTTCTCCTGAGCGGGCTCGTCCTCGGGCCGAGGCTCGGCTTTCTGAGCCAGCTCGTTTACGTGGTCATGGGTGCCGTGGGGCTCCCGGTGTTCGCCGGTTTTCAGGGCGGGTTCGCGGTGCTCTACGGGCCGACTGGGGGGTACATAGTCGCGTTTCCAATAGCGGCGTTCATAGCGGGGTATGTGGCCGAAAAAACTGGAAAGAAAAGCGGCATGCTCGGAGGCTCCCTGGTCGGGGTCGGGGTAATATACCTCCTGGGCTGGCTGAGGCTCGGCCTTTTCCTTGGGGGAGACTTTCAGAAGGCCTTCCTCCTTGGGGTGATGCCGTTCCTGCCCGTTGATGCAATAAAAGCTGGAGTGGCGGTTTTGATAGCAGACAGGGTCAGAAAAGCAATAGAAATAGGGTGAATGGCAGATCACCAGTCGGCCATTCCCTCTTCAAGTATTCCTACTGCCTGCTTCTGGTGAAGCGCCGCCTTTCTCAGGTCTATGAAGATGTAGATCCTCGGGAAGTTCGCAACAACCGGCCCGTACTGGCTCGCGTTGGCGTAGTAGTCAGCGGCTGTGTCGTTCTGTATCGTCGCCAGACCGAGGGTTTCGTTGTCCAGCCCCCCATCGAGGGCCTCCCCGTAGAGGGTGTTGTATCTGTCGAGGTTCCTGTGGTACTGAATGTAGTAGTAGAAGTTGAATAACATCACGTTTATTCCCTTTTGAGCCGGTGTCTCAGGTGTGGGAACCACTTGGGAGTAACCCAGGTTGTTCAGTATCATCTCCCTGTAGAACGCCTCCCATTCGGGCCCCTTTCTTGCGACGCTGTATTCGATGGTAAGGCCTGTTACAAACACCCTGCCGTTTCCAAGGGTGTAGACTGCAGTGCTCGGCCTGCCGTACTCGGGAGTTCCCGATGGTGCCTGAACTGTGATTATCTCCGCGTCGGCGGGAAGGTTGTTGAGGTAGGCGTGGCTTGCGTAACTGCTGGCGAGGGTCGTGTTGTTGGCGATAACGTAATCCCTGCGTGAGTAGCTCTTGGTCAGCGTCACGTCCCTGGGCAGGGGTGTCGTCCACACTCCACCGCCCCAGCCCCAGTTGGCGGCGTGGATTTCGAGGACCCTTCCTGCCCTTACGTAATCCTCCAGCTTGCCCATCTGTGGCCCTATTTCGTCGTAAAAGTCCTGGGACTGGTCGCTTACAATGATAATCATGTCGTACGCATCTATTAGGGTCTGGGCTGTTCTGTTCTGAAGTTCCGTACTCGTCATGACGTCGTATGGTACCCCCATGCCCGTGAGGGTATACTCAACAGCAGGCGTACCCCAGGCGTCAGAGTTCTTTAAAACCAGCACGTTGTAATCCGTCAGGGGCTTTGCGGAAGCCGACGGGGGCCCCAGCACTGCCACCAGACTGAAAAGCATGAGCAGCGATACCGCTGCGCTCAAAATTTTTTTCATAATACTCTCTCCTTTTTGGTCCGAACCGAGCAGAAGAACTTTTCGGGACTCCTACCCTTAGTTTATTGTAGGCTTTGAACTATTTAAGCCTTCTTACATAATTTTGAAGTGTTTCCAATCAAATTTGGCTTCTCATCTTTTCCAGCGTCTCCTCAGCGAACCTGACGTCGAAGGAGTTCCGCACCCTGAAGAAGCTCAGCGTGACCTTCGGGTTCCTCTTCGCCAGTTCCTCAATTGGCAGCGGTTCGTAGTCGAGGAACTCCACTACCCTGCCCAGGCTCCGGTATCCCTCGGCCAGTGCCGCCTCAATGGCATCGGCAAGGGCGTCAGGCTCGTAAACCGCATGCGTAACCTCTGCCGTCCCGTCCCTCCAGACGGGTATCAGGGCCTCCGGCTCGTTCTCGTAGAAGAGGCCCGTCATGTAGTTCACGAGGAAGGGCATTATCAGCGGCATGTTGCCCTCGGCCAGGAAAAACGGCGCTTCCGGGAGGGCCTTCAGGAGAGCCTCCATCTTGCCCCTCGCGGAAACAGGAAGGGGATTCGAGACGTGGAGTGAATAAACCCTGAGTCTGTCCCTCCTGACCACAGTGATGACCTCGTCTATCCTCTTGCTCATCAAAAGCCTCCTCTCGGTGAGCTTAATCACAGGTTCATCAGCCACTGGAACAGTGTAGTTCTCCCACTTCTTTTCAGGGAACGCTATCACGTAGGCCCTCATGGTCTCGAGTCTGCGGCTGGGTTTAAAAACCTCGGGGAAAGTTTTATATACTTTGAGTTACTAAAATTCTCGCGAAGAAAACGGAGGTGATGGCAGTGGCGGAGATGGTGATTCCATACCCCCAGCTCCAGAAGATACTCGAAAGAACCTGTGAGCTGGCCGTTATTAAGCCCCGCGCCGAGGAGATGATGGAGATAGTCGAGAAAAAGCTCGCTGACCTCTTCGAAGTGGCCTACGAAAATGCCAAGGCCGAACGCTCAGGCACGATAAAGCTCAGGCACATACCCATCACAAAGGGCTTCAGGAACAGCCTCAACCTCTTTAGAGCGGTCATCGAAGACGAGAAGGTTCAGATCGAGCCCATCAGGAAGTACGTCCTCAGGAAGATACCCGGCGACATTCCGCTCGAGGAGGAGGTAGTGAACGAGCTTCCCATAATAGCGGGAACCCTCTTCGTGCTCGTTGGGAGGGTCATCAAGGCCCTGCACCCGGAGATAAAGAACGTCTACCCCGAGCACATCGAGGAGGCCAAGAGGGTTCTGGACTACACTCTCTGAGCCCCTTCTTTTTTCTCCGAGCTGAGCCTTAGCCCCTCGAACTCCTTCCTTATCCACTCGAAGTGCCTATCCTCCGTGACGAGCCTCAGCCCCCTGTTCATCGCCACGGCGGCAACTATCGCGTCAACCGCCGGGACAGGCGTCCCCCTCCTCACCATCGCCTGCGATATTTTAATCGCCAGCAGGTAGTCTTCGAGGCTCGGCGTTATCACCGTCAGTCCGAGCTCAAGCGCCCTCGGGAACTCCACGACGTTTAGAACGGTTGTGTATCCGTTCAGCTTTTTTCCGGATTTTGTCGCTTCAATCAGGACGTTGGTGTCGTAGAGAGCCTCTTCCATTCCGCATCCCTCGTTTTCTCAAGTGCCTCCTCGTATTTCTCAAGGGGGGTGCTCTCAAGCTCCCTCCTGAAGTCCTCGCCGAGAAGGGACAGTATCTCCTCAGAACCCAGCTCCTCGGCCTCGATTTTGGCCAAATACTCCGCTATGGCCTTTCTCGCTACCTCACTCCACTTTATTTCGGGGTGTTTCTTCATTCGCCTGTAGAGGTCGGGGGGGATAGAGAGGGTTATGTTCGGCATAGCATCACCGCACTGGAATATGTGAGTTCACGTATTTAAGTGTTGTGAAAAAATGGAAAGGCTCACTCCTTGAGCCACCTCTCCATCCACCCGGCTATAAGCTCCAGGCGCCTAACGCGGTGCTTCGGCTTTCCGCCCCTGCTGAGGTCGTGGTTCTCGCCCGGGAAGAGGGCAAGCTCAACGGTCTTGCCGAGGTATTTCAAAGCCGTGTAGAACTGCAGAGCCTCCGGCAGCCAGCACCGATAGTCCTCCATGCTGTGGATTATGAGGAGAGGCGTTTCAACGTTCGGCGCGTACTTCAGCGGGCTCTTCCCCCAGTAACCATCGAGGTTGCTCCAGGGGTCGCCTCCTATCTGGTCGGGGGCGAAGTAGTAGCCGATGTCAGTCGTGCCGAAGAAGCTCACCCAGTTCGAGATGGAGCGCTGGGTTACGGCAGCTTTGAAGCGCTTCGTGTGGCCGACAATCCAGTTGGTCATGAAGCCGCCGTAGGAGCCGCCGGTGACGCCGATTCTCTCCGGGTCGATGAAGTCGAAGCGCTTTAAGGCCTCGTCAACAACCTCCATCAGGTCCTTATAATCCCGCTCGCCGTAGTGCCCCCTGATGTCGGCAAAGTTCTCACCGTAGCCGTCGCTGCCGCGCGGGTTGGAGAAGATTACCACGAAGCCCTTGGCAGTAAGAACGTGGAACTCGTGCATGAAGGAGTGGCCGTAAGCCGTCTTCGGCCCTCCGTGAATCTCCAGAACGGCCGGATACTTCTTCCCAGGCTCAAAATCAACGGGCCTCATTATCCATGCGTCTATCTCGACGCCATCGCTGGCTTTAACCTTGAAGTGCTCGGGCTTCGAGAGGGAGTAGTCTCTAATCCAGCCGTTGAAGTCCGTGAGCTTTTTCTCCTTCCCGTCGCGGAGGACGTAGAGCTCCGTTGGTGTAACCGCGTCCTGGGCGGTGAAGGCTATGTAATCGCCTATAGCGAAGCTCTCGACGCTCCTGTCCCCGCCGATGACGTGCTCTATCTTCCCCTCGAGGTTAACCCTGAAGAGGTTGGCCCTCGGGCCGTCGGTGGCGACGTAATAAATCCAGCCGTCTTTAAAAGCCAGCTCCGCCCTCTGAGGCCCTCGAACATCGCTGTTGAGCGAGTTGTAGGCCGAGCGGTCGAGCTTGGCGGTGAGCTTCCTTAGCTCTCCCGTCTCCGGGTTGTAGTGGTAGATGTGGGTGTTCGTGGGAATGCCCCTCTCCCTCGTGTTGGCCTTCAAAATGAACGTCCCGTCGTCGAGGGGAATGAAGTCACTTACGCTCCACTCCCCGGGGGTTAGTCTCCTTGCCTTCCTGCCCTCGAGGACGTAGAGGTCGCTCACCATCGGCTTCCTCTCGCGGTCCTCCTGGGCTATGAAGTAGAGCTTTCCTTCATAGAACCTAATCTGCGAGACGTCAAGGTTTTTCGGCGTCAGCCGTCTCTTCTTCCCGCTTTCAATATCCACCAGGTAAACAACGCTCCTCTTCCCGTAGACCCAGCCGACGCCGTTGAACCAGAAGGGAAGCTCCTTAATCAGGTGGACGTCATCCTTCGGCTTCTTCTCAATGTCTATCGGCGTGACGACCGCTATTCCCTTCCCGTCCTCGGTGAAGCGGAGGTTTTTGATTCCGTACTTGAACCTCGCTAAAAGCCTCGCCTCCCCGCCGTCCGTGGGAATAACGTAGAGCTCGGCCTCCTTGCTCTCCTTGTCCCGCTTCGAGGTGAAGGCTATCAGCTTACCATCGGGAGAAAAGCGCGGGTTCGCGTCCTTGTTGCCAGAGGTAAAGGGCCTGACCTTCCTCCCGTCGTAGAGGTAGAGCCTTGAGAAGTAGTCGTCCTTCTCCACGCTTATTTCGGTGACCTGGAAGACCACCTTCCTTCTGAAGGCGTCGATGTTTCCGACGAGCTTGAACTTTCCTAAGTCTTTCTCACCCAGACCTTTCGCCATAGAAACCACCGAACCAACTCGGCCTTTTTCGTATAAAAGCTTAGCGTTTCGATAGTCGTCTCCGCGACGTGTTTGCAACCCCGAAAGGTATTTAAGGACATCAACCATGGTTGTGGTGATGAAACTCTCCAGGAGAAAACATCTCGCGGCGCTCGCAATAGCGGGCATGGTCCTCCTAACCGTCGTCCAGTGGTGGAGCTATCGCCAGGTCGGCGAGATGCTGGAGGGCTACCCCGGTAGCCGGGTCGTTGCCCACTACCATGAAAACGTCAGCCCGATTTTGCCGGCTCTCTACGTCCGCTCCCTTGAGGATTCCCTGCTTGGCTATTCTTACCTGCCGTCTACCGGCGAGTACTACCTCCTGGTCAGGGGGCGTGAGGGCAAACCGGACGAGCACTACCGGCTGGAACTAATGGGGCTGGAGAGATCCTACAGCAACTTCCTCAACCTCACCTCCGAATACATCGCACTCTGGTCTGAAACCGGAAACGAATCGACCTTTATCCACGCTATGAGCCTGTTCAGGATAACCCTCGAGGTCAGGAGTGAACTTGAGAAACTCAAACGCGGTGAAAACGTGACGGAGATCCTGGTGAGGCCACCCTATCCCTACAGGCTTTTCCACGGCGGGAACCCGGTTCCGGGTGAGATCGTGGTTTCGCTTCTCCTGCTGGCGGGCGCGATTCTCCTGCTTTCCAGGATCGACGTCCTCATTGAGATGCTCTCGGATTTCAGGAACCTGGCACTCCTTCTTGCCCTTATCATCGGGGTCTCCTTCATCTCCTACGGCCTCCTTCAGGAACACGACCCGCTCCTCGGTGTCGAGTCAAAATGGGAGGATAAGCTCAACTTCTGCGGCGAGAGGGCCTACTACGTCCCTCGCAACGCCCGGGTGGACTCCCTCCTGCTCGACGCCGTGGGTTCGGCGGAGTACGTCCGTGTCGAGAGGTGGAACGGGAGGGCCCTCTCAATAACGCTGGCACTTCTCCCGGAGAGGGCGGAAGGGCTACTCGACAATCTGTCCGAAGAAACCACTGTGCTCTACGTCTATTCCCTTCCTTCGTGGCCCGAAAGGCTGGAAATTGATGACGCCTTGGTATCGCTGGTCCGGGAGGACCTGCTCGAGACAGGGGGACTGGACGAGGGTGCCGTTGATGCCGTGATGTCCGCTTCCCTCAATGGGCTGGAGAGGTCGGGAAGGGAGTTCGGTTTCTGTGCGAACGTTACCATATTGGAGTTCGACTTCGGAGGGATCGGGTGATGAGGAAGTCGTCGAAGGTGATATTTGCCCTGGCCTTTCTCCTGGTGGCCGTCCCATTCGTGGACTGCGGCATAGCGGAGTTCCTCCTCCGGGACGTGCCGGAGGTGCCGGTGGTTGTGGGTACGCCCGTGACGTACGGCATCTACTTCCCCAAGACCTATGCCGTCCTGGAGGCCGGGAGGAACGGGGAGATAGTGTGGAGGGCTGGGGATACGCTCTATGTTAGGACTTCGGGGGACCTGAACCTCCCAACCGAGTACGATTACCGACCCCAAATTCAGGAGCTGATTGAGAACCGCTCTGCAGAGATTCAGCGGATCCTTGAGGAAGTGAAGGACGGAAAGGGAAACTGGAACGCGAGCGAGCTGTACCTCCGGCTTTCACACGTGGTCTGGCTCAACGAGAGCATCTCCGAATACGGGGACCGCTTGGGCGAGGCGAGCGTCGAGCTGTTCCCGGTGGTCGGAACCCTGGCGCTCCTGCAGGGCCTGGTGATAACCCTCGCGGGTGTAGCCTTCGCCTTCGAGATAAGGGACTTCGCCGACAGGGAGCCTGCAAAGGCCCTGGCGGTGGCGGTGCTCTTCTCCGCCCTGCTACTGGTTGGCTACGCCTTCATCTTCGCAGGATATCCCTTCAACACGGTGCACCACTCAATTCCCGAGGGGTTCCTGGCGGGAATACAGCCGGTGGAGCGGAACTCCTCGGTCAGTCCTCCCTGCCTTGAGAGCTGGTACGTCAGGGCGACGCCGGAGGTGGAGAGGATCTTCCGGGAGCACCTCCTGGACAACCCGCCGGTCTATGCAGACGACCCCGATTACTCCGTTCACTACCTCGAGCTGTGGCTCAACGAGAGCGAGAGGGACGCGCTTTTCTCAGAGCTTGAGAGCCTCGGCGCGGTGTGGGTCTGGGACAGGGAATGCTGGGACCGGGAGCGCCTGGCCACACTCAACGAAACTGAGGCCCTTGGGAGGGAACTCCTCGATAGGGGCTACATAGACGAGAGGGACTTTCGCGGGCTGGAGGCTTTGATAGACGCCGAGAGGAAAAGGATAATGGAAATGAAGTTTCCGGCCAGATACCGCGTGATGGTGAGCTTCGTGGCGGGCTGACCACGATCCTGAGCTACCTTTTTAAATCCCCCTTCTCCCCTTTATCCGGGAGGTGGCGGCCGTGACCGTCAAGGTCCGCTTTGATAAAGAGGTTAGGGATTACGCCAAGGGCGAGAAGGTTAAGGACTCCGTTCTCAAGCTCACCGAGACTGCCCTTGCTCAAGCGCTTGAGAAGTTCCACAGGAGAATGATAATCATAGAGGGGGACACCCTGAAAAAGGCCGAACTGGCTGGAATCCTTGCTGGCGCCTCCGCGAGGGTTCTGGACGGGATCCTGGAGGAGCTGAAGAAGAAGCGCCTCCGCGACGAGAGCGAAGGCAAAATAGAGGTTCTCTACGCCACCGATGCCCTCGGCGAGGAGACCTTCGGCAGGAAGCGCTACGAGGCCTTCAGGAAGCACTTCGACGTTCTGGCCGGCTCGAACGCGGAAGTCAAGGCCGTCACGTTCAAACACACCCGCGATATCCTCGGAAGAACCTACGACCTCCTTATCCTTGACATGAGTTACGACTACTCCCCGAACGACCTCGGAAGGATAATCGAGACTGTCAGGGGAGGCGGACTGATATTTATCCTGGCCCACCCCTTCGAGAAGTGGAAGAACATGTGGACGGGCTTCCACAAGAGCCTCGTAACGCCACCCTACACGATAGACGACGTCAAGAAGCGCTTCAACAGGAGGCTTATCAGGAAGTTCACGGAGCACGATGGAATATACATCATCACCGAAAACGGGAAAGCGAAGAAGAAGCCGAAGAGGAGCAAGACCCAGGCGAGGATTAAAGCGAGGAAAGGCGTTCCCATTCCTGAGGAGACCCTCTTCCCGCGCGAGCTCTACGAGATGGCCCTCACCGAGGGGCAGGTGGAAGTTCTCAGGGCCTTTGAGGGGCTGGTCGAGGAGGAGGGAATGCTCGTCCTTACAGCCGATAGGGGGAGGGGCAAGAGCGTCTCGGTTGGGATCGCGGCCATAGGCTTTGCCCTCGCGCTCAAGAAGAGGACGAGGATAGTCGTCACCGCCCCCGAGCCGGAGAACGTCCAGGCCCTGTTCCGCTTTGCCAAGAGGGCTTTGGAGAGGCTCGGCTTCAAGCCCCACGTCGTCGAGGAGAGGGGCCTGATAAAGGAGCTCTACGCCAGGAAGATCGGGCTCAGGTATTATCCGCCCACCGAGGGCTACCGCAAGAGCGCCGACCTGTACATACTCGACGAGGCCGCTGGAATCCACGTGCCGATACTCCACAAGTACCTCAACAAGGAGAGGGTTGTTTACTCCTCCACGATTCACGGCTACGAGGGAGCAGGAAGGGGCTTTTCAGTCAAGTTCCTGAAGAAAGCCAGGGAGAAGCGCTCCTTTAAGGAGCTCCACATGGACGAGCCCATTCGCTACGCCGAGAACGATCCCATAGAGGGGTGGCTCTTCGACGTCCTCCTGCTCGATGCTGAACCGGTCGAGCTGACAGAGGAGGACTTCGAGCTGATTAAGAGGAAGGAGGTTTACCTCGAAGAGCCCGACCTCGACGACTGGTTCGAGAACGACAGGCCCGATCTGAGGCACTTCGTGGGCATCTACGTTTTAGCACACTACCGCAACAGGCCGAGCGACGTGGCTTTGCTCGCCGATGCGCCCCACCACGAGGCGAGGGTTCTGAGGCTCAAGAACGGAAAGATCGTGACGGCGATACAGATAGCCAAGGAGGGCGGGATTCCGAAGAAAGTTATAGACAAGATGGCCAAGGGCTACAAGCCTAGGGGCAACATAATCCCCGACATGATGGTCAAGCACCACCTGGCGAAGGAGTTCGCCAAGCTGAAGGGGTATAGAATAGTCAGGATCGCCACCCACCCAGATGCGATGGATCTGGGCCTCGGAAGCAAAGCTTTAGAACTGCTAGAGAAGGAAGCCAGGGAGAAGGGCCTCGACTGGATAGGCTCGGGCTTCGGAGCGAGCGAAGAGCTCGCCAGGTTCTGGGTCAGGAACGGCTTCGCGGTGGTGCACCTCAGCCCCGCCAGGAACCCGGTGAGTGGCGAATTCACGGCGATAGTCCTTAAACCGATAAGCGAGAGGGCGAAGAAGCTCATTCGCCAGGCCAGCGACGAGTTCAGGATCAGGCTGACCGAGTGGCTCGGTGACACCCACAGGGAGCTTGAGCCTGAAATAGTTCGCTGGCTCTTCGAGACGCCCTTCGGCGAGGCAGTCGATTACCCCGTCCACCTCACGGAGATTCAGAAGAAGAGGCTCGACGCCTTCACGGGCAAGGTTCTGACCTACGACACGGTGGTTGATGCGGTGAAGCCAATCGTCAAGCTCTACTTCCTCGACGGCTGGATGAAGCCCTACCTAGATGAGAGACAGATAAAGCTTCTCATCTACCGCGTCCTTCAGGCCCACAGCTGGGAGGAAACGGCGAAGCTCATAGACAGGACGGAGATGTTCACAATGATTGAAGTCAGGGATATAATAAGGGGCCTCTGGTACTACTACAAGAGGCTCCTCTGAGCTTCCCTTTTCTCCAGTGTTTTCAGGATAACATGATCCACGATGCCGACGATGAGGTACAGGGGGAGCAGGTACAGGAGGAACTGAAAGGCACCTTCGGGGCTAAGGGAAAGCCACTTGACGACGAGCGCCGCGGTGATGGTGTTGAGGAACACCAGCCCAAAGTAAGCCTTGAGGGCGTGCCTCCTGAGCTTTCCGAGCGCGTGCCCCATGAGAACGGCCGCGCTGGTTCCGGCAACCGCCCCCGTAATACCGTTGTCGTCGAAGTTCTCTCCGAAGAGCGCGGCGACGATGACTATGGCCACGAGGGCGGTGGCTATCCCGAGCGCCATAGCTGTGAGCTTTCCCCTGAGTGGAGCTTTTCCGGACTTGGACTTCACCGCCATGCTCCCACCGGCGTACTTTTTCACTCTGTGCGGATTTTATAACCCATCGTTTTAAAGTTTTCCCGGGCTGGGAATCAACCTTTTTATAGGATTGTCCCGTAGGTAGTGTGGTATCCCATTGATTCATTCCCACAATCCCAACGGTGACCTCCCATGGCAGGCAGCAACTGGGAGCGCATAATATCGATGACGAAGGACGGAATGAGGAGCATCGGAATGATGCGCAGGAAGATAAGCAGGGGTAGGAAGATAGCCCTCCTCATCGATGGTCCGAACATTCTGCGCAAGGAGTTTGGGATAAAGCTCGAGGACATCGTTGAGGCCCTCGAGGGTCTCGGCGACCTGCGCGTCGCCAAGGTTGTTCTCAACCAGTACGCCCCCCAGGGATTGATAGAGGCGATCTCCAACCAGGGCTTCGACACTATAGTTGTCTCCGGCGAGACCGGGGTCAAGCTGGCCGTCGAGGCGATGCGCGAGATTTACAACCCCAACATCGACGCCATAGCCCTCGCCACTAGAAACGCCGAGTTTCTACCGGTCATACTGAAAGCCAAGGAGAAGGGGAAGGAAACGATAGTCCTCGGAATTGAACCAGGCTTTTCCGCGGCACTGAAGCACGCCGCCGACTACACCATAATCCTGACTCCCAAGGGTGGTGAGCGATGAAGGAGAGCATCTTCAAGGTCCTCCGCAGGGGTGAGAAGGAGGTAGGGGAGGAACCTGCCAAGCCCGTTAAAGGCAAGAGTATAGGGCTGATAATTGACGGTCCGAACATTCTGCGCAAGGAGTTTGGGATAAAGCTCGAGGACATCGTTGAGGCCCTCGAGAGGATAGGAAAGATTCGGGTCGCCAAGGTTGTTCTCAACCAGTACGCCCCCCAGGGATTGATAGAGGCCGTCGTGAACCAGGGGCTTGAGCCAATCATAGTCGCCGGCGACACCGACGTTAGGATAGCGATAGAGGCGATGGAGCTGATTTACAACTCCGACGTTGAGGTGATAGCCCTCGCGACCCGCGACGCCGACTTCCTGCCCATAATAAACGAGGCCAAGAGGAAGGGCAAGGAAACAATCGTCATAGGAGTGGAGCCGGGCTTTTCAGTTGCCCTTCAGAACGCGGCCGACTACGTCATACGCATGGAGGGCAAGGAGAAGGGGAATGACTTTTAAGGCCGCTCCCTATTTTATCCCGGTGGGAGAAGGTGATAGTTGAAATAATCCTCTTTGCCGTCGGACTGGTTCTGCTCATCAAGGGAAGCGACTACTTCGTTGAAGCCGCTTCACGGGTTGCAAAGGGCTTCGGGGTGAGCGAGTTCATCATAGCGCTCGTCCTGGCGAGCATAGCCACCACTCTGCCGGAGGTTACCGTCTCGGCCATCTCCTCCTACCAGGGGAACCCTGACATAGCGCTGGGCAACGCGATTGGAAGTGCCCTCGCCAACATCGCCCTCATTCTCGGCGTCTCCGCACTTCTGCGGCCCCTCAGCGTTGAGAAGACCGCCTGGAAGAACTCCCTCTTCATGGTAGGAGTTACTGCCTACGCGGGACTGCTGATGTACGACGGAACCATCGGCAGGCTCGACGGGTTGAGCCTTATCCTCATCTACTTTGGCTTCCTCTACTACCTCTACCGGAAACACATGACCCTCGAGGAGCTCCCGGAGGGCGGCAGGGGTAATCCGAGGAGGGACGCGCTGATAATGCTCGCAAGTGGCCTGGTTGTAGTCACCGGTGCCAAGCTGGTGGTGGACAGCGCGGTCACGATAGCAAGGGCCTACGGCGTTCCAGAGGTGGTGATAGGCCTCACCATGGTCTCCATCGGGACCTCCCTGCCGGAGTTCACCAACTCCCTGATGGCCACCATCAAGAGGCTCCCCAACATAAGCGTGGGCAACATCATCGGGGCCAACATACTCGACGTGCTGATGGTGATAGGCATAGCCTCGCTCATAAACCCGATACGCGTTGATGCGACGGTCTTCACCTTTACTCTCCCGCTGACACTGCTCGTCATGGGCCTTCTCACGGCCGTCCTGAGGCTCACTGGTAGGATAGACAGGGTAACCGCTGGTGTTTTTCTGGCTGTATATGCTTACTTCCTATACGTCTACACCACCGGTGCCGTGAATCTCTGATTTTATTCTCAACTTTTTCCGACTTCCCGAAACTGTGAAGCAAAGCTTTATTAGCCCTGCTATTACCCCATTATTGGAAACCAAAACCCGGTAGTGGAGGTGGTGAGATGAGAAGGCTGGGCCTTTTCCTGGTTGTTGTCCTCCTCCTCGGCGTTCTGGCCTCTCCCAGGCCCGTTAAAGCCGAGGAGACGCTGACGGTGTACTCCTACGACAGCATAGAGTGGTGGATGAAGGAGATAGTGCCGATATTTGAGCAGAAGTACGGCGTCAAGGTGAACCTCGTCCTCATCGGCGACGCCGGTGAGGTTCTCAACAGGCTCATACTGGAGAAGGACAATCCTCAGGCGGACGTGGTGGTCGGCATAGACAACAGCTACCTCGCCAAGGCCATCGATGCCGGAATACTCGAGCCTTACAGGCCGGCAAACGCGGACGTTATTCCGGACTGGATAATCGAGAAGTTCGACCCGACGTTTCACCTCACCCCCTACGACTACGGCTACATAGCCATCAACTACCGCAAGGACATGGTTCAGAACCCACCGGCAAGTCTCGAAGACCTCACCAAGCCCGAGTGGAAGGGCAAGCTCATCATCGAGGACCCGCGCACCAGCTCGCCGGGAATGGCCTTCCTCCTCTGGACGATAGCGGTCTACGGTGACGACTGGCTCGACTACTGGGAGAGGCTCAAGGCCAACGACGTCCAGATAGTCAAGGGCTGGAGCGAGGCATGGGGAGCCTTCAGCGAGGGTGAGTATCCTCTCGTTCTCAGCTACGCCACATCACCGGCGGCAACGGTTTATTACGAGAACAACACCAACGTCGGAGCCGTCGCCTTCAGGGAGGGCAACT